>CBFHPC010000036.1:0-15806 GCA_965657655.1 Henriciella sp.
TCTCCATCTGTCTCAGGAGGTGTGCAAGCGCCGGGTGCGGCCGGCTTTTCCACGCGGTCTCAATCGTATTCTGCGCCAGTTTGAATTTTCGGTCATTTGCGAGATGTCGCGCTGTGAAGAAGGCGGCAGGTGCAAAACCCGGAGCCAGCCGGGTCGCATCGCTGAAGGCGCCGGTGGCGGCCCTGCGGTCTTTTTCCAGCTGGTCGAGGCCGTTGACGGTCAGCAAGACAGCGCGCCGGCGTTTCGCGGTTTGCTCGGCGAGCAGGCCGCGCCGTTCGCCAATTGACAGCGTATCAAGCGCAGCACGCCATTGATGCGCTGAAACCTGACTGTCAAACAGGGACTCAAACGGCCACTCCGCTGATGATTTAAACTCCAGTGCTTCGCGGGCCCGGGCTTCGGCTGACAGCCTGTCACCTCGTGCACTTGCAGCCGCGGCGATACCTCTCAGGCCGGCAAGCTGACCGCCCGGTAGACGCGCCAATTGCCCCCAGGCACTCTCAGCGGCCGCCCAATTATCGGAAACCTCCGCAATACGGGCCTCCAGTAACAATTTCAGCCGGTCGTCATCGGCATATGCCTGTGCGCGCCGGCCAAGCTTGGCTGCCAGTGCAGCATCGCCGGCTTCGGCCGCCAGAAGGCCTTCGGCCAGTGCCTTATTAGCGTCACGAACGCGGGTGACATGGCGTATGCGATTAAGGTGTCCGGGGAATTTGATAAGTCGCACGAGAAACGACCAGATTACAGCGACCAGCACACCGATTAGCGCCAGACCTAATAGTGCCACCACCAGCTTGATTTCGAAGGCCGTGCCGGTGCCGAGATCGATAATGATCTCGCCGGGCAGGCGCGCGGCCCAAAGCACAAAAAGACCGGTAAGTATAACCACCAGAACGGCGACAAGGAGCATGATCATGGCTGCCCTTTCGAGATCAGTGTTAAACGGAGCTGATGCAGTATTTGATCGAGTTTTTGCCGGTTCCGCGCTTGTTCGAGCCACGCTTCAAAGGGGCGCCGCAATTCCGGGTCGAGCGTTTCGAGATTGGCGATGGCCAAGCCGAGATCGTCGGCAGCGAGCGCGGTAGCGACGCTGTCGAGCCGGGTGCCGAGCGTGGTTGGGGCGGTCTGCCGGATTCTGATGCTGTCACCGAATAAGGTGGTCATCCAGCCGGGTTCATGACGTGTGTTGCGGGTTTCATAATCCAGGATCCGGGCTTTCAGAATGCCAAATTCTTCGGCCAGCATATCCATTGTCGACACGCCCGTATTGGAAACGTCGGCAAGCGCGGCGACGCCCGGATCATCGGGAAGCGCCATCGAGAGTTGCTGAAAGCCAAGTGTGAACGCCGCGCCGCGTGCCGACGCCCCATCTATCATCATCAATGCCAGTGCCGCCTGGTCCAGCTGCGAGGGGGCGGGCTGCGCCGACAGGGCTGCAAGCTGGGTTCTGATATCGGCAAGATCGCCTCTTAATGCGTCGATGCCAATATCGGTTTGTGCCGGCGCATTTAACAGCGTATCCGGCATTGTTGCGCCGGCCGGTGATGTACTCTCGCCGGGTCCTCCCGCAGCTGCCTGCGCGGGGAGGGCCGCGATGCCGTCGCCCGCCGTCCCGCTATGATGATCATCACCGCTTTGAGCGCTTAAGGCCGAGGCATCCGGAGCGGGGTCTGACGGTTGCTGAAGCTGGTTTATCGCTGCGACGAGCACGTCCTGATTGGCAGAAAGCGCCTCAAGGCGCTGGGACTGGCCCAGCAGGCTGTTAATCGTCTCGGACTGCGTCTCAATAAGACGGGCCATATTGTCGAGTTCAATTGCCATGCTTTCAACTTGCTGATTGAGACGGGCCAGTTCCGACGCCGGTTCGTCATGGTCGGTTGAAAGCGGGGCCTGGACTTCGGGTGCCTGCGGAGTTGGGCTATCCGGTGATAGCGCCGCGCCGGTATCTAACCCTTTCAGACCGAAAACTGCGGTTGCCAGCAGCCCGAGTGCGACCATGCTGATAATCGCGAAGACGAGCCAGACGGCCCGGAAGGGCAGGCCGAGACGGCTCTGTTCCGGGCTGACCGCTTCAAACTCAGCATCAATAGGGGGGTCTGGCTCATTCATAAACCGGGATTGTCTCGCTGTTGGTTCTCTCGTTTTCTATTCTGAACAGATGAAGATCAAATGACATCAGACTGACTGCGTGGCAACGGCCGCAAGTTTTGCCATCAAGGCGGTTTCATTCGGCGCTGCTGCGATATGAATGGCATTTAAGGTCAAGTTTTTCAATGGTCCGGCGGCCTGCTTGGAGATCGCTGTTGCAACAAGGTGGGCCAGCGGCAGATGTTTGGCGAGCTGGCAGAATGCATCAGCGCCTTTGGCCGAATGAATAATCAGATGGCAACGCCCGCTCTGGCTTATGGCCTGTAAGGCTTCGGGGCTGAGTGATGCGGCTGGTTTTGCGTGGTAAAGCGGGCAGAAACTGACCTGATAGCCATTGCTGCTCAGCTGCTCGGCAAGGACACCGCGGGCGGCACGGTTTGCGATATGCAGCAGGGGGCCGGCCGAAGCGGGGCGGGCGCGCATAATCAAGGCCGCGAGGTCTTTTGCATCGCCGGCCGAGGCCTGTCGGTCGGAAAAGCCTGCGGCGGCGGCCGCCGCCAGCGTTGCCGGACCAACGCACCAGGCGGTAAGGTCTCGACGGGCGTGGCGCTCGGCGAAAAAACGAACACCATTGGCGCTGGTAAAAACCAGTCCCGAATAGGCGCCGAGGTCGGGTAATGTAACGTCTGGCGAGGCTGCAAGTTGTAAGGCCGGGCTGATAATCGGCTGTAATCGGAGCTGTGCGACCAGTGCAGCCGTTTCAGCTGCCCCAGGCTGCGCCCGTGTGATGATGGCCGGCGCGGTGCTCACTAGTCCTCGAAAGTTGGAAGGTTACCACCGGCATCTTCGCGCAGACCGATCGCAACGGAACGGCCCAGTTCGGCGAGCTCTTTCGAGGTCGCCCCGATCAGGATGCTGGCCTCTGCTTGCCATTTTGTCTGGCCATCCGGGCTTAGAACTTCGGCGCGGAACTGCCAATTGTGACTGCCTAAGCACATATGAGCGGCCATCGCAGTCCGGCAGGATCCGTCAAGCTCGGCGAGAAAGGCCCGCTCGGCCATGGCTGCCTTGCGGGTCTGGATATGATCGAGTGCTGTCAGAGCAGCAAGCGCATCACCGGAGAGGCGATCAGGGCGACCGGCGACAACGATAATCCCCTGTCCGGCAGCCGGCAGCATGTCTTCAATCGCGATGGCCTCGGCCTGTTCGCCAAGACCAAGCCGTTCGAGTCCCGCCATGGCCAGAAATGTCGCATCCGCATTGCCGGCTTCGAGTTTGGCGAGGCGGGTCTGAACGCTGCCCCGGAATGAGATGACGTTTAGATCCGGGCGTAATGCCAACGTTTGGGCTTCACGCCGTAGGCTGGCGGTGCCGACGGTTGCACCGGCCGGCAAATCCCGCACCGATTTGACCCCGGATAATGTAACCAGGCCGTCGCGGGGATCGACCCGCTCGGTATAGGCAACAAGCTCCTGGCCGGGCGGCAGCAGGCTTGGGACATCTTTCAGACTATGAACGCCAATATCCGCGGCGCCCGTGTCGACAGCATGATCTATTTCACGCGTGAACAGGCCTTTGCCGCCAGAATTAATCAGACGTTCGGAGGTCAGTTGATCGCCTTTTGTCGTGAAGGTGACGATCTCCCCGACAATCTTGCCGCCCGATACTTTTTCGAGATCGCCGGCAATCTGGTTCGCTTGATAAAGTGCTAGCGGAGACCCTCGAGTGGCGATGCGGAGCGTCTGAGGATTTGTCATAAAGGGTCCTGTCTGATCTTTGCTTCAGCTAAGCGAGCCCGTCTCGCGATGCAAGTCGATCTGATATCGAAGTGTATCACTTTCTCGAAGAATAGCGAAATTGCTTTCTTGTCATCAGGCATCGTCTTATAGCACTGGCATGACGCAGATGATTACTGTCCTGGGTATTGAAAGTAGCTGTGATGAAACCGCGGCTGCGGTCGTCCGCATTGAGCACGGCCGGGTCGGTGTTCTGTCGAATGTCGTGCGAACCCAGATTGAAGAACACGCCCCTTATGGCGGCGTCGTCCCGGAGATTGCCGCCCGCGCCCATGCCGAGATTTGTGACCGGATTGTCGAGCAGGCCATGGCGGAGGCGGGGATTGGCTTGAACGATTTGTCCGCAATTGCTGCAACATCAGGTCCCGGCCTTATTGGCGGGGTCATGGTCGGGATGATGACGGGCAAGGCGATTGCGATGGCGACCGACCGGCCATTCATTCCGGTGAACCACCTCGAAGGCCATGCGCTTTCGCCGCGACTAAGCCAGACCTGCGACTTTCCCTATCTGCTCTTGCTGGTATCGGGCGGTCATTGCCAGTTCATCGATGTTCGCGGGCTCGGGGATTATAAGCGGCTGGGAACCACAATTGATGATGCGGCTGGCGAGGCCTTTGACAAGCTTGCCAAACAATTGGGACTGGGATTTCCCGGCGGTCCTGCGATTGAACGTATCGCAGCTAATGGCGATCCGACGCGGTTCGATCTGCCGCGTCCATTGCTAAATCGACCCGGTCTCGATTTCAGCTTTGCCGGTTTGAAGACCGCGACAGCCCGGATTGCTGCCACGATTGAGGATGATCCCACCGCGATTGCTGATCTATGTGCCAGCTTTCAGGCCGCAATCGCTGATTGCCTCCAGGAGAAAGCAGCCCGTGCGCTAGCCGTGTTCGACGGGGACACGCATGGTGTGAAGCGATTCGTCGTGGCCGGAGGGGTCGCTGCAAACAAGACCTTGCGCGCGGCGCTGGACGTCACCGCACAAGCGGCCGGCGCCGAATTGATTGCGCCACCTTTGCACTATTGCACCGACAATGCGGCTATGATCGCGCTGGCCGGCGCGGAACGTTTCGCGGCAGGGCTGGTTGATCCGGAGGGGCTTTATGTGTCGGCAAGACCGCGCTGGCCGCTTGATGAAGCGTCGGCTCTGGAAAACCCGGCCTATGGTGGCGGTAAACGCGGCGCAAAGGCCTAATCCGCCGGTGATACCGTTGGCAAGATACTTACAGTTGCATAGTCAGGTGATTAAAACCGGAATGCCGAGCGTAGCCGGATGCCGGTTTCAACTTCTTCCTGATTGAAGAATTGCGGAGATTCCGACGCTTTGGTTCCGACCATCACTTCACCACCAACGCTAATTCGCGGGGTGATTTTGAAATCGGCACCGGCTGCCATTTCTTCGCTACTGGCGAGATGGGCGGCATCCTCGCGTGAGGTCAGGTCGACGCTGACACTCCAGCGGTCGCCTTTAACCCAGGACAGGTTAATCGACTGGGCGACCTCATCATACCATACGGGTGAAGCGATATCGTTGCTCGAAAAGGTAAATTGCTGATACCAGTCCGGCTGCGCCTGCTCTGTTTCGGCCAATGACGGCGCCGGCATTTCGAGCATGCTCTCCTGCGCCGATGCCGAAAACCCGAGGGTCGCTGGCAGCGCAACTGTAAGTGTAAGGAGAGCGGATAAA
This sequence comes from Henriciella sp., assembly GCA_965657655.1. GTDB lineage: Bacteria > Pseudomonadota > Alphaproteobacteria > Caulobacterales > Hyphomonadaceae > Henriciella. The sequence continues at coordinate 5,572 of CBFHPC010000036.1, forward strand.
ACTTTCATTCCCCTCTTTAACAAAAAAGCTGGCAACTGAAAGCTTAATTTCTGTCAAGGTGGAGTATTTTTTTGGATAGTGTGATTTCGAACACAAGGCCGGTCGATGAAGCATCATAATCAAACTTGCTTAAGTCTTCATTTGTCAGGGCCAGTGCGATTTTTATGTCGCGGTTTGGCTGCCAGGCGCCGGCGAGCCGCCAGCTTTCGGTGTTCAGCCCGATACCCTTATCATTTGCCCGGCCGTGTTCCACAGACCAGTCAAGCCCTTGCCAGGAGGTTTCAACGCCCGCGCTCCACGCTTCATAAGCCGAATCACGACGGCCATTATTGCTATCGAGCCAGGATGCGCCGATCAGTATATCCGACCATTTAACCAGACTACCGGCCGAGAATGTATCAATATTACGCTCGGCGTCAGCGAGTTGGGTATTGTTACGAGTCGCGCGTGACCATGCGAGGCTGGTATCGATCCGGATATCAGCCTGCCGCAGCAGATGCCGGCTGTTGAGCGCAAATTCCGTGGCATGGCGCATTCTTTCGTCAGAATTGCTTGCATCGATACCGGTGCGCCGGTCGAGCCCGTCCGCCGAAACTGTCGGCGTGTAGGACAGGCCGGCGCGTATTCCGAGAAGACGAGGGCTGGCATAAGATATTTTGGCGCTTGGTCCGGTCAGGTCGTGGCGCGATTTTATGATGCCAAGACCCGACGGATCAAGCAGTGGCGTATCGAGACGGGCAAAGTCGAGAACGGTCGGTGCACCCTCGAAGAACCGCGCAGCAACCCCGCGATCTTTACCGAGGCGGACCTCGCCATAGCCCCCGTCAATCTGGAAAAAGGCCGCTTCGACGCGCCCCCGCAAACCATCTGATATCAGGCCTGGTCCCTCGGATAATCCTGAGAAGGCGCCCGGAAATGCCGTCGGGACGGTCGTCGGACTGCCAAATGATCCAGCGCCACCAGGGCGCTGCGGGTGATCTTTCTGGGCGCGCAGCGCCCCATAGCCGCGGAGGCGAAGACCGTTATCAAGTAGTTTTTCAACACGCCCCGTTATCCCGATCTCGCCCAATGGTCCTTCGGTTTGAGCCGCGCCATTATCATCGCTCGCCAGCGGAGCGACCAGAATCAGCTCCGTATCCAGCTGTATACGGACCGGATTTAGCGGCTCTGCGGCCGCTGGCATCGCAAATGCCAGCGCGATTGTAAGATATCGAAAGAACATCATCCTGGTTTCTTTTTTAATTCCTTGGCCCTTGAACGCAGATCGCCACTGGCAGCGATGGTTTCTAATGCTATAGAGGACAATTGTCGTCACGCATTTACCAGTGGGAATAGATCAAATGAAAATAACTGCAGCGATTGCCGGTGTTTTAACTAGCTTATTGATTGTGTCCGGTTGTGCAATGGGCGGCGATGATGAGCGCGAGCGCCAGATTGTTGAGGATATTTCCGGCGGTGCGAACCCGTATCTGTGGCGTGCGAGCCTCGATACATTTGCCGATATGCCCGTGATTAGTGCTGATCCATTTGGCGGCATTATCATATATGACTGGAAAACATATGAGGTTGCGCCGGACGAGCGGATTAAAACGACCGTCTATATTCTTGATTCCAGACTGCGTGCCGATGGCGTAAAAGTGGCGGTTTTCCGCCAGGCAAAACGCAATGGTGAATGGGTCGACATTGATGCGTCAGACGATACCAGCATTCAGTTGGAAAATGCCATTCTGATGCGCGCACGTAATCTCAAATCAGCTGAACTCGATTAAGAGTCTTTATTAGAATGAGGGCTTAGACATGGCGTCTCGGTATGATCCGCAGGTGGCGGAAGCGAAGTGGCGCGAGGCCTGGGCAGCGGATGATTTGTTTCGCGCAAAGTCTCCTGCGCAGGCCGGCGCTGCGCCGAAAGCCTATATTCTAGAGATGTTTCCCTATCCGTCCGGCCGGCTGCATATCGGCCATGTCCGGAATTATGCCATGGGAGACGTCGTCGCGCGTCACAAAATGGCCAAGGGCTATAATGTCCTGCACCCGATGGGCTGGGATGCATTTGGCATGCCGGCAGAAAACGCGGCGATGGAGCGCGGGGTGCATCCCGGCACCTGGACCTATGCCAATATTGCGGCGATGAAGGCGCAATTTATGAAGCTCGGCCTGTCACTTGACTGGTCACGCGAGTTTGCAACCTGTGATCCCGATTATTATGGCGAGCAGCAGCGTCTGTTCCTGAAGTTCCTCACCAAAGGCCTTGTTTACCGGAAAGCCTCTAAGGTGAACTGGGATCCGGTCGATCAAACCGTTCTCGCAAATGAGCAGGTTATCGATGGCAAGGGCTGGCGGTCTGGCGCACCGGTCGAGCAACGCGAGCTGACCCAGTGGTTTTTCCGGATTACCGAATATGCCGATGATCTGCTCGAGAAGGTGCAGAAACTCGAGCGTTGGCCGGAAAAAGTCCGCACGATGCAGGCCAACTGGATCGGTCGGTCTGACGGTCTGCAGATGCGCTTCAAATTTTCGCCGTCTAGCGCGACAGATTTCGCGACAGGAATCGATATTTTTACGACCCGCCCTGACACCTTGCATGGGGCGAGCTTTCTGGCCTTGTCGCCGGATCATCCGCTGACGCTAAAGCTCGCCGAAGATAATGCCGAGATTGCCGCTTTCCGGGCAGAATGTGCCAAGGTCGGGACGTCTGAAGCCGATATCGAAAAAGCCGAGAAGATCGGGTATGAGACCGGGCTGTGGGTGGCGCATCCGTTAAAGCCGGGTGTCGAATTGCCCGTATGGATCGCGAATTTTGTCCTTATGGGCTATGGAACGGGCGCCGTTTTTGCGTGCCCGGCGCATGATCAGCGGGATTTTGATTTCGCCAGAAAATACGATTTGCCAATCTATCCGGTGGTAAAGCCGGTTGCCGAGAAAGGCACTGAAAACAGCTTGCAATGGGTGCAGACAGGCGCCGGTGCCGATATGACCGAGGCCTATACCGGTCCGGGATCGATTATGAATTCCGGCGACTGGGATGGCTTGTCGATCGAGGCGGCAAAAGCCGCGGCGATTGAAACACTGGCAAAATCTGGCGATGGCGAGCGCAAAATCAATTACAGATTGCGTGACTGGGGTGTTTCGCGGCAGCGCTATTGGGGCTGTCCGATACCGGTTATTCATTGCGATACATGTGGTGTGGTGCCGGTACCGGAGAGCGATTTGCCGGTGCGGCTGCCGGATGATGTCAGTTTCGAAAAACCCGGAAATCCGCTGGCGCACCATCCGAGCTGGAAGAAAGCTAAATGTCCGGTCTGTGGTGGCGATGCCGAACGAGAGACCGACACGCTGGATACGTTCAACGATTCGAGCTGGTATTTTGCCCGTTTTGCAAGCGTTTCCGACTCGGCCGAACGGGCCTATTGGATGCCGGTCGACCAGTATATTGGCGGGGTCGAGCATGCCGTTCTGCATTTGCTCTATGCGCGCTTCTTTAGCCGGGCGATGCGTGATGTCGGTGAACTTGATCTGCCTGATGGCGAGCCATTTGCCGGCCTGTTTACACAAGGCATGGTGACGCATGAGACCTATCGCGCCGCCGATGGCCGCTGGCTGCCGCCAGATGAGGTCGTGCGCCGGGATGGCAGTTGGTATGAGATTGCGACTGACAAGCCGGTTACGGTTGGGCCGGTCGAGAAGATGTCCAAATCGAAGCGAAATACGGTTGATCCGGATGCTATTATTGCGACCTATGGCGCCGACACGGCGCGCTGGTTTGTGCTGTCAGACAGCCCGCCGGAGCGCGATGTCGAATGGACACAGGCTGGTGCCGAGGGCGCTGCACGCTTTCTGCAGCGCGTCTGGTCAATCTATGAGGCATTGGGTTCTGACCCGGTATCGGCGGACACCGCCATGTCGTCCGATGCCGCGACCAGTCTGCGACGCGTATCGCACAAAGCGACCGAGGCCATTGACAAGGCAATTGAAGAATTCCGTTTCAACTCCGCCATTGCAACGATCCATGAATGGGTAACGCAGCTTAAAAAAGCCGAAGGCGGCGGCGGCGACCTGCTCGCAGCGCGTCGCGAAGGTGCGCGAATGCTGGCGGTCTGCCTTGTGCCTTTCATGCCGCATCTGGCGGAACAGTGCTGGCAGGCTATGGGCGAAACGGGGTTCGTCTCGGCCGCCCCGTGGCCGCAGACTTCGGCAGACTTGCTGGTCGAAAATACGGTGACAATGCCGATACAGATTAATGGCAAAAAGCGTGGTGAGATCATGGTCGCAAAGACCGCCGCTCCCGCCGATATCGAGACATTGTGCCTCGAGGTCCCGGGCATTTCAGCGCATATCGAAGGTAAATCGGTCAAAAAAGTGATTGTCGTTCCCGGGCGGATCGTCAATATCGTGGTGTCATGAAACAGTTTGTCATAATTTCTCTGAGTCTGTTGCTCGCCGCGTGCGGGTTTACGCCGCTTTATGCCACAGATGCTGGCACTGGTCCGATTGCGATAGAGCGAATTGACGGCAGAGGTGGTCATGCCTTGCGAAAAGCGCTGGTCCAGCGCCTGGCAATTGGTATTCCGGGAATCGATCGTCCGGCCATGCTTGAGATTGATCTGGTTGAGGAACTCGACCGGCTGGCCTTGCAGGCTGATGAATCGGCTGCCCGGACAGACGTTAACGTGGTCGCCAGATATGTTCTGAATATCGATGGCGAGACGATAGAAGGACGCGTGCAGGCCCAGACCAGCTTTCAGGTGCCTGACCGGCCATTCGGCGATTTGCCGGCTCAAATCGATGCGACCGATCGTGCGATGAGTGTGCTGGCCCGCCGTCTGGTTGACGATCTCCGGTTAAAGGCTGCGCGCCGGGAATGAAGTATCAGGGTAAAGCCGCTGAGACATTTGCCCGGTCTGCGGACCCCGACATTCCATTTGTTCTCGTTTTCGGTGAGGATGAGGGCGTGGTTGGCGACCTTGCCGATCAGGTCGTTTCGGTCTGGCGGAATGAGGGACCAAGCGCGCTTGTAACCCTTGATGAGGACAGTGTTAAGAGCGAGCCGGCGATCCTGTTCGACGCGTTAGAGGCGCAGTCATTACTTGGTGAGACCACAATACTTCGTATCCGGACCAAAGGGGACAAATTAACCGCGCTATTGGCCGATGCTGTCAAAATGGCAGAGCAGGCACCGGGCCGGCTTGGCGCCCGTCTGGTTATTATGAGCCGGCCGCTTAAGGCGGGATCGAAGCTCAGAAAATTATTTGAAACATCCGCCCGGACGGCGTCTCTGCATGTGTTTTCCGACACACATGTAGATCTTCAGAACCGGATCAGAGGGTTTCTCGAGGATCAGCAGGTCGCCATTACGCCCGAGGCGCTCACCGCCTTTGTTGCTTTTTTGCCGGGTCATCGTGGCCTCGCCAATGCCGAAATGGAAAAGCTTGCCCTCTATGCGCATGATCTGGGGCGTCCTATTGCGGTTCAGGATATTCGTGATCTGTGTGAAGAGAATGCCGACGAGAATGCCAGACTGGCGGTGATGAAGGCGCTAAGCGGCGATGTCGCCGGGGCGCAGGCCGAGCTTGACCGGGTGATCGATGCCGGCCTGTCGGCCATCGGTCTGTTGCGACAGTTTGAAATGGAAGCCAGCCGGATGCTGACGGCCAGAGCGCTTGGCGGCGGTAATGTCGGGATGAAATTAAAGCCACCGGTCTGGCAGTCGGAATGGGCAGCGTTCGAGGCGCGAATGAAAAAATGGCCTATGCCACGCCTGTTGCGTTTGCTCGAGCGTATTCATGATATCGAACGCGATGCCAAGCGTCCGGGCGGCGCCGGAACTGCTGATGCCCAGACCCGGACCCTGTTTATGGCGCTCGCAAAAGCGGCAGCCTGACGCTTCGGCTCGTAAATTTCAATTGAAAGCGAACCGAAGACTGCTAGGCAGTGTAAATGCAGTTTAAAGATTTTACCCTTCTTGCCCTGATCTGTTTCGTATGGGGACTGAATCTGGTTGTCACCCGCTGGGTGATTGCGGATGCCGGCATTCCACCATTGTTTTTTGCGGCGATGCGGTTTCTCGGTATTGCCCTGGTTCTGGTTTATTTTCTGAAACCGGTGCCCGGCCACATGCTGTCCTTATTTATGATTGCCATGGGGATTGGGGCTGTTCACTTCGCGCTATTATTTATGGGGCTTGCCCAATCCGAAGCGAGCTCGGTTGCGGTGGTCGGACAACTCGGGGTGCCGTTTTCAACGCTGATGAGTATGGCGTTTCTCGGCGAACGGGTCGGTTGGCGACGCGGTTTAGGGATCATGCTGGCCTTCGCGGGAGCCGTTTTGATTGCGTTCAATCCGGCCAATTTCAACTTCACATTTGGCTTGCTCTATATTGTCTTTGCCGCAGCGATTGCATCGGCGGCGGGTATTATCATGAAACGCATGCCCGAGATCGGTGCGTTGCAGATGCAGGCCTGGATCGGTACGTTCAGCGTGATTCCGTTATTCGTCTTGTCGGCCCTGTTTGAAGGCGGCACCGATAATTTGTCATTATTTATCGGATCCGGCTGGCCGGTATGGGCCGCAACAGCCTTTGCGATCCTTGGCGTGAGCGTATTTGGGCATGGCAGCTTCTATCTGCTGATCCGGAAATATGATGTATCTCTATTATCCCCCTTGACGCTGATGGTGCCGGTCTGGGGTGTCGTGTTGAGCGTAGTTCTGCTTGGCGAGGTCCTCAGCTTGCAATTGGTGATCGGTGGCGCAATCTCGTTGGGTGGGGTTTTTGTCATTCTTGTACGGCCAAATGAGAAACTTCCCGAAGCCGCCTATGGCGATAAAATGATGCGAGTTCGGAAATGATGCCGGCCTGGTCACCCAGTCCGAATTTTAATGACCGGCGTGCCAGCGTCGATATGATCGTTCTGCACTATACCGGCATGGCAAGCGGGGAGTTGGCGCTCGCGAGAATGTGCGATGCCACGGCCGAAGTGTCGGCGCATTACCTCGTCTGGGAAGATGGCCGGCTCAGCCAGTTAGTGGCAGAAGACAAGCGGGCCTGGCATGCCGGTGTCAGTCGCTGGCAAGGTGATGATGACCTCAATTCGCGATCAATCGGCATCGAGATTGTCAATGGGGGACATGATTTCCGGCGGCCCGATGGCTGTTTGCCTCACTATCCCGCAGCCCAGATCGAAACCGTAATTGAACTGGGCCTGGCGATACAGCAGCGCTGGCAGGTACCGCAGGACCGGATTGTCGGACATTCCGATATTGCGCCGGCCCGAAAAGCCGACCCCGGCGAACATTTTCCCTGGGGGCGGCTGGCAGACGCTGGCCTCGGCCTCATGCCGGCGGTCATCGATGATGCGGCCAGCAAACCGGCGACAATGCCTGCGCCAGCCTTGATCGGTCGTGGGCTCGGGACCGGTGATGCCGGCGCGCCGGTGATGCGGTTACAGCAGGCGCTTGCCGCGATCGGCTATGAGCTCGATGTAACCGGAACCTATGACGCGGCGACGTATCTGGCAGTACTGGCATTTCAGCGGCGCTGGGTTCAAAACCGGGTCACGGGCGAGGCCGATTTGACAACGCTGCGCTGTGTCGATCAGGTTGCCTCGGCCTTTCTATCGCAGCGCTGAGGTGAATACGCCATTGCCGGATTCGGCGTCGGGTAACAGAACGCGTCAGACATGTCCTGATTGAATGGGGCGTGACATGCCCGGCACGTCAGCTGACGGGTCAGTGTCGCTGTCAGGGCGCCATGGCTGCAGCGCCGGGCAGGCCGCGTGCGACCGCCCCATCCTGACCTGAGAGAAGGGGCGATCTGCTCCCGACGTATAGGGCAAGGTATGACGGCCACGGCGGCCATTTCCAGCCATCTTAGCAAGCGAAAATCCGTCTGTCCGGCAATCATGTTTGCGTGTGACGGCGGGCTGGGCTGTTATTCGCCCAAATGCCGGTCGGCCAGGGGTAGATGATGGCGGTTTGCAATTCTCATGGCGAACATAAGCGATATTGCGCACAGGCCGACAAGATACCACGCAAAACCCAGCGGATTATGGCTGTTTGCATTGATCCAGACCGCGACCATCGGAGCGGTTCCGCCAAAAATGGCAAATGTCAGATTATAGCTCAAGCCGACAGCCGTTGACCTGACAGTTCTTGGAAACAGCTCGACCATTGTTGCCGGCAATGATGCCATGACTATTGGCAGCACAATGGCAAAACCCATCTGGCCGATCGTGATCAGCATTGGAACTGGATGATACATCAGCCAGATGAGGGGATAGGCTGTGACGACCATTCCGAGATATCCGATAACCAGCATTCGACGGCGGCCGATCTGGTCGGAGACATAGGCCCAAAACGGGATTGTGACGAGCATGACCGCAAGCGCCAGCGTGTTGATTTCGAGCGCCGTGGCGCGGGGTTCATGAACGGTCTGAACCAGCCAGGTCACAATGAAAATAAACCCCAGATAAAAGCCGGCGGCCGCGCCTGTCACTAGCCCGAAAGCCTGAACCATGCCACGCCAGTGATGGCGGCAGGCTGCGATTAATGGTGCGGTTTCCGGGGCTTGAATCTCGGTTTCCGGTAGCCCTCGACGAATGAGGAAACCAATCGCAGATACAAGTATGCCGACGCCGAAAGCAGCGCGCCATCCCCAGCTCGATAATTGTTCGGGCGTGAGCAGAGAGGATAGAAAAGCCCCCACGCCGGAGGCAAGTAGAATACCCAATGTGGCGCCGGCCATCGGAAAGGCGGTCATGAAAGCCCGTCGCCGCGGCGGCGCATGTTCGGCGAGGTAAACAATCGAGCCGGTATATTCGCCGCCAACGGCAAGGCCTTGGGCCATTCGTAACACGACGACGAGAATCGCGGCCCAGACCCCCCAGACTTCATAGGTTGGCAATAATGCGAGCAACCCGGTCGGTACGGCCATCAATAATATTGACAGAAACAGGGCCCGGTTCCGTCCGATTGTATCACCGATATGTCCAAACAGCGCGCCGCCAACCGGGCGCATCAGGAAACCGGCCGCAAAGGCGCCGAAGGATGCGATCAGGGACACGGTAGGATTGTCCGACGGGAAATAATTGACGGCGAGAATGCTCGCGAAAAAGCCATAGATCGCGAAATCATACCATTCCAGCACATTGCCAATTGCACCGATCGCAGCAAGCCGCGCCAGTGATTTCTCATTCCCCTGACTCGTTTCAGTTTTAATTACGTCTGATGATATTTTATTATTCATAGTAAAATATATCCATATATTTAAGTATTATAAATATTCGCATTTATTTATTTTAATTATTTATTGAAATATTGAAATATAGATCGAAAGTCGAGACTTTTATTCAAGCGTATTCGAAGAGGGGTATTTGCCGTGTTCGCGCGTCGCATATTGCTGGGACCGGTCGCGCCGTCTTCGAACCTCTACCGAAACCGTTGTAAAATGGGCACGGCACGGCTGGCCGGACAGCTTCTGGCAAATGTCTGGGCAGGCGATGAAATCTGGGCTAGAAGAACGATCGATCAGATGGCCGGGCAGTCGCTGGTAATGGGGTAACCCGTTTCTGGAGGAAAGTCCGGGCTCCATGGAGACAAGGCGGCGGATAATGTCCGCCCGGTGTGAACCGAGGGAAAGTGCCACAGAGAGTAGACCGCCCCTTTTCAAGGGGTAAGGGTGAAAGGGTGGGGTAAGAGCCCACCGGGGGTCTGGTAACAGAGCCCGCATGGTAAACCCCGTCTGGAGCAAGACCAAATAGGGGATGCATATGAGCTGTCTTTGGCTCGCATTCCGGGTGTGTCGCATCAGGCATTGCGTGAGCGGTGTCGCAGAGGAATGACTGCCGATCCGGTCCCCGCAAGGGGCCGGGGAACAGAACCCGGCTTACAGGCCATCTGATCGAAATTCGTTCCGGTACCAGGCGCGCCATGTTCAGCAATATGACCGGATCGGGCATGTGAAGAGGGCGGGACGTGCAATCCGGGACCGGCCCCGACTTGTTCGTTAACCGGCGGGGGTGCGTGACCGGGCCGCGGCGTTGCAATCAGAGGGTTGGTGTAATGTCACCCCAGACAATAAAGAACGGATTATCATAGCCGCGCTGTTTTTTGCCATAGGCCAGCGGTTCCAGCTCGAGTGTCGTAACCCGGGCGCCGGCGGCTTCCGCCACCGCTTGTCCGGCGGCAGTATCCCATTCCATGGTGCGTCCATGGCGTGGATAGAGGTCCGCTTCACCCGCCGC
>CBFHPC010000037.1:0-15697 GCA_965657655.1 Henriciella sp.
ACCTATGCGACCTGGTGGATCAGACAGGCGATTACACGCTCGATTGCCGATCAGGCCAGAACTATCCGTATCCCGGTCCATATGATTGAAACGATCAATAAAATCGTCAGATCTCAACGGCAGATGCTGCACGAAATTGGTCGCGAGCCAACCCCGGAAGAGCTGGCCGAAAAGCTCGGTCTGCCATTGGAGAAGATTCGCAAAGTCCTCAAAATCGCGAAAGAACCCATTTCTCTGGAAACACCAATCGGTGATGACGAAGATTCCAATCTTGGTGACTTTATCGAGGACAAGATGGCCCTATTGCCGGTCGAAGCCGCTATTCAATCGAATCTGCGGGAAACGACGACGCGGGTCCTTGCCTCATTAACACCACGAGAGGAGCGCGTGCTCAGAATGCGTTTCGGGATCGGCATGAATACCGATCATACACTTGAGGAAGTTGGTCAGCAATTTAGCGTGACCCGGGAACGGATCCGCCAGATCGAAGCGAAAGCGCTGCGTAAATTGAAGCATCCAAGCCGGAGCCGCAAACTACGCAGCTTTCTTGATACTTGATCAATAAAGCCTGCCGGTGACAGACATGACGGATGTGGATTGTCTTACAGAGGAGCTGGTTAAGGCCCGTCAGATTGCGGTATTAACCGGTGCCGGCATCTCAACCGAGAGCGGCATACCGGACTATCGGTCGGCTGGCGGTCTGTGGCAGCAGATCAAACCGATATATTTTGATGATTTTATGTCGTCTGCGGCCGCGCGTCGTAAGAGCTGGGACCGGATATTCAAGTCTGGTGGTCGCATGCTGGGGGCTGCGCCAAATGCCGGTCATATCGCACTGGCCGAGCTGGTCGCGTTGGGCAAGGTGAAAAATATCATGACCCAGAATGTCGACAATCTGCACCAGGCGGCCGGGGTGCCGCCGGAAAAAATGATCGAGCTGCATGGCAATGCCTCTTTTGCGGCCTGTCTATCGTGCGGGATGCATTATGACTATGCGGTATTGAAACCGATATGGCTGGCCGGTAACGAGCTTGTTTGCGACCGGTGTGGTGGCTTCATTAAATCGGCGACAATCTCGTTCGGTCAGGCGATGCCGGTAGAACAATTGGCACGCGCCGAGACCGAGGCGGACCAGTGCGATCTGATGCTGGTTCTGGGGACATCCTTAGAAGTTTATCCGGCCGCGGAGCTGCCGCTGCGCGCGAAATATAGCGGGGCCAGACTGGTTTTTGTAAACCTTGACGCAACGCCGCTGGATGATCAGGCTGACGTCTTGCTGGTGACAAAGATAGGTCCATTATTGATGGCCGCCATGGCACAATTGAAAGCATAGCGGGCTCGCTAGCGCGTCGTGGCACCGGCACCCTCTCCGAAGCGCCGGATGGTAATATAGACGATTGCCCCGGTCATCATGAAGGCGATACTGAGTAGTGCTTCGACAGGTTTGTCGCGCAATACGAAGCCAAGGGTCCAGCCGGTCAATGCAAGATAAATTAATCCGGGGAGTGGATAGAAACTTGCCCGGTAGGGGCGCTCAAGATCCGGTTCACGCCAGCGCAGAACAAATAGCCCACCGACGGTCAGGAAGCTCATAAATGCCAGTGTGAAGCCGGAGAAAACCAGAACGGATTCGAAACTGGAGGTTAACACAAAGAAGACAGAGATTGCGGTTTGCAAATAGATCGCCCGCGATGGAACGCCGTCTATATTTGTTTGCGCTAGGGTTTTGAAACTCGGTATGTCCTCTCCGATCATCTGCAATACTCGCGGTCCGGCAATTGTCATCGCGCTAATGGTTGAAATCAGCAACGTCGCCAGGACCAGACCGGCCAGCTTTGCGCCGATCTCGCCAAACGCCGCGCGCGCCGCGATTACACCCACTTCGACTTTGCCGACCATAAGATCAATCGGGGCAACAAGCAGAAAAACCGCATTCAGTGCGATATATAGCGCCATCACAAGCAGGGTTCCGGATACCAGTATACGCGGCAGATCACGTTGCGGATTGGCCAGTTCATTCGATATATAAGTCGCGGCATTCCAGCCGGTATAGGCATAGCTGACATAAATCAGGGAGACTGCGAAGGCTGCACTCGTCATGGCGCCGCCGTCCCCGGAGGTTGGTAGAAACTGGATCGGCTGCAATGCCGGCGAGCTGAAAATCGCAGCGAAACAGAAGCCCAGAATGACGCCAATTTTTAAAAGTGTGAACGCGATTTGCAATTGTCCGCCGGCGCGGCGCCTGCCGGCGTGCAAGAGGCCTAGCCCGATCACCAGTGCCGCAGCCAGGTATCGATCTATCCAGACGAGGTCTGGGCTGAGGAAAGCGGAGCGGAAATAGGCCGAAAAGGTCATTGCCGCCAGGGCGATCGGGGCGGAAAATCCGATCAGGGCCGAGATCCATCCGCCGACAAAGCCGACGCCCGGATGATAAATATGAGAAAGAAAATTATACTCGCCACCTGAGCGGGGCAGCGCAGCGCCAAGCTCGGCATAGCACATGGCGCCACACAGAGCCGCCAGTCCACCAATGACCCAGAGCATGATTAATGGAAAGCCAGTTTGTAAATCAAAAAGCTGGAATCCGAGACTGGTGAAAACGCCGGTTCCGACCATATTGGCGACGATGATGCAGAACGCCGTCAGCGCGCTGAAATTCCGATTCTCGTATGTCACTGATGACCTCGCGCTAATAAGGCTGCTCGCTGATGATAGGTTTATAGGTCTATGTTCAGCAAAGCAGAATGGTGTTTAACATCTGCAAGCTGCGACTGATGTGCAAGGCGTTTTATTCTAAATTCCACCCGGGACAGGCCTATCATTGACCGGACATTTATGCTTATGAGCGCCAAGGATGAGCGTCATTTGCTGAATGTGCCAGCGCGTTAAACGCGATTCAGCGGCTCGAAGTGATAATTAACCACTCTAGAAGGCTTTCTTGTCGTGTTCTTGAATATGTTGAAATCCAAATTGCATTCGGCCACGGTGACCCAATGCGATTTGCATTATGAAGGTTCGGTGTCGATCGATCTCGATCTATTGGAGGCATCGGGCATTCTACCGAATGAGCGCGTCGATATTTGGAATGTAACGAATGGCGCACGGATCGCCACTTATGCCATCGTTGCGCCGCGCGGTTCGAATGCGATTGGTATTAATGGTGCAGCGGCGCGCCATTTTGCACTTGGCGACAAGGTGATCATTGCCAGTTTCGCACATGTCGATGCCGAAGAGGCCCGCCAGCACAAGCCAACAGTCGTATTGCTCGACGACAGCAATAATCCTAAGACGCCAAGTGCAGCCTATTAGGCGACTGGTTGAACACGTTTTGTCAGCTCGAAAACAACGGTGACAGCGACCGTATAACCGACTTCACCGCCAGCAATCGGTGTGGCCTGGTCACTCTCCGCCATCCGCATCGCCGCCATCATGCGAGGTTGCCCGCCGTTTTCTGCGCCTTCGCTTAGCGTAATGATCCGTCTGACGTCATAGCCGGCTTCGTCCGCATAGAGTTCAGCTTTGTGCCGGGCATCCCGGAGCGCTAGGCGACGGGCTTCATCCCGCGCCACACTCGGATCGCTAAGGGCAAAGCTGAGGCCTGAAAATGTATTGCCACCGGCTCTGACTAAAGTGTCGAGCATCCCGCCCAGCGTGCTCAGGTCGCGGACTTTCATCGTTAGCTGATTTGAGGCCTGATAACCGATCAGGGGTGCGGGCTCGCCATTCTGCCGGTTGCTATAGTCATATTCGGCCCGCAATGACAGGTTCGAGGTTTGCATATCGCGTCCTTCGATACCGGCACTTTTCATGGCTGCAAATACATTGTTCATGGTCCGGCGATTGATGGCCATAGCGCTCGAGGCGGTATCGCCGCGGCTGCTTACACCGCCGGAGATTATGGCAATGTCAGGCGTTTCTTTGACGGTGCCGGTACCACGAACTGTAAAAGTGGTTTCCGGCTGTACAGAATTTGGATGCATGCGGCGTGGAGAATGGCGATGGTGCGGCCTTGTCTGCGGCACCGGGGCGGTTTCTGTTTCGGTCTGGGCATGCGCCGCGCCAGCAACCAGCGCCGTTGTCATTCCAGTCAGGCACAGACCAAGCGTGGCTACGGCCATTATCAATGATTTGTCGGGTCCCTGAATTATCGACATTATTACGCTCCTTTTGTTCGAAACACTTGCTAGGATGATTTAATTGAGTCATTGCGGCAATATCATGTTTGTGATTTGGAAGATTTCGGCATGATTAAGGCATGGGCCTGTAGCTCAGTTGGTTAGAGCAGACCGCTCATAACGGTCTGGTCGGGGGTTCGAGTCCCTCCGGGCCCACCATGCCTTCTTCGACATAATTTCAGGGTGGTTTGGATGTCTGGTGAGGTACGGTTTCTGGCGGATGAAAAGCGCCGCCATTATGCTGACCTGCAAATCGAACTACAAAGCATACTCGCCGGCGAGCCAAATATGGTCGCGCGGATGGCGACTATGGCATGTCTTCTTGCCGTGCGGTTCGAGCCGGTATTCTTCTGGACCGGATTCTATCTTGTCGACCCTGCCCGTCCGTCTGAACTGGTTATCGGTCCTTACCAAGGCACGCTCGGCTGTATGCGCATTCCTTTGGGCAAGGGCGTATGCGGAACGAGCGCGCAGAATCGTCAAACGCTGATTGTTCCCGATGTGCATGCATTCCCCGGGCACATTGCTTGCGACAGCCGGTCGGAGTCGGAAATTGTCGTCCCGATTTTTGACAGCACGAACCGCTTATATGGTGTTCTCGACGTCGACAGCTGCGCGCCGGCTGCGTTTGACGAAGACGACCGTGCTGGCCTTGAGGCGATGTGCAAGATTTTAATGGCCGTTTAAGCGGTCCGCTGCGGCTATGTCCGGCCGGCCGCGACCGCTTCGATGATTCTCTGTTTTAAAGTCCGTTCCATTATGTCCAGCTTTGTCGCGCGCACTCTATTAGCGGGTATGATTTCGGGATTGAAGGTTAGCCAGGCATCTGTGTCGGGATCATATTGGGGCCAGTCCGGCAGACCGGCTCCATTCGGGTTGCCGGTTTTTGCGAAATTGGTCCAGTAACGTCCCATGGCGATGGTGAGCTCATCATCTGCCGCCGTGCGTTCAAGGAATGGGCTGTGGCTGTCGAAAACGAAAGAGATTTCGGCGGCATGAAACGCGCCAAGCGTCTGTTTTTCGCTCAATGGCAGGCGGTTGAACTGGTAGAGCCAGCTCGGCTGGTCCAATTCATTTAGAGACTTTGCGAGATATCGCATATGTACCCCGAACAGATCGTCGCCGAGCATATCGATCGCACCGGCTGTATAATTCTGTTCGGCCTGCAACCCATATTCCGCCACAAGCACGTCCCCGTCTTCGACGCCGTAAATATCGTAAAGCGTCTGTAAGCGGGCCGCATGCTGGTCGGGGAATGGTACTTTTAGAACAGTCGGGGCATTGATTTCATCATAGAATAGCGTGCCCTCATCGCCATTATAGCCTGCCAGTATCGGGATGGCACCGATATTTCCCTGCATGATCGCAGCCCCGATGATTTCGGGGATAACAACGCCATCCGCGGTTGGCAGCAGATAGTCACGGTATTTCGGATTATTCGCGATCTGATTGACCAGCGCTGGCCCGGGGATTGACCGGAGTGTCGCGGCATCGGCATCGGCATCGGCAAGACCATGCAGGAATTCGACGCCGGCCTGATGCATGCTAAGCCGCTCCGGGATCGCAGCGTCGAGCATATTGGCATTATATGTCGAGGCGCCACTTTGCAGAATGCCTTTGTGGAAAAGGCCCTTACTGGCTGGCGCAGCCATCAGTTCCGAAACCGACTGCGCACCCGCACTTTCCCCGAAAACAGTTACATTTGACGGGTCGCCGCCGAAAGCCTCGATATTGTCACGGACCCATTCCAGCGCTGCAATCTGATCGAGCAGCCCGTAATTACCAGACACGCCTCTGGGATCGTCGGCACTGAGCGCCGGATGTGCCATATAGCCGAACGGACCAAGCCGGTAATTTATGGTGACCAGAACGATGCCGTTGCGGACAAGCCCGTTATCCTGATAAATATCCGACGAACCCGAGCCGGTTTGATGGCTGCCACCATGTAGCCAGACCATGACGGGTTGTAATTCTTCATTCGCCAGATTTCCGGTCCGGACATTAAGATACAGACAGTCTTCTGATTCATTGGGCGGGGGCGTGTTCCGGTAAAGCGCAGCGACCAGCTTCTGTATTGGCCATGACAGGCCGAGACCTTTGACGATATCGTTGTAAAATTCAGCACTTCCTGTGCGCCTTTGCAGACATTCAGGGCCGAATGAGCGCCCGTCCCGAAGGCCGTCCCAGCCCGGCGCCGGTGCCGGAGGCCGCCATCGCAAGTCGCCAACCGGCGCCGCCGCATAAGGAAGGCCGTTGAAAAGAAGGATATTGTTATCTTTACGATCGATGCCGCTTTTAATGTCGCCTTGGGCAATGGAGACGGTCGGTCCCGCCTGTAATTGTGCAGCCGGCCGGGTCATGAAAAAGATCAGGCTCTGATAGGCGATCAGGACAATAACAAGGATTACGGAAAGAACGGTCAGTAAGAGTTTCATGTCGCGTCCACAGGTTTAGCCGCGACAATATCGGGGCGGGTGACAATAAGATCCTGGCACAGCAAACCGGCGTCGCGGTGGCGATGCATATCGGCGTAGGATGAATGGTTAAGTGTTGCGATGAAGGCCTGGCGGTTCGGAAAGAACATCACCATCACCCCGTCCCAGTCGCCCTGGCCAATAAAATAGCGTTCGGCAGAGGCCATTAGCAGGCAATAGCCCCCGACCTCGGCAGCAGCCTTTGCAAACGCATCCGCATATCTGCGATAGGCGGTCTCGCCGGTTTCGTCGGGTCCGAATTCTGGCGCATCGGCGTGATACGCGGCCCTGACCCGGTACTTCAGTAAATTGACCTGGGTGATCGGCCCGTCATGAGGGTCATCGCGAAAGGCTCTGAATTGCGCTGCAGTTGGCTGGAAAGAAGGCATGGTCGCTCCGTTTAGATAGGAATCATCTATGTCTTTTCTGCCGAAAGAGTAGGGGGGCTCAGCGTGGCCTGGGCAATTTATCGGGGTGGCGTCGGAAGTATCGCTCGGCATAGAATAGGGCGGCGGCATGCAAACTGTGTTGATGGGTTAAGTGTTCATAATCCAGAAACTCGGAATATGGCATTTCAAACGGTCTTATCTCCTCATTCGGATCGAGGTTTTGCTGGCCGGATTGCCGGGCGCCGAGGCCGAGATAATAGGTCACCTGATTATTCTGCCAGGCCCAGTTGGCATAGGCGCGCCCGACAGCAATCATCTCCCGGCAGAGATAGCCGGTTTCTTCCAATAATTCGCGACTCGCGGCGGCCTCGAAATCCGTTTCGTCGTGATTTGACACCCCGCCAGGCAGTCCGATCGTTATCTCCCCGGCACCATGACGGTATTCTTCGATGAGGACGACATTGCCAGCCTCCGTAATCGGAATCACCGTTACCCATTCGGTCTGCTCAAGGACATGATAGGTTGGAATAATATGTCCGTCGGCACGCTCGCAGCGGTCAGTCCGTAGCGAAATGAAGCGGTCCTCGAAGGTTTTCTGGCTGCTCAGAATTTTCCAGGGTTTCATGACCGGTCCCCCTGCAAATAACGGTTGAGAAACTGCATACGTGTTGTCATGAGGTGGCGTTCCAGTGGTGGGCCCATAATACCATGGCGTTGTCCGGGATAGGTCATTAACTCGAAGTGTTTGCCGCGTTTCTGCAAGGCCGCCATTAACCGGGTTGAATTGTCGAACGTCACATTGTCGTCCGCCATGCCGTGAATCAGCAGGAGCGGCGTTGTCAGACGATCGATATGACTAAACACGCTACTGTGCTGATAGCCGTCCGGATTGGTTTCCGGCGTGCCCATATAGCGCTCTGTATAAAACGTATCATATAGCGACCAGTCCGTGACCGGCGCGCCCGAAACGGCTGCTGCAAATGTATTTTCAGGTGCCTGCAAAATTGTCATCAGCGTCATGTATCCGCCATATGACCAGCCTTGAATGGCGATCCGGCCGGGGTCGACATAGGCTTGTTGTTTGAGCCATTCGACGCCGGCCAGCTGGTCACGAACTTCGGCAGCCCCGGTTTTGCGATATATCGTGTCTTCGAACCGTTTGCCGCGATGGGCAGACCCGCGATTATCGAGCCGGAAAACGATATAGCCCTGCCGCGTATAGAAATTATCATTCATCCGGTCCCATTCGCGGGTCACGGTCTGTGCGTGGGGGCCGCCATAGACTTCAAGGATAACCGGATATTGGCGAGCAGGGTCGAATCCGGACGGCTTATGAATCGAATAATAAAGATCCTGCCCGTCTTCGGCCTTGAGTTGACCGAATTCGGGCGCGGTGTGGCTGTCGAGATAAGGCGCATAGGGGTGAGATGCGTCGAGCCGGTTTTCTTCGATCCAGGTGATGAGATCGCCTGATGCGGTGTAAAGTCCGGTCTGGGCGGGGTGGTCCGGTCCGCTGCTCCTGCCGACAAAGCTGGCACCGTTCGGGGCCATCATGATTGACCAGGATTTCCCGGCTTTAGTTATCCGGACCGGCGGTCCGCCGGATAAGGGAACCGAATAAAGATGTTGTTCGAGAGGTGTATCCTTATGGCCTGAAAAGAAAACCTGCTGCGTCACATGATCGACGGCAAGAATGGCCGACACCGGCCAATCGCCGGACGTCAGATCACTTTTGGGCGATGTCTGGTTTGCGGCGGAATCATCGGGATGCGGCAGCCATCTGATATGCCGAAATGCCCCGGTACGGTCTGATTGCAGCCGCTCCTCGGTGATCAGAATATTGTGCGGATCGACTGCGACAAAGTCGGATGAGAGATTGACCCAACTTGTCTGGGTTTCCGAATGGGCCGGGCTGGCCTGCCAGTCAGGCGCTAGCGCGCGGTGATAGTCGATACAGGTTTGCGCGCGATTGACGGTTTGAAACCAGAGCTCGTCCTGGTTCCAATTGACCCGCGCGAGATAGGTGTCAGGCCCGAAGCTGGCCAGCTTGCGATGCGTATCGGTTGCAAACGCGTAGATATACAGGCTGACAATGGCATTCGGCCGGCCCGCTCTGGGGTAGCGCTGGGCAACCAGCTGGGTCTCGTCCGCGGAAATATCCAGACGATCGACAATATCGACACCGCTTTCATCGACTTCGGTATAGGCGATATATTGGTCCGACTTGCTCCACCAATAGCCGGTATATCTCGACATTTCCTCCTGTGCGACGAATTCTGCGACGCCATATGAAATCCCCGCTTCCGGCGCGGATGCAGGGCTTATGCGCGTCTCCTGTCCCGATGCCAGCTCGACACAATAGAGACTGCCATCGCGAATAAAGCTTGCATATTGTCCGGCCGGCGAGATCTTCGCATCATACTCGAAGCCCTGCGACTGCGTTAAAGCACGCGCTTCGATATCATTCGGGCCCGTCAATGAGACCAGATAAAGTGTTCCGTTTAAAGGAATGAGAAGCTTGTCTGCCCCTCCCCAATGATAAGAAACGATGCCTTTTCGCGCCGCAATACGCTGGCGCTCGCGCAGCGCTTTTTCAGCTTCATCAAGTTCGACATCATTCGGGTCGAGCCAGTCACTTTTAACCAGCAGGCTTTGTGCGCCCGATGCGACGTCAAACTGCCATAAATCGAAATGCTGGGCATTGTCTTGGCGCCCTTTCAGGAATGTCACGCGCTGACCATCGGGCGAAAATTTGACATTTTGCGGCGCGGGACCTGACAGTTTCGGACTGGCAAAGAGGCGGTCTATTGTGAGGTCCGACGGGTCTGTCATATCTGTTTCCTATGATCATTTGATCGGACATTCGGTGCCCGAAGATGATTTATCTGTAGCGTCGTAAAACAGGTTGGCTAGATTTAACCTCTGCTGCGATGGCGGGCTTTGTCTACCTGCTTGCTTTTAGCGTCGAGCTGGGCGAGTAAGGCGGCTTCGTCGAATACAATGCGCAGGAGTAAGCGGCATGGCCGGACCACAATATGTTTATCATATGCAGGGCGTTTCAAAGACTTATCCGGGCGGGAAGAAAGTTTTTGAGAATATTCATCTTTCATTTCTGCCAAATGCCAAGATCGGCGTGGTCGGTGCGAACGGCGCAGGCAAGTCGACCCTGCTGAAAATCATGTCTGGCGTCGAGACCGAATTCAATGGCGAGGCATGGTCCGCCGAAGGCGTAAAAGTTGGTTATCTCCCACAGGAGCCGCATCTCGATGCGACGCTGTCCGTGTTCGAGAATGTTGCCAGCCAGTGCCCTGAAAAACAGTTGCTGGATCGTTTCAATACCGTGTCGACCCAGCTTGGCGAGGATTATTCCGACGCGCTGATGGAAGAGATGACAACACTTCAGGAGCAGATCGACGCGCTTGATGCATGGGATATCGATTCCAAGATTGCCATGGCCATGGAAGCCTTGCGCTGCCCTGAAGACGGGTCTGATGTGAAGACCCTGTCAGGCGGTGAAATCAGACGGGTTGCCATCTGTCAGCTGCTGCTGTCGAAACCTGACATGATACTGATGGATGAACCGACCAACCATCTTGACGCCGAGACGGTTGCCTGGCTCCAGAACTATCTGATCAATTTCAAAGGCTGCGTCATCCTGGTGACGCATGACCGCTATTTCCTGGATGATATTACCGACTGGATTCTTGAGCTGGATCGCGGCCGTGGCATCCCCTATGAAGGAAATTATTCGGCCTGGCTTGAACAGAAGGCAAAGAGGCTGGAGCAGGAGGCCCGCGAAGATCGCGGCCGCCAGACTGCGCTTAGCAAGGAACTTGAATGGGTGCGCTCCAGTCCAAAGGCCCGGCAGGCGAAATCAAAGGCCCGGATCCAGGCCTATGAGGATATGGCCAATAAGGCCGAGAAAGAGACTGTTTCAACCGCGACAATTCGAATTCCGCCCGGACCGCGGCTGGGTAATGTCGTGCTTGAGACCGAAGGCCTGCGAAAAGGGTTCGGCAATCACCTCCTGATTGAAGATTTGAGTTTCCGGTTGCCGCCCGGCGGCATTGTCGGTGTCATCGGTCCTAACGGGGCCGGTAAATCAACACTCTTCAAGATGATACTGGATCTTGAAAAGCCAGATGCCGGATCCATGAAACTGGGTGAGACTGTTAAGCTTGGCTATATCGACCAAAGTCGGGACAAGCTGGACGATACCAAAAATGTCTGGGAGGAAATTTCCGACGGGCTGGATGTTATCAAGCTGGGCGCGGTCGAAATGAATTCGCGGGCTTATGTCAGCGCGTTCAATTTCAAAAAGAGCGATCAACAGAAACCTGTCGGCAAATTATCAGGTGGGGAACGAAACCGGGTCCATCTGGCCAAAATGCTGCGTGAAGGCGGCAATCTGCTTCTGCTCGACGAACCGACCAATGATCTCGATGTCGAAACATTACAGGCGCTTGAAGACGGCCTCGATAACTTCCCCGGTTGTGCTGTCGTTATCTCGCACGATCGCTGGTTTCTTGACCGTATGGCAACGCATATATTGGCGTTTGAGGGCGACAGTCATGTCGAGTGGTTCGAGGGCGATTTTTCGTCATATCTCGAGGACAAAAAGCGTCGTCTGGGACCGGATGCTGTTGAGCCAAAGCGTGTGAAATTCAAGAAATTCGCCCGCGCTTAAACCGGCTCCGCCTATGGTCCGACACGCCGGCCGGTTTAAGCGGGCGTGTCGTCACCGGTCTCCGAGGGATCATAATTCAGTATCGGGCCAAGCCAGCGCTCGGCTGTACGCAAATCCATGCCTTTTCGTGCGGCATAATCTGCAACTTGGTCACGTTCAATTCGTCCGACGGCGAAATAGACGCTTTCCTCGTGACCGATATATAGACCCGACACGCTGGCAGCCGGGTGCATGGCAAAACTCGATGTCAGGCTGAGGCCGATCTGGCGCGCATCTAGAAGATCGAAAATCGTCTGCTTTTCGGTATGATCCGGCTGACAGGGATAGCCCGGCGCCGGTCGAATACCATCATAAGTTTCGGCAATGCGTTCATCATTCGATAGGGCTTCATCTGCGGCATAGCCCCAATAGTCCTTCCGAACTATCTCATGCATGTATTCTGCCATGGCTTCCGCGAAGCGGTCGGCCAGCGCTTTCACCATGATTGCGCTATAATCGTCACCGGCGGTTTCGAATTCTGCCGCGATGGCATCTGGCTCTGCGCCCGTGGTGACGGCAAAGGCGCCGATGTGATCGTCGGCGTCTGCGATAAAGTCAGACAGCGCAAAATTCGCCTTCTGATTATCTTTAACCATTTGCTGACGCAGTGTGTGAAGTGTTTCGCCGGTAGCCAGTCTGATGTCGTCGCCATCTCTTTGCGCCGGCCAGAAGCCGACAACGGCTTTTGGCTGAAACCAGGCCTGACCAATAATCTTTTGCATCATGACGTCTGTATCGGTCCATAGGTCACGCGCGGCTTCACCGACAATCTCGTCGTCCAGAATATTCGGGAACCGTCCCGCCAGGTTCCAGCTGGCGAAATAAGGTGTCCAGTCAATATAGCTGGCAAGACTGGCGAGATCGACCGCCTCGATAATTTTCGTTCCGGTGAATCGGGGCGGGGCCGGGACGGGCAGGGTTGGAGTGAAACGCTTGGTCCGCGCCTCAGCGATTGGCAGGCGCGGTTTTGGCGGACCGCCGGCGCGGGCGTCCCGCATCCGCTGGTAGCGGGACGAAACGGTTTCCATGAATAAGGGAGACTCGGTCTCAGACAGCAGGTTCGAGACGACATTCACGGCGCGACTGGCATCGGTTACATGTACAACCGGGCCATTGTCGCGGACCGGATCGATTTTAACGGCCGTATGGGCCGGCGATGTTGTCGCCCCGCCGATCAGAAGCGGCTGCTGCATGTTCCGGCGCTGCATTTCGCGGGCGACATAGACCATTTCGTCAAGGCTTGGTGTGATCAGGCCGGACAGGCCGATAATATCGACATTTTCTTCCATGGCTTTGTCGAGAATGGCTTCGGCCGGAACCATGACGCCCATATCGACGATTTCATAACCATTACAGGCAAGGACGACGCCAACGATGTTTTTTCCGATATCGTGCACATCGCCTTTTACAGTCGCCATCAGGACCTTGCCATTGGACTGGTCAAGTGTGCCAAGTTCACGTTTTTCGGCTTCCAGAAACGGGTTGAGATAAGCGACCGCCGCCTTCATGACCCGTGCCGACTTGACCACTTGCGGCAAGAACATTTTGCCGGAACCAAACAGATCGCCGACCACATTCATACCGTTCATGAGGGGGCCCTCAATCACGTGAAGCGGCCGGTCATGGGCCTGTCTGGCCTCTTCAGTGTCGCTTTCGATGAATTCGGTGATACCATTGACGAGCGCATGTTCGAGCCGGTCCTGTACCGGTGCATCGCGCCATTTTGTGTCTTTCTCGCGAACTTTGCCTTTTTGGCCTTTAAATTGTTCGGCCAGATCGATCAGGGCCTCGGTGGCATCTGGCGAGCGGTTCAGGATGACATCTTCGACGCAACGTCTCAGATCGGGATTGATTTCATCATAAATATCGAGCTGACCGGCATTCACGATGCCGAGATCCATGCCGGCGGGTATGGCATGATAGAGGAAGACAGCATGCATCGCGCGCCGGACCGGCTCATTACCGCGAAAGCTGAAAGAAACATTTGAAAGGCCGCCTGACACATGGCAACCTGGGCAGGTTTTCCGGATGATTTTGGTCGCTTCGATGAAGTCGACGGCATAATTATCATGCTCGGGAATTCCGGTCGCAACAGCAAATATATTGGGATCGAAAATGATGTCTTCGGCCGGGAAATCGATTTTTTCGGTCAGCAATTTATAGGCGCGCTGGCAAATCTCGACTTTACGATCGGCTGTGTCCGCCTGGCCGTGTTCGTCGAAGGCCATGACCACGATCGCAGCGCCATATGACCGGCACTTGCGGGCTTGATCGAGAAAAATCTCCTCGCCTTCTTTCAGAGAAATCGAATTAACGATCGCTTTTCCCTGAATGCATTTCAAGCCGGCTTCAATAACCTCCCATTTCGAGCTGTCGACCATGACGGGAACCCGGGCAATATCGGGCTCGGCGGCAATAAGGTTGAGGAATGTTGTCATGGCTGCGACGCCGTCGAGCATGCCTTCATCCATATTGATATCGATGATTTGCGCGCCATTCTCGACTTGTTGGCGAGCCACTTCGACCCCGGCAGCAAAATCGCCGGCGGTTACGAGTTTACGGAATTTGGCTGACCCCGTAACATTGGTTCGTTCGCCAATATTCACGAATGTCTGGGCTACGGAAGCTGTCATCCGGTGGTCTCCGCTATCAATGTTTGGCTGTTTCCCCCCAGTGGCCAGTTGCCGTCGGCGATCAGAGGCGCGTCGTCGATAGATTGATTATACATGTAAATCCAGGCGCTTTGTCCGGTTTCTTCGCCATGATCGTCCATCACCTTTGTGCGAACCCGCTGATATAGCGAGCCGTCGGGATCATTGGCCATGACCTCTTCGAACGTGTCCAGCGCATCGGCTGTTTCCCGCCGGTCAAGCCGATAAAGCATGCCATGGCAGAGCGTATCACCGTCAACAATTCCCGGAAATGTTCCGAAACTGTATAGGTCGCCCCAGAACCGGCAGCGCCCCAAAAATGCGCCGTCACTCTCCAGGTCGATTGTTTCCGGCATGCCGACGGCGCCTTTCTTAAGAAGGCCATAGAAGATAAACAAGTCACCATTCTTGACGGTGCCATTTATGCTCATGTCGTTAACTCGAATGGCTCGAGACCAGCGAGATTCATCACCGGAGCGGGTTTGGCCGGCTGCCGCGGTGGTTTCTCGGCAGCAGCTTGTGCAATTGCCTGAATATGCTCCGGTGTGGTGCCGCAACAGCCGCCAAGAATATTTACCAGACCCTCGGCCGCCCATTCGCCGACGGCGCCGGCAGTTTCCTCGGGCTGCTCTTCATAATGGCCCATTTCATTTGGTAGTCCGGCATTTGGATAAGCGGCGACAAGCGTATCGGAAATGCGTGAGAGTGCGGCAATATGCGGTCGCATGAGATCGGCGCCTAAGGCACAATTAAGGCCGATCGCAAACGGTTTTGCATGCCGAACGGAATGCCAGAAAGCTTCGACTGTCTGGCCTGACAGGGTGCGCCCTGACCGGTCTGTGATCGTGCCCGAGATCCAGATCGGCAAGTGCTCGAGACCTTCGGCTTCGAGGTCCATAATCGCTTTTAGCGCAGCCTTGCAGTTAAGCGTGTCCGTAATTGTCTCGATCAGATATAAGTCGATGCCACCCCGATTCAGGGCCTCGATCTGATGGCGGTAGGCGGTATAGACTTGATCAAAGTCGACTTCACGCGCGCCCGGATCATTCACGTCGGATGACATTGACAGCATTTTGTTCAAAGGACCGATCGATCCTGCAATAAAGCGGGGTTTATCAGGGTTTTTCGCGGTCCAGCGATCTGCTGCTTCGCGACCGAGCCGTGCGCCTTCGAAATTGATGTCCCAGACATCTTGCGCACTGAGTGCATAATCTTCCTGTGCGATGGTCGTCGAAGAAAATGTATTGGTCTCGGAAATATCGGCGCCGGCAGCAAAATAGGC
>CBFHPC010000038.1:0-15185 GCA_965657655.1 Henriciella sp.
CGGCGCCGCCGCGCAGGTTCGTCGAAGGTTGCGGGATCGAGTTTTCGAGTCCTGACCGTGAAGCCTTTCCGGTTCTGAGCTCGCAATTCGAAGCGACGACAGAGGGCATATACGTTATCGGCGCCCTGGCGGGCTATCCGCTGATCAAGCATTGTATGAATCAGGGTTATGACGTCATCGAATTCATTAATGGCAATGACGGGCTCAAGCCGGCCGATGAGGTCTTGTTCGTGGAGAAGTTCAAGCACTTGCCCAATCCAGACGATGTCTCGGGCTGGTTGAGCACGTTCCGCGATTCAATCTCCATTTTTAATCCTCTGTCGGAACTCCAGATCCGGGAATTTATGCTGGATTCGGATGTCAGAGTGTTTCGCCGGGGGCAGAAAATCTTCGAACGCAATGATATCGGGACATCCTTGTTTACGATTTCGAAAGGTAGCGTGGAGGTTGAAGTCGATCCGAACGACCGATCCAAGACCGTTACGATCGGTCAGGGCTCGATTTTTGGTGAAATCGGTCTGATTTCCGGTCGACGTCGCGGCGCCACGATCCGGGCGGCCGAGTCCTGCATCCTTGTGGAAGTGCCACGTGGTGCGGCCAGAAAGCTGATGTCAACGGTTCCGGCGGTGAAAACCGAGATTGACAAGATCGCGACGGAACGCAGCCTGTTACAGATATTCGGGTCAGGCCTGACACCCGATGACATCAATGATGTTCTTCAGACAGCCGAGATTATGAGCCTGAAATCGGGTGATGTCCTCATCAATGAAGGCGAAATGAGCCGGGATATATTCATCATTCGCTATGGCAGTATGGTGGTTGAAAAGCTGATTGGCGGTAAACCGGTCTTTCTGAACTATTTGCCCGCCGGCTCCTATGTTGGTGAAATCGCGCTACTCGATGACGGTAAAAGAACCGCCACTGTAAAGGCGGCAATTAAATCCGAAATCATCAAACTAAACGGCGATTCTTTTGAGGCTTTGCTAGGGCGCAATGAACGGCTCCGGAGCAAACTGGAAGACAAGTTCCGCGAGCGGCGCAATCTGAACGCGCATATCGAGGCCCAGAAAGCGTCTTTTAACTCCGTCGTCGACCTTAATAGCTCGGTTGCGAATTTTCTGGTTGAACAGGGCCTCGGTGAGGCGACGGATGCGCTCCTGATCGATGAGACGATGTGCGTGGGTTGCGACAATTGCGAGCGCGCCTGTGCCGACAGTCATGAAGGCATTTCCAGACTCGATCGCGAGGCGGGTGTGAGCTTTGCGAACATTCACGTGCCAACATCCTGCCGTCATTGCGAACATCCCCACTGTATGAGTGATTGTCCGCCGGATGCCATTCGGCGGGCCCCGCATGGCGAAGTCTATATCAATGATAGCTGTATCGGGTGCGGAAATTGCCAGCGGAATTGCCCTTATGGGGTGATCCAGATGGAGAAAGTTCCCCCGCGCAAGCCGAACCTCCTTAACTGGTTGCTGTTTGGGACCGGTCCCGGTCCAGGTCAGCCCGATGCCGAATGGATCAAGGGCAAGACCAGTAGCGGCGAGGCGGCCGCTCCGAAAAAGGCTGTAAAATGTGATATGTGCATGGGGATCGATGGTGGGCCGGCATGCGTCCGGGCCTGCCCGACGGGCGCTGCTGTCCGGGTCTCTCCGGAACAATATCTTACAGCGGCTAAGGCAAAGGATTAGACGTGGCTTCCAGATCGACAGCGTCCGGGGCTCGGTCGCAACAAAACTTTATGTCTCATCGGGGTTATCTTTATTTTAAAGTAGCGCTCGGCCTCTGTCTTCTCGCTGTGATTGCTTATTTTGCCAGTGATCCGACGCCGGTAGCGAATGGCGGGACAGTGGTTGGCTATACGCTTGGCACAATCAGCCTGTTGATCATTATCTGGTTGAGCTTTCTCGGGGTCCGCAAGCGTCTGATGACCGGGGGCCAGTGGTCGCTTCGGGGATGGACGTCTGCCCATGTTTATCTCGGCCTCAGCCTGATTATTCTGGCGACATTGCACACCGGGTTCCAGTTCGGATGGAACATCCACACGCTTGCCTATGTCCTGATGATGCTGGTCATTCTGTCTGGTGCATGGGGCCTGTATGCCTATCTCAGCCTGCCGATTAAAATGGCCCAGAATCGTGACTCGATGACCGAACAGGAAATGTTGGTTGAACTTGACGCGCTAGATAAGAATCTCCGCAAGGCTGCGCTGCCGCTTCGGAAAGAATGGGTCGATATTGTCGAGATGACGATTCGAAATAGCAAAATTGGCGGCTCGATCCTGAGGCGGTTCCGGCGTGATCCGGCCAGCTGCGGCACCGCAAGAGGACTGGTTGCGTTTAAAGCTATTCAGACAAGTCTGTCAGACAAGGATGTTGATCTGGTCGCTGATGTGGTTGCCATTCTGGAGCGTAAGAAGGCGATTCTGTATCGCATCAGATCGCATATTCGTTACCGCGCTTTATTAGAAGTTTGGCTTTCGATCCATATTCCTGTGACGTTCGCGCTTATTCTCGCGCTTGTGGCGCATGTATTCAGCGTCTTCTATTATTGGTGATTGGAGCCCTATGATGTTGTTCTCCGTTACACAGCTTAGGCTCAGGCCCGGCGGCCGAAAGAGTTCCAGGATATTGTTAGAGGCCGCGAACTCGGCCATTTTCGGGCGGTCACCAGAGTGTGACGTCGAGCTGGCCGACCTTACGATCGGCCTGCAGCATCTCAAAATATTTTACCGTGATGATGGAAATCTGTTCGTCGAGCTTCTCGATGGGCGAAGCGTCAGTTTGAATGGTCGTCTGATCAAAGACGCGCGGGCACCGCTACAGACAGGTGACGTGCTGGGCTTTAATGACTGGACCATAACGGTGGCGGATGACCCTGATGCGGCACAGTGCGTGTTGCAGGTCGAACAGGCCGAACAGGCTAAAGACCCGTCGATCCTGACCGAACGCCAGGCCGCTTTTAATACGTCGAAAGCTTTGCCGTCGAGTCGCATAATGGCCTGGGGCGGCGCCATCGCAGTGGCAATATTCTGTTTGTTTATTCCATGGTATGTTGCGGCTTATGACGCCGATAGCGTCCTGGGTATGTCGGTTGAAAACGCGGATAATATCTGGTCCTCCGGAGATTTGTCGCACATGCATGCAAATCTCGAAAATGATTGCGGCAGTTGC
The DNA here is from genome assembly GCA_965657655.1 of Henriciella sp. Taxonomy (GTDB): domain Bacteria; phylum Pseudomonadota; class Alphaproteobacteria; order Caulobacterales; family Hyphomonadaceae; genus Henriciella. The sequence goes on from CBFHPC010000038.1 coordinate 3,174, forward strand.
CATGAAGAGGGCTTCCAATCGGTTCGTGACGAGACCTGCGCCTCATGCCCTTTTGATTTGAAAAACCACGCCTCCGATGCCGATATGGCGCAGTCCCAGCCCAACCTTAGCGGCTGGGATGCCCAGTTGCAGAATATCTCCGATGCGGTCGGTCGTCCGGCGGGGCGCTGTGCCGATTGTCATAGTGAACATAATCCGCGACATCTCGTGGTTCTGCAGGACGGGTCGATCTGTAGCGACTGTCATATCGATCTGACCGCAAGGCTGCCTGAAACCGATTTGTTGAATGTCAGCGATTTTGCTCTGGACCATCCGCAATTCCGGCCGACACTCATGCAGGTCTCCGGCGATAATGGTCCCGCAACAATCCGGGTTTCGCTGGATGACAATCCACAGGAAAACTCCGGGCTGAAATACCCGCATAAACTTCACATTGATGGCCCGGCCGTTCTGAAACAGGTCGCAGACCTTGGCGATGATTATGGCTGGGGCGATGAACTGGTTTGTGCTGACTGTCACACGCCGGACGCAGCGAACGTACTGTTCGAACCCGTATCGATGACAGAGAATTGTGCGATGTGCCATGATCTGACATTCGAAATCGAGGATGATGGTTATCGTCGAACCTTGCGGCATGGCGAGCCAGAGGAAGTCATTGCCTCTATGCAGGATTTCTATCTGGCGAAAGCCCTTGCCAATGTCAGAGACGCGGCATCCTTGAACACTGATCGCCGGCGTCCCGGGCGTGCCGCCATGAACCGGGCCATCAATCAGCGCGAAATGGCATTCCGTACAGCCGGACTAAGAACCGCCGACAAAGTGGCGGCGATCTTTAGCGAAGGCGGGGCCTGTTATGATTGTCACGTGATCACGCCGCCAGATGGTGATGATCCGCTGGCCTATCAGGTGGAACCGGTGATGGTTACAGACCGTTTTCTGCCAAAGGGGCAATTCGATCATGCCAGCCACGAGGTCGGCAATCTTGATTGCGTCAGCTGTCACCGGGCAGATATTTCGAATGAGGCCAGCGATGTCTTGCTGCCAACAATTGAAAGCTGTCAGACCTGTCATGGCGGACAGCATAGTGAAGATTTGTTACCATCAACCTGTAATACATGTCACGATTATCATGACGGGCCGCACGGCACGCTTATGAATGCCGCTGACAATATTGTACGGCGGGACATCCTTCTCTTCGAAAACTAGGCGATTTGCCGGGTGCCGTCAGCCTCGTCTGAGGACGATTGGCGGGGCGCATTATGTCAGCCGGTATGCCATCGGTACGAGCTCGGCGGGTCGGCAAAGCCGCTTCAGTCATGCCGCCAGGACTGAACTAGACTTTCTGTTGTGGTTCCGACTGCCGGTAAAACGTTCTGCGTCGCGAGGTGGCGCCGAAAGCGGTTGACCTAATGGCTGGCGTCTGGGGTATGCAATGTCGCTCGACCGTGGGAATCCGGCTCCGGTTCCCGGTGAGGTGATCGGTCAGGCCATGATGTCAGACAGACAGTGACGGCTGGCGCAAGACGTGGCCCTTTGTCCGGCGATGCGGACCAGGCTCATACCGCCTTTTGCCAAGCGCGACTTCGACCGGTTTACGAGACGGCTTCGATGCTGGCCGGTCGTCCCTTATGGTTGCTGTCGATTACAAGCCGAGGTCGGCTGCAAAGCTCTCAATATAGCGACGTTTTTCTGGCGAGTCGGCAAATGTTCGCGTCGCCGTTTCAACATCCTGTCTTGCCAGCTGCGTCTGGCCGAGAACCATTCTGGCCCGGATCAGGCGAGCCCAGCCCTCAGGATCATCGGGCTGTTCCGCGAGCCGCGCTGCCAGTCCTGACACCATTGAATTTATCATTGCCGCACGGTCGTCAGCGCTCATCTGGTTGGCGTTATCAACAGTCTGCTGGTCAAGCGCCGGCATTGACGGCATGGCTGCCGGCGCGCGCTGCGCCGTTGCATTCCGGGCCGTGGCCGCAGGCGCAGGCGCCATATTCTCACCCGCCTCAGCAATAAATTCGCGGGAGCGTTGCATCTCGGCAAGCACCTGCGGATGATTATTGGTTAATTCCAGCGTCCAGTCATAGGCAATGAAGGCGTCATCATACCGGCCGAGCGCCATAAGTGACCGCGCCAGCAGGATAACGGATTCGGGTGTCGGGGCGGGGTCGTTTGCGAGTTTTTGCTCAAGGCTTGCGACCATGTTTTCAAGCGAGTCGGCGGAATTATGCCCGCTTGTGTCCTGTGCCGTCGTAAAGGTCGCCCTGGCTTCAAAATCCGGTGATCCGACGCCGAGATAGATACCGACCCCGCCAAAGGCGAGGGCCAAAGGGATTGCGGTTCGGGCGAGCTGGACAATCGCCTCGGATCGGCTTGACCGTGGCGGTGTTTCGTCGGCATCAACCAGCGTCAGAAGGCGCCTTTCGAGGGCCTGGCGGCTTTCACTCGCGGTATCGGTATCAATAATACTCTGATCGACATCAGCTTGGAGTTTAACCAGTTGCTGTTTCAATTCTGCCAGCGTTTCCTGCCCGTCATCGGCTTGCGGCGGGGTCCCGGCTAAAATCGGCGGTAGAATATAGATCAGGATCAACAGTAAAAGAGATCCAAATACGAACCAGATCATGTGCTGGGTCCTTTCTTGATATCCGTCAGCGTCCCGAGCGCCGCGGTCAGACGGCTACGCTCTTCTTCGCTGAGGCCGCGTCCGGCTTCGCTCTCGGTGGCGATTTTGTGATCGGCTCTAACCCGGCGACCAAACCATATTGCGAAAGCCCCAACAAACAGGGCGGGCCCAAGCCATAATAAAAGGGTGTTAATCTGGAATGGCGGGCTCATGAGGACGAAGTCACCATAGCGTTCACGCAGATATTCCCGAACTTCGTCATCACTGTCCCCTGCGATGACGCGTTTTTCGACCAGGGTTCTCATATCAGAGGCGAGCGGCGCATTAGAATCATGAATGGACTGGTTCTGACAGACAACGCAGCGCAGGGTTTTCGAGATCGTCGCGGTGCGTTCTTCAATTTCAATCGCATCCGGCGCCGCTGCGGTCTGGGCGACTGAGACGGTGATAATGAGGCTGCTGAGCAAACCTAGAAGGACATATCTCATCTAACCTGCCTCCTCCTTGATGGTGCGGATAATCGGCTCGATATTCTCCGACCAGGCTTGGTCTGATAAGGGGCCGATCTGTTTGTACCTGATCTGGCCGTCAGGGCCGACCAGAAACGTCTCTGGTGCACCTGTAACGCCTAATTCGATGGCCAGATCACTATTTGTATCAATCGCAATGAGATCATATGGATCACCATATTGCCCAAGCCAGCGAAGGGCGGCGCTATTATTGTCCCGCCAGTTCAGACCGACCATTTGAATATCATTGCGAAACGACAATTCCATCAGCTTTGTATGTTCGACAATGCATGCCGCACACCATGACCCGAAGACATTCACAAGACTTATCTGGCCTTCGAGATCATCATTCGAGACGCGGGCGTCGCCGGCGCGCAGTGCGGGAAGGTCAAAGCTCGGCATTTCGCGATTGATCATTTCCGACGGCAATAGCCTCGGATCCCGTGTCAGCCCGATCGCCAGTAGAATGGCAAGGCCGGCAAAGGCAATGATTGGCGCCAATGCTGACCAGTCGCGTTTCTTGTCCGGCGCCGCCATCAGACAGCCTCCCCAACAGTGTTTGGCGTTGACGGTCGGGCGCTGGCTGCTGGTTTGGATTGTGACGCCGACCCGGCCAGCGATACGAATCCGCCAAGTGCCATGATCAGGGCCCCGGCCCAAATCCAGCTCACCAATGGATGCATATAAACCCTGACGATCCAACCCGATATATCATTGCCTTCGCCAATTGCGGCATACAGGGTGCGGTGTATTGCAACATCCATTGCCCCTTCTGTCGTAACGCTCTGCTCGACCGGATAGAAACGACTCTCTGGTTCTAGCCGGGCGATAGGGTCACCGTCGCGGGTAATCGACAAGCCTGCGATAAGAGCCTGGTAATTGTCTCCGACACCTTCTGACATCTGGGTCAGCGTGAAATCATAACCGGCCACGGAGACTTGCTCGCCAATTTTTAGTCTGGCCGTCGACTCAGCAGCCCAGACTGACATGCCAGTAATCCCGGCCACGCTGACCGCCAAGCCGATATGGGCCAGGAAAAAACCATGGGCGGCAGCCGGTAGACTGCGAATGCGTAAGCCGAGATTGCCGAGCTGGCTGTTCTTCCCACCGAGACGCAATTTACGGGCATAATTAATCAGGCTGCCACTGGCCAGCCAGACCGCAAGCCCGAGACCGAGCGCCCCCCAGATACTTTTTCCGATCAGGACGAATAGAATAAGCGAGACGAGAACCGCGATCGCCATGCGCATCAGGGCTGGGCGCAGTCGGGAGATCTCATCTTTACGCCATTTAACTAATGGTCCGAATGCCATGACCAGTATCAATGCGGACATGATCGGCGCGAATGTCATATCGAAATATGGCGGGCCGACAGTTATTTTTTCACCGGTCATCGCATCGATGACCAGCGGATAGAATGTTCCCAGAAAAACGGTCGCTGTTGCGCAGACCATAAGGATATTATTCATGACCAGGCCAGCTTCCCGGCTCTCGACAGCAAATGGCGTTCCGTGATCGATTTTATTCGCCCTTAAAGCATAAAGCGTCAATGCTCCGCCAGTTGCCAGAGCGAGCAGGATCAGGATGTAGACCCCCCGCGTCGGATCAACCGCAAAGGCATGAACACTCGTGAGAACACCAGAGCGAACGATAAAGGTACCGATCAGGCTGAGTGAAAAAGTTGCGATCGATAAGAGCAGGGTCCAGCGCAGAAAGCCGCCGCGCGCCTGTGCGACCAGTGTAGAATGCAATAGTGCGGTGCCGGCCAGCCATGGCATGAATGAGACGTTCTCGACCGGATCCCAGAACCACCAGCCGCCCCAGCCGAGCTCATAATACGCCCAGATACTGCCCATCGTGATACCGATGGTGAGAAACGACCATGCCAGAAGTACCCATGGCCGTACCCAGCGCGCCCAGATCGCATCAACTTGCCCTTCGATCAGCGCCGCTACGGCCAGCGAGAAGGCGACTGAAAAGCCGACATATCCGATATACAAAAACGGCGGGTGAAAGGCGAGGCCGGGGTCTTGCAATAGCGGGTTCAATCCCGCGCCGTCAACCGGTATTGGCGATAACCGCTCGAACGGATTGGATGTGAACAATAGAAATCCGGCGAAACCAAGTCCTAAAAGGCCGTGGACACCGATCGCCCGCGCGCGCAATCCGCCCGGCAGGCTTTTGCCGAACAGGCTGATGCCGGCGCCGAAGACCGCCAGTGTCATCAGCCATAATAACATCGAACCTTCATGATTGCCCCAGGTCCCGCTAAGTTTGTAAATCAGGGGCTTGGTTGTGTGGGAATGCGTCGCGACCAGTTTCACCGAAAAATCGGACTGGGCAAACAACACGGCCAGCAGGCCAAATGCCAGACAGCACAGCAAGGCTTCGGCAATCGCCGAGCGCTCCGAGAGCCGCATCAATCGGGGGTCGTTGAGATGTGCGCCTGACAGACCGGACCAGGCCTGAATTGCGCTTAACAATAATGTCATGACAAGGGCTAGCTGCCCGAGTTCTGCCAGCATTCTTTACTCCATACGACTAGTGATGCGTTGAACGCATAGCTTAGGACTGAGGCGGTAGTGCCCCTCATTTAACTAGCATACAGAATGCTGGCATCGAAAGAGGCCAAATTGCCCTAGCGCGCTTAAACCCTATGCCGGGTTCGCCGGGGCGGCAATCTCTTTGGGCGATCTTGTCGACCGGTCAGCTTTAGGACGTTTCCGGCCGCGTACGATTTCTGCCATGAGGTCTTTGACATATGTATTGAAATCGACCTGCATTGTGTGTCGCTGGGTTTGATAGAAATGGCCCATATGCAATGTCTCATCCGCTTTGATAATACGGTCCATCTCGGTTTTGTCTGGCAAGGTGTATGCGCCGGTGATTGCCTCTGCGCATAATTTCGATTGCTGCTCGGCGAAATTCACAAGGGTCGGTAGTGGCTGTGCGAGGCCCAGAAAGTACAAATTGCTGAAACCCGGCCTGACGATTCGTTTGAACAGGGAGAGCTTATTGTCGACCGGTATCAGGTCCGGTTCACTGAAAAACGGGAATGAGACTTTGTAGCCGGTGGCCCAGATAATCGCGTCGATTTCTTCATACTGGCCATCTTCGAAATATACGCCCTTCTGGTCGAATTTCGACAGACCGCCCCGTGGCAGAATATCGCCACACCCGACGCGGGTTAGAAATTCGCCGGAAACCGACGGATGCGCATCAAGCGGCTCGTGATCAGGCTTGGGCAGCCCATAGTCTTCCGGGCGGCCCAATTGTTTCTTAATCATGCGCCGGGCCACTGCGCGCCCCAGTTTTGCCGGCATCCAGGACGGCAGCATCGCCTTGTCTGCCGGGGCGCCATTGACGTATTTTGGCAGCACCCAGACGCCACGGCGCATCGAGATGAACAGACGCTCGGCAATCGGTCGCTGCGCCAGTTCTGAAGCGATATCCATGGCCGAGTTGCCGGCGCCGACGACCAATACTTTTTTGCCCCTAAAATCAAATGGCTCGAAAGGGTCGCGGTAGTAATGGGAGTGAGACTGATGCCCGGTAAATTCCAACAGACCGGGATAATCGGGTGTATGGGCATCCCAGTGATGGCCGTTGGCGACGCAAACCCACTGATATGTTCTGACGTCGCCATTCGAGAGCGTCACGTCCCAGTCCTTGTCGGCCCGCCGTTCGACTGAAACAACGCTGGTGTTGAAGGTGATGGTGCGGCGCAAATCGAAATGATCTACATAGTCATTAAAATAGGCCAGAAGCTGGCTGTGATGAGGAAAATCGGGCCACGCATCCGGAACCGGGAAATCTTCAAATGCCAGACGCCATTTTGACGTATCGATATGCAAACTCGAATAACATGAAGACCGCCCATTGGGATTTTGGAAGTACCAGTTTCCGCCAATGTCGTCCGACATTTCGAAACAGTCATAAGGAATGCCGTGATCCTTTAGCCGTTTTGCCATGGTGAAACCGGAGCATCCCGCGCCGATGATGCAGGCACGTCCGGTTTTTGCGTCAGATACAGTCATATAGAGCCCTCAAATATCTCGGCATCGAATGGCGATACTGATCGGGATGCTATCGCTAATCGAGCATCCGTCAATCTGGGCGTCAGCGACAATTCGGATCAATATGAGGGTTGCAGGGATCGTGGCTTATGGCTTGGTTTAACCGAATCTAAGACTATTGAAGGGGCAGAGCGAGGCCGCTTATCGCAATATTCCAGGCCGCCGGATAAGCTGCAAGACGGTCGGGTATGGCTTCGAAGTTCTGTGCGGCCTGCGGCGGCATCTGATAGTGTCCAAATGCGGCAAAAGTGGCGAGGAGAACCGGGGCGAGCCGGTCGAGCCGCGGACGAATATCGTGGATCAAATCCGGGCTCCTTATCATCTCGTAGCGTCCTGATGCGAGGTCCGAAATCATCTGGCGCTGGAGGGTTTTTGCTGCTGCTATTTGCGACCGGATCAACTGTTCGGCCTGCGGCGCCGAAATCCCGTATTGTTCCGCGCTGGCAACAAATGCGGCGACGATGTGATCTTCTCTGGCGGTGTCTTCGACCGGAATGTCATGTGCGAATTTGTATCTGGCCACGTCTTCCATGATGGCCAATCTTTCGGTGAGAATAAGTTTTAGCGCCGTGGCAGGCGAGAGCTCGTCCTGATCGATCGCCGCAGGCAGTGAGACCGTCGGGACGGAGTTGTCATTGCCAAGATAGAACACCACCAAGTCCACCCCTTCCGGGGGCAAGCCTTCGCCTTGATGCAGAATGTTTACAGCCTCTACGAGGCTGTCGCCGGCGCTATAAATACGCGTCTCGCCATTGCCATACGCCACCTTTAAGGATCCATTTATGATATAGCCGACCGGTGGGACGGTATGGAAGTGGACCGGGGTTCGAATACCGGCGGGTATATGTAACCGGGTGCCGGTAATTTCGGGTGCAGCTGCCGAGTAATGTAACGTCTGGTTGAGGATATCTGTTCTGGTGTGAAGCACGCTAACGGCCGAAATGCCGGCGGTCTCGGATGGACGCGCGGCCCGTGCGTCAATCCTGTCGCCAGCCATATCTTCATAAATCATCGGCACCGGCCTGCCATTGGCCGGTTCAGTTGCGTTCGAAATGTCCTGCGCGAAAGATAGAATCGGCATGGTGACGCCAAGCAGGCAAGCGATCAGAAGCTGTTTGTAATGCGAATGCGATGGCAGAGCGGATCTGGTCATATAGTGTCCTCAGGACTTGATCTAACCCACCATGCTCCAGCCTAGCCGTAGTCGCTGAGAAATTGAAGTTACAAATATTGAGATAGCCATACAGGATTTTAAAGCGTCATTGTGTATGTTATGATTTTGGCGCTGTGAGGCCAGGTTCGGGTTGCGATGAAATGCGGTGGCGACCGACGGCCCCGTCTGGCGTTTCCGGTGTCTGGTTCTTGGCGTGGCCTCGAGGTTGCGATGCGGGCTTAACCGGCCCGAAACACAATCGCGTTTGAGCCGACACTCATCCGTGGCGCCGGATTACCTATTTTACCGGTAATTCTCTAAGCCTCGGTATTGGGTTTCTGCGGGGAAGACGGCATTGGGGACATGCAGGTGTCGGCCTGTTCAATTGTATCGGAGCGTGTAAGCATCGCTGCAAAAGGCTAAAGGAGGACATGACATGAAAGACGTAAGCAAGGCAGATTGGGGTGAAGCGGATATTCCGAGCCAGGCTGGCAAGGTGATATTCATCACGGGCGCCAATATTGGACTCGGGTACGAGGCGAGCCGGATGCTTGCGGCTAAAAGTGCACATGTTTTGATGGCGTGCCGTAACCGGGAACGGGCCGAGACCGCCCGCGACGCAATCAAGAAGATAAGTCCGTTTGCGCGGCTTGATATTGTTGATCTCGATCTCGCCGATCTTGAGAGTGTCAAGCAAGTGCCGGCCCAACTTGCCGAACTCGGTGTCAGCCAGATCGATGTCCTGATGAACAATGCCGGTATAATGCGGCCGCCGAACCGCAACCTCACCAAGCAGGGGTTTGAATCCCAGTTCGGGACCAATCATCTCGGGCATTTTGCGCTGACAAGAACCCTGCTGCCATTACTGGCCCCGACCGCCCGGATTGTGAATGTTTCATCCCTGGCCGACCGCTATTCTGATTTGAATTGGGATGATCTGCAGTGGGAAGAAAAGTACAGTCCGTCGAAAGCTTACGGGCAATCGAAAACCGCCAATCTACTGTTCACGAAAATGTTGACAGAGCGATTGGCTGAGCAGGGCAGCCAAATCACTGCATTGGCTGCGCATCCCGGGATTTCAGACACTAATCTGGTTGAGGCGAGCGATCTAAAAAAGTTTGCCTGGCTTATCCGGGGTATGAGCCGGCTCGGGATCGGTCCCTACCCGAAGATTCAGACGCCCGCTATGGGGGCGTTACCGCAAGTCTATGCGGCGACCGGTGATATTGAGGCGGGCGCCTATTACGGCCCGGCGAACCGCGGATACGGTTATCCTAGTCGTGCTGAAAAATACCGGGCGCCGCATTCGGAGAGCCCTGATTCTGCGAAGCGTCTATGGGAGTTGAGTGAAGAACTGACAGGCGCAAAGTTTGATCTTGCCGGCTAGGCAACACGCCGGTTCAGCTGGCGCATTCGGTCACAGACAATGCGTACGGAACAAGGATTACGGGATATGAAAATATATAAGGATAGCGTCATTGTCATTACGGGCGGGGCGACCGGTATTGGTTTCGGCCTCGCCAAAGCCTTCGGCAAGGACGGGGCCAAGCTTGTTCTCGCCGAACCCCGCGAGCACCGACTGCAGGAGGCGGTCGGGAAACTCGGTGAGCTGGGTATTGTTGCTGCCTATTGCGTGTGCGATGTAACGCAGCCTGATCAGGTCGAGGCGCTCGCAGATTTCGCCTGGGAGCGGTTCGGTCGGGTTGATGTGCTGATTAATAATGCGGGTATTAAAGCGCCACGAAAAGCGATTAAGGATTTGCCTCTCGACGCGCTTCATGAGGTTTTCGACGTCAATTTTTTCGGGGTTTGGCATGGCTGTGCCACATTTGGCAAACGTCTGCTCGCGCAAGGCAGCCCGGCCGCGATTTATAATGTCGGCTCGGAAAATTCCTTTTTTCGGGCTGTGCCGAAAGCCGCAGCCTATGTTGCCTCAAAGCATGCGGTTCTCGGCCTGACCGAATCCTTAAGAGACGAGATGCCCGATTATATTGATGTCGGGGTTATTATCCCGGGTTTTGTCAGCTCGGAAATGCATGATCCTGAAGTGTCAAAGCTGGGAATGGATACCGACAAATTTGCGGAAACCGTACTCGCGCAGATACGGGCCGGCGCGTATTATGTCGTGTCACACGCTTATAATATGCAACATATCCGCGATCGATTTGATGCCGTCTCGAAGGCGTTCGAAGCCTATGCGCCGCGATATGATGGCGATGATGAGTATGATACTCAGGTATTGATTAAGCGCCTCCGGTCACAAGCCTCTTAACGCGCGTAAGCGGCAAGCGCCTCAGGCTTAAGTCTTTGCCAGCATGGCCTCGGCAAATTTATCGAGGCCGGCATGATTGCTCCAGTTAATGGCGGTCGCATGGGCGGCCTTGGCGATGGCTGGAAAATTGAATTGCGCATCGTCGACGGCCTTTACAATGCCTGCCATATTGTAACTGGAAAACAAGATGCCGCCGCCGGTGCGTTCGACGAGGTCCGCGGGGACGGTATCGGCTGGCACTACTGCTGGAACGCCGCAAGCGAGCGCATCCCATAACACGCCCGACGTTCGTTTTCGATAGTCTTCAGGGGCATATGGCAACACGACCAGATCGCATTTAGATATTTCCGTTGTAAGATCGTCGACATATCCCAGGACTTTCGGGCCCAGCCTCGCGTCTCTCGACCGCATGCTTTCCGAGCTATCTTGAACTACAAGCTCATAGCCTTTTGCCAGCAGTTCAGGGATCATTGCCACTATTATATCGCGACCCTTTTCACCTGCTCTTTGGTGTCCGAAAAAACCGATCTTTTTAAGCTTTTTTTTCTGGGTCACATTCGGTTGGGCGTCCTTGAAAATCGGAAACAATTTGATGTTATATTGCGACGTGAGCGGCGATAAATCCTCGCACTGGATCCGATCGAGTGTGCCGAGCCGGAGACGCATATCCGACCGGTTGGCCGAGACCAAGGCATGCCGCCACCACATTTGACTCGACGCCAGATATGGCGCGTTAACGGGATTGTGGGCGCAGCCAGACACGAGGGCCTTCCCGCTGATCCCGGCACAGGCCCTTAACTGTACTGCCGTAATTGAAGGCCATAGCCAGACATCCGCTTCTGTTGTTGAGGCCAGATCTCGATGTAGAAGTTTACTATGCTGGCTGTAGCCAAACAGCTCACCCGCGAACGGATCGATTGTCTCCGGCCGCCAATAAGGCCCTCTTTGAAACAAGGCCTCGGCCTCGCAAAATGGCTCAAAAGCCGACAGGACGTCATCTTCGACGCGCGAGTTGGCATATATCCGCACTGAGTGTCCGGTCTCCGTCAGATAGCGCGCTAGTTTCAAATCGAGATCTAGATGATGCCCGGCAGACGATAACAGCCCTGGGTCCAAAAGATTTATACGCATTCCTACCCCGCCCTCGCTAACTCGAATAACGACGCTCTAAAAAAGCTTGTGACTGACAAAAACTGCCGCGATACCCCGACTATTAGCGGCTTTTTAAACTTTCTAACAGGAATTATCGAGCTATGATTTTGCGTCATCATAACGCCTGCAGGGACCGCAATACCTGGCCGGCGTCACGGCATCATCGCAAATGCGCGAGATGATTGAAATTGTCCCCTATCAAAGGCCTGTTATCTGATATTGGTCTTTTC
>CBFHPC010000039.1:0-15122 GCA_965657655.1 Henriciella sp.
AAAGCCTACTCTCTTTTGCCTTATCACAGGGATCGTGCAAGACGTAGTTTTATCGAGCGGTCTCGTCTATTTTTAAAGATTCTCAGAAATAAGGCGGCGGTCGACCCCATTCTCGAGGTAACGGGCGGTTTTGCTCTCGCCGGTATACTGGGGTTCTCAGCCTGGCGGATCGGCGTAGGCGACAGTTCGCTTGGCGCGTTTCTGGGAATTGTGACAGCAATTGGCATCGCAGCCCCCGAGCTGCGAGCGCTCGGGACTCTGAATGCTGTCGCACAAGAAGGTGGCGCCGCCGCCGATCGGGTTTTCGAAATCCTCGACGCGGAAAATCACATTAGTGATTCTCCGAACGCTGCTGAACTGGCTGATGTAAAAGGGCGTATCTCGTTTAAAGATGTCAGCTTTAATTATCCGGATGGAAGTCCGGCGCTTAACGGTTTGAGTTTTGAAATCGGACCGGGTGAAACAGTGGCGCTGGTTGGTCCAAGTGGCGCCGGTAAGTCGACGGTATTTAATTTGATATTGCGACTGTTTGATGCGAGCTCGGGTCAAATTCTTATTGATGGGACACCTTTGAAAGATGTCAGTCTTGCATCTCTGCGCGGCGCGATGGCGCTTGTGTCCCAAGATACGGCCCTGTTCGATGATACGATTAAGGCAAATATTCTATTTGGGCGGCTGGACGCGACTGTTGATGACGTCGCATTAGCGGCCAGGGCAGCAAATGCCGACGGTTTTATTGACGCCCTTAAGGATGGTTATAACAGTCAGGTTGGCGAAGGTGGCCGAAACCTGTCTGGTGGACAGAGGCAACGGATAGCGCTTGCCCGCGCTATTATCAGGCAAGCCCCGATCCTGTTGCTTGATGAGGCCACCTCGGCGCTTGATTCTGAAAGCGAGGCCAAAGTTCAGGACGCGCTTAGAGCTTTCACTCAGAATCGCACCAGCCTGATCGTCGCCCACAGACTGTCGACCGTAAGAAACGCCGACCGGATACTTGTTATGCAAGACGGCCAGGTCGTCGAGACAGGCTCGCATACTCAATTAGTGGCGCTTAACGGGGTCTATAAACGGCTGGTGGACTTACAGCTCAGTTAGTCCAATCGCGCTTGTCCTGACCTATTGGGTCAAAGGTGTCGTTAATGGCCGTTCAGCTGGCATCTGGGCGGCCGCAGTACGCAGAAATCTGGCGAGCTTTTCGCTTGTTTCAGCGCCTTGAACGGCAATCTGGCGGTGGGCGATATAGGTTGGAACGCCGGTAATCCCCATTTGCCGGAACATGGCCTGCTCTTCACGGACTTTATCCACATCTGCATCTGTCATCAGCAAATCAGATATAATTGCGACATCGAGCCCGATCTGCCCAGCAATCGTGACCAGGACCTCATGGTCAGAAATATTTTGCCCTTCGGAAAAATACGCTGTGAATAGCGCCTCTTTGGCTGCCAGTCCGAGATTTTGGCCTTGAGCCCAATAGACCAGCCGGTGCGCATTGAAACTATTGGAACGTCGCTTAATTGCTTTGAAATTGAACGGAATTCCTTCTTCCTCACCATAGGCAATCAAAGCATCACGCATTTGCGTGGAACGGCTTCTGGCTTCGTCTGTAGCAAACCTCTGGGCCATGTAGGATTTCTGGTCGACACCGGCAGCAGGTATCGTCGGATCGAGTTCATATGAACGAAACAGAATGCGGACATCGAGCTCGGGAACAAGTGCGATGGCACCGTTAAGGCGCCTGAGCCCGAGCCAGCACCAGGGACAGACAAGGTCTGAAACCATTTCAATGTGTAATGTCATGCGCTGGCCCTATCTGGTCTGCTGGATGCCTGATCGAGGATCCGTCGATAGCCGGACTGAATTTCCATCTTTGGGGCATGCCCGTTCTGTTGAAGGTATTTATGTGCCAATGGCAAATTGTAACAGGGAACATGCATGAACATATGGTGTTCGCAATGATAATTCACCCAATAGGGCGCAATAATCGCCTTCCCAAGGGCATTGGTACGAACCGTTCTCGCATGCCTTAAAGGGTCATTATCGTCAGGAATGACGGCGTGCTCAGCGATATTACGCAATCTGGTTACCAGCTGGTTCCATGTCGCAAGCGGCAATAGCCAAAGAATAAAGAATGCCCACCAAACACCTGCCAGCGTGAGACCGGCAAGCAAGATAAAATTAGTCAGAAGGAATGGTATAACAGCCTCGCGTGCCTGGGTGGCACGGTTTTCGTTCCCGCCGGTTTTACGAAGGTTCAAGCCGAGTGCATTGGATATCTGATTAAACCGCTGCTTATAAAACGTCTGACCGGTAAGATCCCGGATAATTTTACGCTGCAATGACCGTTTGGTTATAGGGAAATGGGCTGACAGGCCAATATCCGGATCCTGTGCTTGCTGGGTGAATTTGTGATGTAGGAGATGATAGGGGCGATAAGACTTCAAACTGCCACCAATCGGCGCGCCAGCCAACCATAACCCCAGAAAATCGTTTAATTTCTTACTCTTACTAACACCACCATGCGCCGCCTCATGCATGATAATGGCTAGCCCAAGTTGTCTTGCGCCAATGATGGGGATCGCCAGAATGATGAATAGCGGCTGCCAGATACACAGGGCCATCATGGCGAAGATAACTGTCCAGGCATGCACGATCATGCCAATGCCTTTTAAATCAGAGCGCCGACTGATCTGATGCCATTGCAAAGCGGTAAAAAAGTCGCCTGGTTTCACGCGTTTCAAGCTTGCCATGTCGACATATTAAGTCGATTGCCGTTACGTCATTCAAATCATCTAGAAAATGACGGCAAAACTCAGACCGATCGCGAGTATAGCACCTGCATAGACATTCGATTTGAATACTGAACCTGCCGCTTGGGATTTATCCCGCTGAAGCATGAATAATTGCCAAATACCATGCGCGAGGAAGAGCAGGGCCGTGATTGCACCGAATCGTCCGGCCCCCGCCAGTGCGGCCCCGGCGGCAATAAACACCGTTGCGATAAGGTGGAATGAGAAGATCCCCGTCAGTACCTTATCGGCAAACAGGCGGGCCGTTGATTTTACGCCGGCCATCGCATCGTCTTCGACATCCTGAAGCGCGTAAATCGTGTCATACGCGATTGTCCACGCCACCAGACCAAAGAATAGCAACAGATTTGCGCCAGTGATTCCGTCAAATGCAACTGCCCCGGCGATTAGAGCCCCCCAGTTGAACGTAAAACCGAGCCAGGCTTGCGGCCACCATGTTATCCGTTTCATGTAGGGATAGGTCGCCAATAGAGGCAGCGCCAGGAGGGCAATAATCTTGGCGGTTGCGGGAAGCACAAGCCAGACTAGAAATCCGATCGCTAAGAGAAGTCCGAAGAATACATAGGCCTGACGCACAGAAAGGCGGCCGGACGGTAGAGGGCGGTCGGCGGTCCGTTCAACTTGTGCATCAATATGCCGGTCCGTAATATCATTCCAGACGCAACCGGCGCCGCGCATAACGACAGCCCCAATAAAGAAGGCAAACACCCAGAACAGGTCGATCCACATAAAGCCGGTGGCAATACGCATTTGGGCAAGACCGATAATGCAGGGAAAAAATAGCAACCATATACCAACCGGCCGCTCCAGCCGGGCGAGCTCGAAATAGGGTTGGAATCTGGCTAGTCCCGCCGGGAGGTATTTATAAATGTTGTCCGTCGGTCCAAAATCTCTATCAAATGTTTCATCCTGAACCATGCATCTCTTCCCATTTATGTTACTGGCAGAGTCTATACGACTTTTCGCTAGGCTTAAAGGTAAGGCGAACGACTGTTTTTTGTAGGAGCAATAATTGCGTAAATATCCACGTCTATTTGTAAGTCTCCGGCTGCATCAAGGGGACGAAATCGATCTCGATGACGCCCACAGCAAGTATCTGACCCGCGTTCTTAGATTGCAAAGCGGCGATGGCGTCGCGGTATTCAACGGCAAAGATGGTGAATGGCACGGTCGTCTGATTGTTGATGGCCGACGGTGCCGTCTAGCCTTAACTGAAAAAAGCCGCGATCAGTCATATGCACCGGACCTCGACCTATTATTTGCGCCTGTTAAAAAAAACCGTACTGATTTTATTGTCGAGAAGGCAACTGAATTAGGTGTTGCAAATATAGTACCGGTGATGACCGAGTTTACCCAGACTGCCCGGGTCCGGACCGACCGCTTGTCTCTGCTTGCGATTGAAGCTGCAGAACAATCGGAAAGACTGGATGTTCCGACCTTGCATGACAATACAAGTTTAACGAATCTCGTATCAAACTGGACTGGCAATCGGACAATTTACTATTGCGACGAGGCGGGTGCCGACAGAAATTTTGCCGAAATTCTCAGGGCAACGCCGCCGCGGCCGGCCACCATATTGGTCGGCCCTGAAGGCGGGTTTTCTAAATCGGAACGGCAAATGCTGCGCCAGCATTCATTCGTTATTCCGGTTACGCTTGGCCCACGCATACTTCGCGCGGAGACTGCCGTCGCGAGTGCATTGTCAATCTGGCAATCAATACTTGGCGATTGGTCACAGACTTCCTAGTTACAGAGTCTAGGTTCTGATTCGAGGTTGTTAGATGACCACTCCAACACATGATATTGACGAAACCTCACCCCGCATCGCGCACCGGGCCGAGCTGATTGAATTGTTCGAACGCGGTGAAAAACCAAAATCGGACTGGCGGGTCGGCACCGAGCATGAAAAATTTGGTTTCATTACGGATGGCTACAAGCCATTGCCTTATGCCGGCGATGTGTCTGTTCTCACAATTCTCGAAAGCATGCGAGACCGGTATCAATGGCAACCGATTGAAGAAAATGGCTATCTGATCGGTCTTAAACGTGGCGGCGCAAGCATTAGTCTCGAGCCAGGCGGGCAGTTTGAATTGTCGGGTGCGCCGTTGGAGCATGTTCACGAAACCTGCAATGAGTTAAACAATCATCTCGAAGAAGTCCGCCAAATCGCACAACCAATGGGGGTCGGATTTCTTGGTCTCGGCGCTAGTCCGTTATGGCATATGGACGAGACGCCAATGATGCCCAAAGGCCGGTATCAGATCATGCGGGATTATATGACCAAGGTCGGCCGGCTCGGACGGGAAATGATGTTCCGGACCTGCACCGTGCAAGCCAATCTCGATTATTCAAGTGAAGAAGACATGGTCAGGAAATTCCGGGTAGCGCTGGCCTTACAGCCGCTTGGCACGGCTTTGTTTGCCAATTCTCCGTTCCTGGATGGCAGACCGAATGGCTTTCTCTCCTACAGGTCGCACGTCTGGACAGACACCGACCCTGACCGCACTGGCATGCTGCCATTCGTTTTTGAGAGTGGCTTTGGTTATGAGCAATACGTCGATTATGCGCTTGATGTGCCGATGTATTTCGTTCGCCGCGGGGGGAAATATCTCGATGCGTCGGGGATGAACTTCCGTGACTTTTTAAAAGGAGACTTGTCGTTGCTTCCAGGTGAACGGCCCTCCATTGATGATTTTTCCGATCATCTTTCGACTATTTTTCCTGAAGTCCGGTTGAAACAATTTCTCGAAATGCGGGGGTCAGATTCCGGGCCCTGGAGTTCGATATGCGCCTTTTCGGCATTCTGGGTCGGCCTGTTGTATGAACAGGGGTCTCTCGATGCGGCCTGGGATCTTGTCAAAGACTGGTCGGCATCCGAGCGGGAGGCTATGCGTCAGAATGCCGGCGTGCTGGGCCTTAAGACACCAATCCCGGGTGGCGCGACTTTAAAAGAGCTTTCAATTGAGGTCCTCAAAATTTCCCGGGCCGGGCTTAAGGCACGCAATATGCTGTCGACATCGGGCGAAAACGAGGTCGGTTTTCTTGAACAGCTGAATGAGATTTGCGAGACCGGCATCACACCTGCCGAGCGACTATTGTCACGCTATAACGGGGACTGGGGCAGGGATGTGCGTCCCGTATTCGACCATTGCGCATATTGATAGCTGATATCCTGATGCTTTGAGGAGTTGCGGTTCCGGCGTCTCCATGCTGTTCTCTGACACGGCGGGTGGGTATCACTCGAATTGTCGAATATGTTGTGATCGGAGCTTATTGTGAGTGGTGAGACGGTAAAACAAAGCGGGTGGGACGGGACATTTCTTGGACATCCAAAGGGGCTTTTTGTTCTGTTTTTCGCAGAAATGTGGGAACGCTTTTCCTATTATGGGATGCGGGCGCTGCTCATCTTCTATCTGACCAAGCATTTTCTATTCTCTGATAATGCTGCCTATGGCATTTATGCGGCTTATACGACGCTGGTTTACATCACGCCGGTTATTGGCGGGGTCCTGGCAGATCGTTATCTCGGCCAGCGAAAGGCCGTTTTGTGGGGCGCCGTGCTTCTTGTCCTGGGGCATTCCGGCCTTGCCTATGAAGGCCCGAGCTTAAGCCCGGGCGAACAGCCCGACGATTTTACCATGAATGTCTTTTACTTCAGCCTTGCGTTGATCATTGCCGGCGTTGGATTCCTGAAGGCCAATATTTCAACGATTGTTGGCGAGCTGTACTCACGCACCGATTCGCGCCGGGATTCGGCATTTACGATTTTCTATGTCGGCATCAATCTAGGTGCGGCGGCTGGTGCATTGCTGGCGGGCTATCTTGGCGAAACCTATGGCTGGAGTTACGGCTTCGGGGCGGCCGGCATCGGCATGCTGTTTGGACTGATTATATTCGTGCTCGGTAAGCCGGCTTTGCGAGGCGCCGGTGAACCACGGGATCCGGCTTTACTGAGTCGGCCACTCATGCTGGGGCTCAGTCGGGAACGGCTTATCTATATCGGCACCCTGATTGGCATCGTCGCAATCTGGTTTGCGGTAAGAGATCAGGGCACGGTCAACAAGCTGCTCATCGCGACCGGTGCGATCGTTGTCTCCTACATCCTGTATCGCTCGGTCTTTACCTTGCCGGCCCAGGCTCGGAACCGGATCATTGTCGGTCTCGTTCTCATCAGTACGCAGGTCCTATTTTGGGGTCTGTTCGAGCAGGCCGGCTCGTCGCTCAATATCTATACAGATGAACAAGTCGACCGGACTTTGTTTGGTTGGGAAGTACCGGCTTCAATGTTCCAGTCGATAAATGCCATCTATATTGTTGTGCTTGGACCAATATTTGCGTCGATGTGGATCTGGCTTGGCCAGCGCGGGCTTGAGCCTTCAACACCGGTTAAATTCGGACTGGCGCTCGCCCAGCTCGGACTAGGCTTCCTGGTTCTGGTCTGGGGCGGTCAGAGCAGTGACGGTCTGACGCCGGTCATATTTATCTTCCTGATCTACCTGTTGCATACTACCGGTGAACTTTTCCTGTCACCGGTCGGGCTGTCGGCAATTACCAGATTGTCGGTGACCAATATGGTCGGCCTGATGATGGGAACCTGGTTTTTGGCCTCGGGCGCAGGCAATGCAGTTGCCGGCCTGATCGCGCAATCGACAACTGTAGCAGGCGAGAATGGCGAGGATGTGGTGCTGCAGGTCTATGCCAATGTCGGTCTGCTCGCAATCGCCGTCGGCGGGGTTATGCTATTGTTGAGCTACCCGTTGAAGCGCATGATGCATCTCGACACGCTGGCAGATACCGATCCGTCCTTGGCGTGGTGGCATTCTGAACTGAAAGTCAGCGAGCGGCGGGTGCTTCTGAGTGCCCGCTCGCTCTCCAGTGTCGTTGCCGACTGGAATAACCGTTCTGGCGGTCGCTGGCAGCGCATGCCAAGCAATCGCGCAGTCGCGCGAATGCGATACATGCGGCCGACCGCTTACAGATGTCCTGTCAGGCCTGGCCGTTTTTACACAGCTTGTGACGCCGGCGCATTTACCTGTAGGGAGCGAGAGGCCGCGCTTAAACCGGAATTGGTCGCGGGGCGGGCTGGCTTAGCCGGCCCCGCCAACGGTCAGTCCGCCAATCTTCAAGGTTGGCTGTCCGACACCAACCGGCACGGTTTGTCCGGCTTTGCCACAGGTGCCAACGCCGTCATCCATCGCCATGTCGTTGCCGATCATTGAAACCTGACTCAACGCCGTCGGGCCATGCCCGATCAGTGTTGCGTTTTTTACAGGGGCGACAATTTTACCTTTTTCGACCAGGTAAGCTTCGGTGCACTGGAATACGAAATTGCCTGAAGTGATGTCGACTTGCCCGCCGCCAAAATCTACCGCCCATATCCCATTATCGATAGAGCTGACAATTTCGTCCGGATCATCGTGTCCGCCCATCATAATTGTATTGGTCATTCGCGGCATGATTGTTGCGTCATAAGATTCCCGGCGCCCGTTACCAGTTGGTGCGACCCCCATTAAACGGGCATTCTGGCGGTCTTGCATGTATCCGCGCAGAATGCCGTCTTCGATTAGGACAGTCCGGTTGGTTGGCGTCCCTTCATCATCAAAACTCAGGGAACCGCGACGGGCGTCAATTGTCCCGTCATCAACCACCGTCACCCCTTTCGCCGCAACCTGCTGTCCGACCTGACCGGCGTAGACACTGCTGCCTTTCCGGTTGAAGTCTCCCTCGAGCCCGTGTCCGACCGCCTCATGCAGCAAGACGGCTGGCCAGCCCGGGCCAAGCACAACTTCCATCTGCCCGGCCGGCGCAGGGATTGACTGTAAATTGACATCGGCCTTGCGCAGCGCGCGCTCGGCAAGGCCCTTCCACCGGCTCGGCTCGATCCACTCATCATAGGCCGCCCGTCCGCCCGCGCCTGCTGAACCGGTTTCCCGACGTCCCGACTCTTCCAGTGTGACCGAAATATTGAGCCGCACCAGTGGACGAATCTCGTGGAACATCTCGCCCGCCGGACGCAAAATATCGATAGCTTCCATAACGCCGGACAATGAAACAGAAACTTGTACGACACGTGGATCTTTAGCGCGTATCCAGGCATCAATTTCGGATAGTAATTCGACTTTTACCTGAAATGTTGGTGTCGCCGTCGGGTCAATTGGCTCATACAAGCGACGATTGGTCGGTGGTGCGCTAACATCAAGCTTGCCATCATAGCCGCGATTAGCCTGCCGTGCCGTTTCGGCCGCGCGTTTGATTGCATCAATGCTCAACTCCCCGGAGTGAGCATTGCCGGAGGCCTCGCCGGCAACAACCCGAAGGCCAAATCCCTGTGTGGTATCGTAGGCGGCCGATTTCAGACGGCCATCGTCGAAAACAAAGCTTTCCGAACGGGAGCGCTGAACAAAGATATCGCCATCATCGGAGCCGTGGACAGCTTGGGCAAGAATACTGCAGGCCTGCTGCGGATCAAAAGGTAAATCAGTATATGTCATAGACACTAGATGCGCTGCCGGGGGGGCAGGATCAAGGCCTCATTTCAGTTTGCCCTCTGATTGCCCGCCGCCTGCCTAGTCGACTGGCTGAATTTCGAACCGTTGCAACTGCATGATGGCCAGATCCCAGTCCGGCTTCAATTCGAGTGCCCGGGAGAAATCATTGTAGGCTCCGTTAATGTCGCCAGTATATTCACGTGCAATGCCGCGATTATAATAAGCGGCATGAGCATCGCTGATTCCGAGGTCGAGCGACGTGTTGATCGGCTCGATTGCCGACGCAAAATCACGTTGATAGATAAAGACCGAGCCCTTGTTTAGATAGGCTTCGGGGAGATCCGGGTTAAGTGCGATAGCATCGGCATAGTCTGCAAGCGACTCTTCATACTTTCCCGCCCGCATTCTCAGCACGCCGCGATTAACATATGTTGCGGCCCGGTTCTTTGCGGTCATTGATTCTTCGCGAAGCGCTCGCGTACATGTTTTTTCGGCATCAAGAAATGAAGCGTAAGCATTTGCTGTCTTATTGTAACAATCATTGCCAAATCCGGTGCCGATCACGAAGACTTGTGCATGTGACATTCCGACAAGCGCCGGACAAATCAGAAGCACACCAAGTATTTTTCGAATATTAAGCATTATAACCTCCTGATTTGACCACCATACCCCATTATTGAACTTTTACGAAGAAGCTGCGACAAAAAGGTGTGCGACATTTTAAAAGAGTTCGATTGTCTGGGTAGACCTGAGTAGACGATGGTTTTATGCGATAGTCCAAACCCGAATGGAGTCGAAATTGCGATACTTATACAGTTTGTTTGGTTTCTTAATGGCCGCGCCGGCAGTTTTTGCGGCGCAACCAACCCCTGGCGGCATTGATTTTCAAGCGCCCGCAACACGTATAGCCGAACGTATTCATACGTTTCACTTTAGTGTGCTGGTGATTATCACCCTGATCACGCTCTTTGTTCTCGGCTTATTGCTGTGGGTGATGGTGCGTTATAACAGAAAGGCGAATCCCGAGCCGAGCCAGTTCAGCCATAACACGTTGGTAGAAGTTGTGTGGACAGCCGTTCCGGTGTTGATCCTGGTGGCAATTGCCGGACCATCCTTCTCAAATCTATTCTATCAGGAGAATGAACCGGATCTGGAAGCAATTGCGCAAAGCGGCTCGGTCGACGATCCGAACATCTACACCGAAGCAGCCGCCAAAGGCTGGGTCACGGTGAAGGCGCAGGGTAACCAGTGGAACTGGACTTATACCTATCCGGACGAGCTTGATGCCGATGGCTATCCAGTTGAGTTTGTGTCCAACCCGTTACAGCAGGGCCTGTCTTCTGATCTGCCGGCGACCGATGCGCGCCCGCGCAATCTCGCAACCGATTATGCAATGGTTGTTCCGGCCAATCGCTACATTCGCTATCAAACGGCTGCCGCCGACGTCATCCATTCCTGGACCGTCCCGGCTTTCGGCGTCAAAACCGACGCGGTTCCGGGCCGTCTGAACGAAGGATGGTTCCTGGTCACAGAACCGGGTGTCTATTATGGCCAGTGTTCCGAGCTTTGCGGCAAGAACCACGCTTATATGCCGATCGAGGTACGGGTTGTCCCCGATGCGCAATATGCCGGCTGGCTTGAGCTAATGAAGTCGGGAGACTTCGACGCCGCCAACCAATTTGTTGAATTTATCAGTCCATCCGACGAAGCGTCACGCTTTGCGATGGTCAACTAAGACTGAGGATTTCTCTCATGCCTATGGATGAACTTACAGCTGACCACGCTCATGATGATCACGATCATCGTCCTGGTTTTTTTAAACGTTGGTTTCTTTCAACCAATCATAAGGACATTGGAACACTTTACCTTGTCTTTGCGCTCATTGCCGGCGTAATCGGCTACTCGCTATCAGGCCTGATCCGGCTTGAACTGGCCGAGCCGGGTATCGGTCCAATGTCACAACTTATGCAGTTCTTCGGTGCCCAGGCTGGCGACGAAGCGATTGAGCAAGCCAAGCAGTTTTATAATGTTGTGATCACTTATCATGGCCTGATCATGATCTTCTTCATGGTTATGCCAGCCCTGATCGGTGGCTTCGGCAACTGGTTTGTGCCGCTGATGATTGGCGCGCCGGACATGGCTTTCCCGCGCATGAACAATATTTCGTTCTGGTTAACCGTTGCAGCCTTCGCCTTGCTGATGCTGTCACTGTTCACACCGGGCGGCACGGGTGGCAATGGCTTTGGCGGTGGCTGGGTTCTGTATCCGCCATTATCGAGCTTGAAGGGACATCCCGGGCCGGCAATGGATCTACTCATACTGTCGCTGCATACGGCGGGTATTGCGTCTATTCTCGGGGCGATCAACTTCATCGTGACCATACTGAACATGCGGGCGCCGGGTATGACCCTGCATAATATGCCATTGTTTGCCTGGTCCATACTGGTGACGGCCGTGCTTCTCCTGCTGGCCCTCCCAGTTCTGGCTGGCGCTCTGACAATGTTGCTGACCGACCGTAATTTCGGGTCACAATTCTTTGATCCGAGTGGCGGCGGTGACCCGATCATGTTCCAGCATTTATTCTGGTTCTTCGGGCATCCGGAAGTCTACATCATGATCCTGCCGGCGTTTGGTCTGGTGTCTCACATCATTTCGACATTCAGTAACAAGCCTATTTTCGGGTATCTCGGAATGGCCTATGCCATGGTCTCAATCGGTGCCATCGGCTTCATCGTCTGGGCGCACCATATGTATACGGTCGGTATGCCATCTGACATGAAAGCCTATTTTGTTGCGGCAACGATGGTGATTGCGGTGCCGACCGGCATCAAGATTTTCTCGTGGATTGCGACCATGTGGGGCGGCTCGATCAGTTTTGAAGTCCCGATGGTCTGGGCGATTGGTTTCATCTTCCTGTTCACCGTTGGCGGCGTCACCGGCGTTGTTTTGGCGAATGCCGGTATCGATCATGCCTTACATGATACATATTATGTCGTGGCGCACTTCCACTATGTCTTGTCACTCGGCGCAGTCTTTGGATTGTTCGCAGGCTGGTATTACTGGTTTGAGAAAATGTTCGGGGTTAAATATAACAAGACGCTTGGGCTTGCCCATTTCTGGACAATGTTCATCGGATCGAATGTTCTGTTTTTCCCGCAGCACTTCCTCGGCTTGAATGGTATGCCACGGCGTTACATCGATTATGCTGACGGCTTTGCGTTGTGGCATTATTGGTCATCGATCGGCTACGCCATTACCATGGTCGGAACGGTCATCTTCTTTGTCTCGCTTGCCGAAGCCGCGATACGTCGTCGTAAGGCCGAAGCGAACCCATGGGGACCGGGTGCGAATACACTGGAATGGACACTACCATCTCCACCACCATTCCACCAATTTAACGAGCTTCCGGTGATCGAGCCTGACAAGGCCCATTAAGCTGGATCTCTTTTCTACGCCGTTGCTCGGGCTAACAGTGTTTAGCGCGACAACGGCTTCAGAAAGGCTTGGTTTAAATGACTCAACCTGATGTCGTTTTAGATTGTCCAGAGCGGACCGTCGGGACTGCACGCGATTATCTGGAACTCATGAAGCCCCGCATCATTATGCTAGTGGTGTTTACCTTCATAGCAGGCCTGGTCGCGGCGCAATCCATGTCCGGATTTGTAATGAATCCGGTTCTGGCAGTTATATCAATTATCGCGGTTGGCCTTGGATCGGGTGCGGCCGGTGCGATAAATATGTGGTTTGATGCCGATATTGATGCCCGCATGGCGCGGACGGCAACCCGGCCAATCCCGTCTGGCGCGGTTCCGCGCGAAGAAGCACTATCGCTTGGCATCATTATATCGGCCATGTCAGTCCTGTTGATGTGGATGGCGGCAAACGTGCTTGCGGCCGCATTACTGTTCGTGTCGATTATATATTATGGCGTCTTTTACACGATGCTATTGAAACGCCGGACGCCGCAAAATATCGTTATTGGTGGCGGCGCGGGAGCCTTCCCGCCGCTAATAGGCTGGGCTGCCGTGACCGGCTCGGTAGCCGTCGATGCGTGGATTTTATTCGCAATTATCTTTTTTTGGACCCCGCCGCATTTCTGGGCGCTCAGCCTGGTCGCTCACAAGGAATACGAGCGTGTGGGGGTCCCTATGCTACCTGTCACCCATGGCGCGCAGGCAACGCGACGGCAGATGCTGGCCTACACATTATTGCTAACGCCGATTGCGCTAGCGCCATTGTTCACCGGCTTAGGTGGTCTGATTTATGCGATGGTATCGATACCGGCGAATCTTGGATTCATCTATTTCGCAGTCCGCATTTCGCGTAGTCGCGCCGGCGATCAGGATGCCGGGGAACCGGAACGCAAACTTGCAATGTCGATGTTTGCCTTTTCCATTCTGTACCTCTTTCTGCTATTTGCGGCGGTGCTCGCCGAGCATGGCTTCAATCTTTATATACCAGTCGGAGTGGGCGTGTGACCAAAACCAGCGACCCAGCACTTTCCGCGCAACGGCGACGAAACCTGTGGCTTGGCCTGATACTTTTCGGCTTTGTCATACTGGTTGGCGTTTCGACCGCGATCCGGCTTCGTGATGCCGCACTCAACAATGACAATAGCTTCTACTTTAATGGCAGCATGTCGGTGCCAACTGTATCCGAAAACAGCGTGGAGCCAGAACAATGAAGAACCGGCAAATAGCCGCCATACTTTCTGGTCTTGGCGTTGGCATGCTTGGGGTCGCCTTTGCGTCCAAGCCTCTGTACGACACGTTCTGTCGAATTACCGGCTTTGGTGGAACCACCCAGATCGCCGAGCAGGCGCCGGAAGAGGTCCTCGATCGGGAAGTGAATATTAGATTTGACGCGAACGTTGTCGACACCCCGCTTGCCTTCCGGACGCTTCAAACCAGCATGCCGATTTATCTCGGGGAACACGGACTGGCATTTTTCGAAATCACGAATACGTCGGAGTCTGACGTCAACATCATCGCCAGTTATAATGTGACGCCCCATAAAGCCGGTCGTTTCTTCAACAAGCTGGAATGCTTCTGTTTTGAAGAGCGAACAATCTCGGCGGGCGATACAAAGAAACTACCGGTTGTATTCTTCATTGACCCGTCACTTGATGAAGAACGTAATCTGGATGATGTGCGCACGATCACACTTTCCTACACCTATTTTGAAGCCGACTCCTTTTCGGGTGCGGCGAAAACAGCATCATTGAATTGACCTATTGCCCGATTGCAGGGCATGAGGCTATTAGCGGAATCAGTATTGGCAGTAATGAAGGGCTAAAACAGAATGGCGGACGACGTAAGACACGACTATCATCTGGTTAATCCATCCCCGTGGCCGTTATTTGGGTCGTTGGCCGTTACAGTGCTTGCGATCGGAGCGGTCACCTTCATGAAGGGCCTTTTCGGCTTCGAACAAGGGTATCCCTGGATTATGGTGGCTGGTTTCGCCATGGTTATCTGGGTGATGATTGGTTGGTGGCGCGAAGTCATCAAGGAAGGCCGCACCGGCGACCATACACCCGTCGTTGAAATCGGCCTGAAATACGGCATGGTCCTATTTATTGCGTCGGAAGTGATGTTCTTCGGTGCCTGGTTCTGGAGCTTCTTCGAATTTACGATTTTCTTTGATGCGCGGGTTGGCGCAACCTTTGATCATACGAATGCGATTTATGCCGAAGGTCTGGAGCGGTTTGCCCAGTGGCCACCAACCGGCGTCAAGACATTCGACCCATTCCACTTGCCGCTGATGAACACGCTTATCCTGCTTTTGTCGGGGACAACAGTGACAGCAGCACACCATGCGCTTCAGC
>CBFHPC010000040.1:0-15020 GCA_965657655.1 Henriciella sp.
TACGACTGTCATGGCCGCGATAAAGGCCGCAAGCACGGCATAGATTGCAAATCGTTTTACCGGCATGATATTTTCTCGACAATTGGCAGCACGATATCCGGGACATCAGCCCGGGTTTGTGCACTTGGATTATATAATCTCAGGACGAGGTCGAATGGTATGCTGCTATTCATCTGGCTGGGTAACCAGGGAGATGGCTGCGCGTCTGGCGAAATCGTGAGTGCCCACTGGCCGGCGGTATTGAAGGGGAGGGCTTCACTATGCCAGCTCGACCGGTTGTCGGTATTCGGCACGTAATTGGCGGTTGTGCTGTCATAAAGGGTTACGGACCACCACCGGCTATCGATGTCACTGCCTGACATCTTGTAATCGCATCCCGAAACGAGCCGCTCTCCATCGGTATCCTCGGTCGTAATGAAATATATTACTTCTTTTGATGACAAACCGAGTGGGCCGCCAATAGCGACCCGGGCGCGCGACACTGGTGACGCGTCAAGCGCGCCAACTTCATCAGAGTATCGCCACTGGGTCTGCGTCGTGTAGAATTCATCAAACACACCGTCGCTATCCTGTAGCCAGAGCATGGTGAAGCGAAACGACAATATCGATGCCATCGCCACAATAACAAGGCAGGCGCCGGTCATGGCTAGATATGTCTTAAACGTCTTCATGCGCAGAGCATCCCGCATTATTATTGTCGTTTGTCGCTTATGAGAGGATCAAGGCAGACGGACTATTCAGAGGTGTTATCGAAATCGTCCTCTTCACCGTCTTCATTATCATCTTCTTCTGGTTGAGCGGTTACAGTTTCGGCCAGGCCAAGCGGCATCGCTCGCGGCAATGGTGGCTTGCGGCTGCCCGATTTGGCCGCTGCCGCCTCGGCCTCACGCCGCAGTTTTTCCTCGTCCTCGATCAGACGGCGATCGACATAATTTTCACAGATCTCGATGAGCTCGTCATGCTTGTCCTGGAAGAAATGATTGGCGCCGGCAATGCTTGTGCGCTCAATTGTTTCGCCTTTCTGAATACGGACTTTCGACAGAGCGCGCTCGACATCGGCGGGCTTGGATATCGCATCATTATCGCCGGACACGATTAATCCGGATGCAGGGCATGGCGCGAGGAATGAGAAGTCGTAATGATTGGCCGGCGGCGCGATTGCGAGAAAGCCGTCAAGCTCCGGGCGTCGCATCAAAAGCTGCAATGTGATCCAGGCGCCGAAACTATAGCCGGCGCACCAGACATAGCGTGGGCTTTCGACCAGATTTTCCATATAATCCATGACATAGGCGGCGTCTTCGAGTTCACCAACGCCGTGATCATAGACGCCTTGTGTGCGGCCGACGCCGCGGGTGTTAAAGCGCAGGACGCCGAACCCCTTTTTCTCGAACATTTGATACAGGCGAATCGTAATCGGATCCTGCATTGTTCCCCCCGCTCGCGGGTGGGGGTGTAGGATGAGTGCAATCGACCCCCCTTTGATTGCGGGTGGAGTGTAACGTGCTTCTATCCGCCCTTGCGGTCCTGGAATTAGGATTTCGGCCATGAATAGTGTCTGCTTTTTTTAAGGTCACAATGAAAATCAGGTCTTATGCGATATAGCCAATATAATGCAAATACTTCCGCATCATGATTGTCAGATATTCTTTGTAAAAAAGTTTTTGCGACGTTTCAGCCAAGGCCCCTGCAAAACAAACGGGGCGATGCTATATTAGCGACATGATCTATGTTGATTACAATGCCACCGCGCCATTGCGTCCGGAAAGCCGGGCGGCGATCACCTCGGCGTTTGACGTCGGGGCGAATCCGTCATCGATTCACCAGCAGGGCCGGCAGGCGCGGCACCTCATCGAAACCGCCAGAGCCGAGCTGGCAAATTTTATTGGCGGGCAGGCTCGTGATATTGTGTTTACAAGCGGTGGGACTGAAGCCAACGCTCTGGCACTCGTAGGAATTACGCAACAATTGCAGGGCAATGTGACGATGCTGGTGTCGGCGATCGAGCATGACGCGGTTCGCAATAATGTCGCCCGCATGGCTCTCAGATCGGAAATATTACCGGTTGATTCAACCGGCATTCTTAATCTTGAATCGCTTAAAAACCGGTTGGATGCCTGGGAGTCGCAACGAGACGGCGTGCCGGTGGTTGCGATCATGCTGGCCAATAATGAGACCGGAATTATCCAGCCCGTCAGAGCGGTTGTCGATCTGGTCAAACAATATGACGGTTTTGTGCATTGCGATGCGGTTCAGGCGCTCGGTAAGATTCCGGTCGATGTAGCGGCGCTTGGTGTCGATTATCTGGCTGTGTCGGCACATAAGATTGGCGGCCCACAAGGCGTCGGAGCCTTGTGGGTTCGTAGCGGTGCGCCATTGCGGCCGTTGCTGGTCGGTGGCGGTCAGGAACGTTCGCTGCGCTCGGGGACGGAAAACCTGCTGGGTATAGCGGGGTTTGGCGCGGCTTGCGGTGCGGCTGAACAGGCTATGGGTTTCATGGACGAGCTGGCAGTGTTGCGGGACCAGTTTGAAGACCGGGTATCGGCAGCGTTCGATATCGAGGTGTTTGGTCGTGGCCAGGCGCGATTACCACAGACATCAAATTTCGCACTTGCGGGGTTTTCATCCGAAATTCAGGTGATGGCGCTTGACCTGGAGGGCATAGCCGTGTCTTCGGGAGCCGCATGTTCTAGTGGTAAGGTGTCGCGTTCGCATGTATTGCAGGCGATGGGTGTTGATCCAGGATTGGCGGACTGCGCGCTGAGGGCCAGTTTTGGCTGGTCGAGTTCGCCAGAGGATGTGGTACGGTTTGGCGATGTCTGGATTGAGGCGGCGCGCCGCGCAGTGCTGAAAGAAAAGGTTTAGGAATGGCTGACGATCTTCGGGTTAAAGACAGCATAGATAAGGATACGGTGGCGGCTGCTAAGGCGCTCGAATCCGAAAACTATGAGGCGGGTTTCTCGACAGACATTGAAACCGAGTATGCGCCGAAAGGCTTATCACCGGATACGGTCCGGTTTATTTCGGACAAGAAAGAGGAGCCTGAATGGCTGCTCGAATGGCGTATGAAAGCATATGAGCGCTGGTTGACAATGGAAGAACCGGACTGGGCGATGGTCCAGTACGACCCAGTCAAATATCAGGATATTCACTATTATGCCGCGCCGAAAGCAGGGGCAAAATATGAGTCGATTGATGATGTTCCCCAGGAAATTTTAGACACTTATAAGAAGCTCGGCATTCCATTGCGTGAGGCGGAGGTTCTATTAGGGGTTGAGGGGGCGGCTGAAACCGCTGCGGCTGCCAGAGAGACGCCGCGGGTTGCGGTTGATGCCGTCTTTGATTCGGTATCGGTTGCGACAACGTTTCGCGAGGAGCTTAAACAGGCCGGCGTGATTTTTATGTCGATTTCCGAGGCCGTGCATGAGCATCCTGAATTGATCAGGAAATATCTCGGCAGTGTCGTGCCGCAAAGTGATAATTTCTTTGCGACGTTGAACAGTGCCGTCTTTTCCGACGGGACGTTCGTCTATGTACCGCCGGGGGTGAGATGCCCGATGGAATTGTCGACCTATTTCCGGATGAATGCAGAGAATACCGGACAATTCGAGCGGACCTTAATCATCGCCGACAAGGGGGCATATGTTTCCTATCTGGAAGGATGTACGGCCCCGATGCGGGACGAAAATCAGCTGCATGCAGCCGTGGTCGAGCTGGTCGCGCTGGATGATGCGGAAATAAAATACTCTACAGTGCAGAACTGGTGGCCCGGCGATGAGAATGGCAAGGGCGGTATTTATAATTTCGTTACGAAGCGCGGTGATTGTCGTGGGGCACGGTCTAAAATTTCATGGACCCAGGTTGAAACCGGTTCGGCTGTGACCTGGAAATATCCGTCCTGTGTGTTGCGCGGCGACGATAGTGTCGGCGAGTTCTACTCAATTGCCGTGACCAATGGCCGGCAAATGGCAGATACCGGTACCAAGATGATTCACCTTGGCCAGCGAACGCGGTCCCGGATCATTTCGAAAGGCATCAGCGCCGGGCGGTCTGACAATACGTATAGAGGGCTGGTATCGATACACGGAAAAGCCGAACAGGCACGTAATTTCACGCAATGCGACAGTCTGTTGATTGGTGGTGATTGCGGCGCACATACTGTTCCCTATGTCGAAAACCGATGTGCCGATGCACAATTGGAGCACGAAGCAACGACCACAAAATTATCCGAGGACCAGCTATTCTATGTCCGCCAACGCGGGATTGGAGAAGAAGAGGCGGTTGCCCTTCTGGTAAACGGATTTGTTCGTGATGTGCTGCAGCATCTGCCAATGGAATTTGCGGTGGAAGCACAAAGTTTGTTGAAAGTCAGCCTCGAGGGAAGCGTCGGGTAGATGATTGCACGAATGCAAAAGGGTCACAGCCGTTTTTGCATTGAATTCTATCTACAGTTCGCTACATGCCGGTAATGTTGGAACTTCATGATCTGATCGCAAGCGTCGGAGACGACGACCCGAAAACCATCCTCAATGGATTGTCGTTGAATGTGCCGTCTGGCGAGGTCCACGCAATCATGGGACCGAACGGCGCCGGGAAGTCGACCCTGTCCTATGTGTTGACCGGGCGCCACGGCTACAATGTGCTGTCCGGACAGGCGCTACTGGATGGAGAAGACCTGTTCGACATGGATCCGGAGGCGCGCGCGGCGGCCGGACTGTTCCTGTCATTTCAGTATCCGGTCGAGATCCCGGGTGTACCGGTTATGACATTTGTGCGGACTGCGATGAATGCGCAGCGTGCAGTCCGGGGGGAGCCGGAGATTTCGGCTCCTGATTTCATCAAGCAGGCCCGATTGGTTGCGAACGAACTGAAGCTGACACCGGATATGCTTAAGCGGCCCTTGAATGTCGGGTTTTCGGGCGGCGAGAAGAAGCGTCTCGAGATTTTTCAGATGCGGATGCTGGAACCGAGATTTGCGATCCTCGACGAGACCGATTCGGGGCTTGATATTGATGCACTCCGGACCGTGGCTGAGGGTGTTAACGCGCTACGCGATCCAAAGCGCGGCATGCTAGTCATCACGCATTATCAGCGTCTATTGGACTATATTAAGCCCGACAAGGTGCACGTCCTGTCAGCCGGACGCATCATTGCGAGTGGTGGCCCCGAGCTGGCGCTGCGGCTCGAAAAAGAGGGCTATGACGGGATCGTCGGAGAGGCGGCCTAATGGCCATAAATATTCCAGAACTAAGACAGAAATTTAAGAATCCCGGTGTGCCCGAGCTTGATCTGATCGCGCGTTATGCCAGCTTGCCCGAAGACGAACGTCGGGGCCGGATGTTCGATGCCTTCGCAAAAACAGGCTTGCCGGGGCGACGCAATGAAGGGTGGCGGTGGTCGGATGTCGAGACCGCAGCGGCCCGGCTAGATGGTGCCGAGGCGCCGGCCGTAACGCCGGCTCTGCTGCAGCCAGATGATGCCACTGTTTTTAACCTGTCACCGGCTGGTCTCGAGGCGCCGGATCGGCTTCCGGACGGGTTATTGGTTCATCGCCTTCAGGCCGCGCCAGCATTGGCGGGGTCGGAAAACATACCCATGGCAGCTCTGGCGGGGTCGCTATGCCAATATAAGGATGATGCTGCATCGATCGTGTTTGAGGTCACCGCATCCTTGCCGGCGCCGGTCTATATCAATTGGCGCGGTCATGATGGCGACACGAATTTTAGCCGGATCGCGATTATTGTAAGGCAGGGGGCAAAACTCGATCTGGTTGAGTCCTATTGCGGCGGGGCTTCACTGGCCTCAACGCTGGTTGAGCTTAAGCTGGAAGACGAGGCGGACGTCCGGCGCAGTTTGTTCCATGCTGGAGACGCGCGCGAGATCATGACAGCAACCGGTCTCGTCGAACTGGCTGCGAAGGCCCGGTTCTCACAGACCATTCTGTCACTTGGCAGTTTGCTAAGCCGCTTTGAAACGCGTCTCAACCATACCGGTAGCGGGTCGCATGCGGTTCTGAATGCCGCTTATCTCTGCGCTGCGCAGCGGCACTGCGATATCACAAGTGTTGTCCGTCACGGGGCGCCGTCATGTGTGACGCGTCAGATGACGAAAGGCGCCGTTCTGGCTGGCGGACGGGGTGTGTTTCAAGGCAAGTTTCTGGTGCCTCGTACAATCGGCCAGTTTACCGATGCCGACATGCAGCATCAGGCTCTTTTGCTGGAAAATGGGGCCGAAGTGTTTGCCAAGCCGGAGTTGGAAATTTACGCTGACGATGTTGAATGTGCGCATGGCAATACATCCGGGGCGCTCGATGAAGAGCAGCTTTTCTATATGCGCCAGCGGGGTATTCCATTGCCTCAGGCGCGTGCCTTGCTCACCGAGGCCTTTGTTTCTGAAGCGCTGTCTGCGGCCAGTCCGGATGTAGGTGAGGCGATGCAAACTACGGCGAGGGCTTTTCTGGCGGAGATGCATGGATGATGCGAGCATTTGATCTGGAAGCGATCCGAAATGAGTTTCCAATACTGGCGCGTGAGGTAAATGGAAAGCCGCTGGCCTATCTCGATAATGCCGCTAGCGCACAGAAGCCGGTGGCGGTTATTGATGCCATGGCCGATCAGGCCCGGACGTCCTATGCGAATGTGCATCGGGGGCTTCATACGCTGGCAAACGAGACAACGGAAATGTTCGAGGCAGCCCGTCAGAGGGTCGCCGGCTTCCTGAATGCACCAAGCCCGGACAATATCGTTTTCACCCGCGGGGCGACCGAAGCAATTAATATTGTTGCAAACGGTATTGCCGACGATCTCCAGCCCGGTGACGAAATCGTTTTGTCGATAATGGAGCATCATTCCAATATTGTTCCGTGGCACTTTCTGCGGGAACGCTATGGCATCGTACTGCGATGGGTCGGTCTGACGGATGATGGCTCGCTCGATATGGCTGCGCTTGCAGCTGCAATCGGGTCGCGCACCCGGTTCGTGGCACTCAGCCATATGTCGAATGTGTTGGGCACTATTTCGGATGGTGCTGAAATTGTCAGATTAGCGCATAGTGTCGGCGCGCGGGTTTTGCTTGATGGCTGTCAGGCCGCGGTTCATCTCGATGTCGATGTTGCGCAATTGGGCTGCGATTTTTACGTATTTTCGGGACACAAATTATATGGCCCGACAGGTATCGGCGTGCTTTACGGCGCACCGGAACAGCTTGACCGTTTGCGGCCATTCCAGGGCGGTGGCGAGATGATCGAAATCGTCAATACCGATCGCGTCACTTATAATGCTGCACCGCATAAGTTTGAGGCGGGAACGCCACCGATACTGGAAGCGATTGGACTGGGTGCAGCGATTGACTGGTATGCGCAGTTCGACCTTGCCGATATTATCGCGCATGAGGCTTGTTTGTATCAGCGCGCTTGCGCCGGCATGCAAGACATAAACGGTCTGAGGATTCATGGTACAGCGCCAAATAAGGGGGCTGTGTTGTCGTTTTCGATCGAAGGCGTTCACGCGCACGATCTGGCGCAGCTGATAGACCGCTACGGCGTTGCGATCCGGGCAGGTCATCATTGCGCGCAACCATTGATGCAGCATCTCGGCTGTTCGGCCAGTGCGCGCGCCAGTTTCGGGATTTACAATACGGTTTCAGAAGTTGATCAATTTCTGGGGGCGTTGGATAAAGCTCGAAACATGCTGATCTAACAAAAAATAGAGACGACAGACTGTTTAATCCTGTATAATGAGTGCCATGGCTGATGATATTCCAAATCGCGACGTATTGAATGTCCCGGAAACCGACCCGGTCGAGGCAGAGTCTTCGATTCCGCAGGACGAATTGAACCGTCTGACGGATGCATTGATTGAAGCCTTTAAAAGTGTCTTCGATCCGGAGATACCGGTTGATATTTACGAGCTTGGATTGATTTACCGCGTTGATATTAATGACGACCGCAAGGTTGATGTTGATATGACGCTGACTGCGCCGGGTTGCCCGGTGGCTGGCGATATGCCGGGATGGGTCGAGACTGCGGCCCGGCAAGTTGAGGGCGTGTCAGATGTCGAGGTCCGCTTGACCTTTGATCCCCCCTGGGATGTCTCCAGAATGTCAGACGAAGCGCGTCTGGCGCTAAATATGTTATAGGTGTAAATCGGTATTATCTGATCGAGATGATTTTATGGCGAGACGACCACGACCCAAACTAGTTACCCTGACGGATGCAGCGGCGCAGCAAGTCGCGCATATTATGTCAGAACGCGGGGCCGGCTATTTGCGGGTAGGGGTCACCAATGGCGGTTGCGCCGGCATGGAATATGTCATGGACTATGTTAGCGAGCCGAGTGCACTTGATGAGATAATTGAAGACAAGGGCGTTCGTATTGTGGTTGATGCCAAAGCGGTTCTGTTCCTGCTTGGATCGGTTATCGATTATGAAACCACCCTGCTTCACGAGAAGTTTGTTTTCAGCAACCCCAATCAGACCGATGCTTGCGGGTGCGGGGAAAGTGTAACAATTGTGGCGGCGACGGTCGAGTAAGTCCTGATTGTCTAGACATGTTCGAATGTGCCGTCAGAGACCCTAGGGAGGCGCTACCATGCAAATATTGTTGTCCGGACTATTCATTTTCTTTGGACCTCACATCTTTTCGACCGTGAGATCACGGTCAGGTGAAAGCGGATTGCGGGCACGCTTGGGATATGTGCCCTATATGTTAGGCTTTAGCTTGATCACGCTGATCGGTTTCGGGCTGATTGTTTATGGCTATGGCGAGAGCCGTGGCGGACCATTGCTCTATACGCCGCCAACATTTTTGCAGCATTTGAATTCGGTATTCATGTTACCCGCTCTTGTCTTGCTGGTAGCATCACAATTGCCTGCAGGCCGGATAAAACGTGCGACCAAGCACCCTATGCTGCTGGCCGTTAAATTATGGGCCACGGGGCATTTACTCGCCAATGGGGAGCTAAATTCGGTTCTGTTGTTCGGTAGTTTTTTAGCCTATGCGGTTTTCGCTCGTATCATCGCCAAGAAGCGGGGCGATAATGGTGTCGGGGACGATGTTGCTTTGTCCAGTACTGCTGATTTCGGTGCCATTATTGGCGGGTCGGGTCTGTTTGTGATTCTTGTCGTCTGGTTGCACCCGCTATTATTCGGGGTTCAGGCCATACCTGTTTCCTAATTCGCTTTTGCATTATTGCCGGGGTCTGTTAAAGCCCCCGCATCTTATCTGAGCAGGAAAGTCAGAATATGTCGTCGCATACTAAAATAGCTCGCAAGACGGTCAGGCATATTACCGCCTCTAAGGGTAAATCCCCCTTAGTATGTCTGACAGCTTATGATGCACCAATGGGCGCGCTTCTGGATCCTCATTGCGACCTTATTCTGGTTGGCGATAGTGTGGGCATGGTGGTCCATGGCATGACGTCCACGGTTGGGGTGTCGCTGGATATGATGATCATGCATGGGCAGGCCGTAATGCGAGGCTCGCAGCAAGCCCTGGTTGTCGTCGACATGCCATTTGGTTCATATGAGACCAGTCTTGATCAAGCATTCCTGAACGCTGCCCGCATTCTGAAGGAAACCGGATGTCAGGCGGTCAAGATCGAAAGCGGCACCTATGCCGCCGATCAGATTTCGCACCTGGTTGCACGCGGAATTCCGGTTATGGGACATGTTGGCTTGCGGCCGCAGGCGGTGAACGTCGATGGCGGGTTCAGGGCGAAGGGACGGACTTCGGAGGAACGCGATCGTGTGCTGGCGGAGGCCATTGCGGCCGAACGGGCCGGCGCTTTTGCAATCGTTGTCGAGGGCGTCGCAGATGACCTTGCCGCAGAGATAACCCAAGCCGTTGCATGTCCCACAATTGGCATTGGTGCGTCATGTAAATGCGATGGGCAGATACTCGTGACCGACGATATGTTGGGACGGTTTGAATGGGCGCCGAAATTTGTTCGGCGCTATGCCGATTTGCGCTCGGTCATTGATGCTGCGGTAAGCGAATTTGCCGATGATGTTCGGTCCCGGCGTTTTCCCGGAGATGCCGAGCTGTATAAGCTGTCTAAAGGGCAGCCAAAGGCGGGATAGCGCGTTGCCGAGTCGTGCGCTCGCGTTTAGGGTCGAATGAAACAACAGAACGCCGGAGTAGGTTTAGTTGGCAGATATTTTTGAAGAAGTTGAAGAAGGTATCCGCCAGGACCTTTGGCAGCAGCGTTGGCAGCGGTATCGTGTTGTCGTCTATGTGCTTGTCGCGATGTTGATTGGCGGCACTGGCCTCGGTGAGTATTTACGCGCTGATCAGGCAAACCGGCTGGAGCGTAATTCGACGGCCTATGATGTCGGGCTTAACCAATTAGAGGCGCAGGATTATAGAGCGGCGGAAACGAGCTTTCAGAATTTGGTTGCAAAGCAGAACCGCCTGTCACCTGCGGCAGGCCAGATGTTGGCCGAAGTTTATTATAGTGGATTTGGCGATCTTGATTCCGCCGTCGATGTTATGTCCTCGGCTGTGAATGAGGCGGCCTTACCGACTGAAAAACTGGCATTGATAAAACTTGCTTATTTGCAGGCCGACCAGGTCAGTCTGGTTGAGCTGGAGGAATTACTGGCGCCGGTGACGGTTGGGCTTGACGCCTTTGGGGCGCTGGCCGCCGAATTGCTGGCCATGAAGGCCCTGGCCGAGGGCGACATCGAATATGCGCGACAGGAGTTTGACCTTCTTCTTATCTCAGGAGCGGCCCCGAACGGGGTGAGGCAACGTGCTTCTCACGCCTTGAGTCTTATGCCGGCGAGTATCGTGATTGACCCAGAGCTCGATCAGAATTTGCAGGATGAAGAGATTGATCAGGCCGTATCCGATCCAGAACAGGAAACAGAGTGATGTTGAATAAGTCTGCCAGCCGTTTGTTATTGCTGCTTTGCAGTGCGGGACTTCTTGCATCCTGTTCTGTTTTGGACTCCGCCCGGGAACAGCGCGAAGCCGAAGAAGCGATTGAGCGCGAGGGGCGTATTAAAATGGTGCTGGCTGATGAGGCCTTAGAACCTGCGATCGAGCTCGCCGATTTAACCATCGAGCTGCCGGAAGCTTCGCCGCGCCCATCCTGGCCACAATCGGGTGGTGCAGCTTCCAAAGCTGTCGGTCACGTGTCGGCAGCGGTCAATTTCGAAATCGATTGGCGGGTTAGTTCCGGTCAGGGATCGGATGGCCGTTCGGCGCTCATAACACCGCCGGTTACCAGTGAGAGCGCTATATTCGTTATCGATTCGGCTCAGGTGTTGCGGGCTCATTCGATTATTGACGGACAGCTCCTCTGGCAGAAGCGGCTTGAATCAGGCAGTGGACGTGATCGTGTTGGGATCGGTTCCGGGATTGCTTATGGCGATGGCAAACTCGCGATTGCGAGCGGATTTGGTTTTGTTGCAGCCTATGACGCAGCGACTGGCGACCTGATCTGGAAAACCGAAACGGAAGGGCCCATGACAGGGTCGCCGACGATCAAGGATGGTCGGGTTTTCGTATCGTCAAATAATAATGAGATTTTGGCATTTAGCTATGCCGATGGCCGCGTTCTCTGGTCTGATCAGGCAATTTCGGAATCCGCGCGGGTTTTAAGCTCGCCGAGCGTTGCAGCTATTGAAGAGATTGTTGTTGTTCCATTCTCGTCCGGTGAGGTCATTTCTTATCTTGCGGCCAATGGCCGACGTTTATGGACCGATGCGCTGGCGAGTGCCGGCAATTTTACGCCGATTTCAGCAATTAATGATATCGGGGCACGGCCTGTACTTGGTGGTGGCATGGTTTTTGCGGCCAGTCAGTCGGGTGTCATGGCCGGCATTGAAGGACGAACCGGAAACCGGATGTGGCAACAACCCCTCGGTGCAACCCAGGCCCCGGCCCTGATTGGCGGGTATTTGTTTGTTGTAAGTGTCGATGCTGAACTTGTCTGTATTGATGCGGCGTCGGGGCAAATTGTCTGGGTTCGTCAGCTTGAGCAGTTCAAAAATTCAAGGAAGAAGCAGGGCAGAATTACCTATTCGGGGCCGTTACTGGCGTCTGGCAAACTTGTTCTTGCTTCGTCGCGGGGTGATCTGCTGGCGCTCGACCCGCAGACCGGCGCCGATCTTAATCGCTTGAGCATTGGTGATGATGTCTATATTGAGCCGATAGCGGCACAAGGCCGTATTATAATTCTTACAGATAAAGGCCGCCTGGTTGCGATTGACTAGCCGATACCTGCGGTTGCTTTTAAACATATAGGATCATCGATATGCCACTGAAGATGGCCATCGTGGGGCGGCCGAATGTTGGCAAGTCGACCTTGTTTAACCGGCTCGCCGGCAAACAGCTTGCTTTGGTTGACGACCAGCCTGGTGTTACCCGGGATCGGAAGGAAGCGACAGGCCGGCTTGCCGACCTTCCGCTTATCTTGATTGATACTGCGGGCTTTGAAGATGTGAATGACGGTTCGTTGGAAGCGCGGATGCGCGCGCAGACTGAAATTGCCATTCGCGAAGCCGAGATCGCATTATTCCTGATTGACGGCCGGGCCGGTGTAACCGCGATGGATGAACGGTTTGCACAGGTTCTCAGACAGGCTGATATGCCCATCGTTCTTGCGGTGAATAAAGCTGAAGGACGGGCTGGCGATCAGGGACTGGTCGAAGCATGGTCGCTTGGACTTGGTGAACCGGTCGGTCTTTCCGGCGCACATGGCGAGGGCATGGCCGAGCTCTATTCGGCAATCAGGCATGCGATCGGCGAGGCGGCCTTTGAGGCGGCCTTTGAAACTGATGAGGCCGATCGCGATGCGGTATTCAACCATGGTATTATCGACGCACTTGCCGATCTTGATATTGATGATCCGAAACTTTCAGATGCTGATCTCGAACAGGCGCTGATGGATGCAGGTGTTGATGAGGCGCAGGAAACGCAGGAAATTGAAGCGGCAAAGGTGGTTTCGAGTGCGAAACCGATCCGGCTGGCGATTATTGGCCGGCCGAATGCTGGCAAGTCGACTTTGATTAATCAATTGCTCGGCGAAGATCGCATGCTAACCGGACCTGAAGCAGGTATTACCAGAGATTCCGTGACCCTGTCCTGGGACTGGCAAGGGCGTGAGGTTCAGCTAGTGGACACAGCCGGACTGCGGAGGAAATCACGGGTGCAGGAACGCCTCGAGAAAATGTCAACTGGCGAGACGGTGCGTTCTTTGAAATATGCCGATGTTGTTGCTCTGATTATGGACCCTGAAGACGCGTTCGAGAAGCAGGATCTTCAGATTGCTGACCTTGCGTTGCGAGAGGGGCGGTCAGTTGTTTTCGTTGTCTCGAAATGGGACAAGATCAAGCATCACGGTATGGCGATGAAGGAACTTGAAAATCGCCTGAAAATACATTTGCCGCAGGCAAAAGGTGCCAAGCTGGTATACCTCTCCGGGCTGACGGGGAAACGTGTCGATCAATTCATGCCGGCGGTCATCAAGACCTATGATGATTGGTGTGCGCGGGTCAAAACGGGCGATCTCAATCGTTGGTTGCGTTATGTCATTGAACGAAACCCACCCCCAAGTGTAAACGGAAAACGGATTAAGCCCCGCTATATGGCGCAAATAAAGGCGCGTCCGCCGACATTTGTCTTGATGGCATCACGCGGCGAGCAAACACCGGAGCAGTATCGGCGGTATCTGGTGAATGCCTTGCGTGAGGCGTTTGAGATGCCGGGGATCCCGATCCGGCTTATCATTCGGCAGGGCGCCAATCCCTATGCCGACAAGGCCCGCCGCAAGCCGAACTAATTATACGCGATCCGGGCACCGTTTCGGGTCTCGGATGGGCTGACCAGGGCCAATAGCATAGTGGTGACGGCGTCTGGCGCTTTGAGCGTCGCCGGGTCTTCACCCGGCATAGCATCTGCACGCATCCCGGTTCTTGTCGCGCCCGGGTCAAAGAGGTTGACCCGCAAACTGGTCTTCTCGTTTTCATCGGCCCATGCGGCGATTAAGCCTTCAAGCCCAGCCTTTGACGCCTGATAAGCGCCCCAGAAGGCACGGGGCCGTGGTACGACGCCAGACGTAAGAAATACGGCGCGGGGGCTGTCTGAGCGTCTCAGAAGCGGGTCGAGTATGCGGATAAGACGCCAGTTTGCGGTTAGATTGACATCGATTGTTTCAAGGAATTGCCGTTCGCCGCAGGCCTGTAGCGGACCGATTTGTCCGAGCAACGCGGCATTTCCGATCAAACCGTCAAGCCGCCCGAATTTTTCATTCAGCGCCTGGCCGAGCGCATCATAGCTTTTGGCATCGGTCAGGTCGAATGGGATCAGCGTCGCCGATCCGCCATCGGCATGAATTTCATCATCCAGCAGCTCAAGCGCTTTTTTCGATCGTGCGACAAGGATGACGTGATGTCCGGCCTTAGCAAGGCATTTTGCCGTCGCCCGTCCGATACCTTGCGAGGCGCCAGTAATGAGAGTGATGCGCTTGTTCATATTCTAGACAGCCAGTTGAGAATTAGTCGAGTAGCGACAATTGCCGGTCTTTGCCGCTTTGGTTCATATCATGGTCAACCAGACGGGTCGGATACTCCCCCGTAAAGCAATGATCGGCAAATTGAGGCATCTGATCATCACGGTCGATACCGATTGCGCGGTAAAGTCCGTCAACGGATAAAAAGCCGAGGCTTTCGACTTTTAGAAAGTCCTGCATTTCCTCGAGCGTTTTGTTCGCGGCCAGTAACTCCGACCGTTCGGCCATATCAATGCCGTAGAAATCCTGGTGCATGATTGGCGGGCTAGCCGATCTTAAATGGACTTCCGCGGCCCCGGCATCGCGAACCATTTCAACGATTTTCTTGGAGGTGTTGCCCCGGACAATTGAATCATCGACGAGAATCACCCGCTTGCCTTTCAGGACAGCACCATTCGGAGAATGCTTGCGGGAAACTGCTTTCTGACGCCCGGTCTGGCTTGGCTGGATGAATGTCCGGCCGACATAGTGGCTACGGATAATGCCGAGCTGGAAAGGTATTTTCGAGT
>CBFHPC010000041.1:0-14873 GCA_965657655.1 Henriciella sp.
TCCCGAATAGGGAAACGGGCCCATGCCAAGTAACCCATTCTCCGACTGCAAAGTGACAGTGATGTCATCGGGAATATGGTTTGCGACCAGGGTTGGAATGCCAATGCCGAGATTGACATACATGCCGTCTCTTAATTCTTGCGCGGCGCGGGCGGCCATCTGGTCGCGTGTCCAAGCCATTATGCTGTCCCTTCCGCGCGTATGGTGCGCTGTTCAATTCGTTTTTCGAAATCGCCTTGGACAAGGCGATGAACATAAATGCCGGGGATATGAATGGCGTCGGGGTCTAATTGACCGGGCGCGACGATTTCTTCCACCTCCATGACGCAGATTTTTC
The DNA here is from genome assembly GCA_965657655.1 of Henriciella sp. Classification (GTDB taxonomy): domain Bacteria; phylum Pseudomonadota; class Alphaproteobacteria; order Caulobacterales; family Hyphomonadaceae; genus Henriciella. The sequence goes on from CBFHPC010000041.1 coordinate 338, forward strand.
CGCAGGTTGCGGCCGGGTGATTGAAATTTCGTGCGGTCTTCCGGAATATGGCATTGCCTGTTGTGTCCGCTTTCCAGGCTTTCACAATTGCGAGGTCGGCGACTATGCCGTGCTCGAGGATATGGGGTTCGCCATTAAAATCCTTATGCTCCTTGCCCTCTGCGACCAGGGTGCCGACGCCGGTTCTTGTATAAAATCCGGGTATGCCGGCGCCGCCGGCCCGCATCCGTTCGGCTAAGGTGCCCTGCGGGTTGAATTCCAGTTCGAGCTCGCCGGACAGGTATTGCTGCATAAATAATGCATTTTCCCCAACATAGGAGGAACACATTTTCTTGACCTGACGAGTTTGCAGCAAGCGACCAAGACCGAAATCATCGACGCCGGCATTATTTGAGTAAATAGTAAGATTTTTTGTCCCCGCTGCCCGAATGGCGGCGATTGATAATTCTGGGATTCCGCACAGTCCGAAGCCGCCTGCCGCGATGCTCATGCCATCGAACAATATCCCCTCCAGTGCGGCGTCCGCCGTCTGATATATTTTCCCACTCATGTGATGGCCTTAACAGTCTGTGAAATTCTACCAAAGATAGACTGACCGTTTCGATCGAGCATATCAATGCCGACATGATCGCCGGGCTGCATGAATGGTGTCAAGGCCTGCCCGGTCTGAATGGTTTCGATCATGCGAATTTCGGCAATACAGGAATAGCCGACCCCGCCTTCGCAAACAGGTTTGCCCGGCCCGCCATCTGCTCCCTTATTGGAGACTGTGCCCGACCCAATGATTGTCCCAGCGACGAGTGGTCGGGTTTTTGCGGCATGCGCCACGAGCTGGGCCATATTGAATGTCGCATCCTGATGCACATCAGCTCTACCGAAGGCTTCACCATTATAATCGACGTGTAGTGGGCGCCGGACGAGGCTATCATGCCAGTCACTGCCCAGAGCATCCGGGGTCACAGCGACGGGCGAGAATGCGCAAGCCGGCTTGGATTGCAGAAATCCGAAGCCCTTGGCCAGTTCGGCCGGAATGAGTCCGCGCAGTGACACATCATTACATAGCAAGATAAGCTTAATATGATCTGCGGCCTCGGTTTCGCTGATGCCGGCCGGAACATCATCGGTGATAACACAGACTTCCGCCTCCATGTCACAGCCCCATAATGGGTCGCCGAGCGGAATCGGGTCATAGGGCGCGGCCGTTGTTCCGCTTATCCCCTGATACATCAGCGGGTCATGATAAAAGCTGTCGGGCATCTCAGCGCCGCGAGCGCGCCGGACCAGCTCGACATGATTTATATAGGCCGACCCATCAAGCCATTGATAAGGGCGTGGGATGGGACTTGCGCAGGCTGTTTGATCAAACAGGTGCGCCGGCGCACTATTTTTTTCAAGCTGTTCGGCACGTTTGGCGAGCTGTGGCGCGATATGGTTCCAGTCATCAAGAGCGGCCTGCAGCGTCAGCGCAATATCTGAGGCATCTGTATAATGGTTCAGGTCTTTCGAGACGACAATGAGCTGGCCGTCGCGGGTATTGTTTTTTAAACTTGCGAGTCTCATCTATCCGGCCTCCGGCGCGTCGGGTTGATTATCAGGATGCGCCGCGATGAAGGCCGGGAGCTGGTTTGCATATGCATCTATCGATCGCAAAAGAGGGTAGTCCGACAAATCGGTCTTCCAGCGCCGCGCATTATAAATCTGTGGGATCAGGACGATCTCGAACAGGCCTGGCTGGCCAAAGGGCAAATCCGCTGACAGCCAGTTAAAGCTTGCCAGTCTGTGTTCGACCGGTGCGAATGTTTTATCGATCCATTTGGCATACCAGGCAGCGATCATCGCATCATCGGCGTTTAGTGCGTGTCTTAAATAAGTCAGGACAGGAAGATTATTCGGCGCGTGAATTTCCGTCGCAATCGCATAATACAGCTCAAGGCAGACCTGGTGGACATTGATTGTGTCGGTTCCGTGCGACGGTCGGAGCGGCGGGTCGGGATAGAATTTTTCGATCCAGTCGATAATTGCCAGAGATTGGACAAGCTGTATTTTGCCAGTCCGTAATACAGGTAATGTTGCATGCGGATTGAGGTCGACGAAAGATTGTTGGTGTTGCTCGCCGGTTTTCAGATTCACCGGAATAATCTTGTAAGCGAGCCCTTTAATGTTCAAGGCAATCCGGACGCGGTAGCTGGTTGACGACCGGTAATAGCTATAAAGCCTCATTTGTTGTCGCTTTCATCGGTGTCTGAGATGTCATGCAGCCATGCGGCATGACGGGGGGCTTTTTTGGTTTGCGACCATTCCGTCAGCATCGGTTGCGCAACCCGCCTGAGCTCGGCGTATTGCGCAGGACTGCCAATATCAGCAGCAAGCTCGATCCGGTGGCCATTGGGATCGAAAAAATATATCGATTTGAAGATGCCGTGATGGGTCGGCCCGAGCACCTCGAGACCGAAGCTCTCTATATGCGTTTTTGCAGCCAATAGTGCCGCCAGAGATCCGACACGAAAAGCCAGATGTTGAACCCATTCAGGTGTATTTTGATCGCGGTCCATGTCTGGCTGTTCCGGAAGTTCAAAAAAGGCCAGCACATTATCGTTTCCGGCATCCAGAAAGACGTGCATGTAAGGATCATAGGCGCCCGTTGACGGAACATGGTCCTCGGCAAATGCGGTGGTGAAACGCATGCCTAGAACCTGCTCGTAGAATTCGACCGTTACCTTGGCGTCTCGGCAGCGATAAGCGACATGGTGTATTCCATTCAAATGAGGCGCCGACATTAAACCGTTTCCTCGGCTTGCAAGGCGCCGCGTTTGATCTGGTCGCGCTCCATGCTTTCGAATAGAGCCTGGAAATTACCTTCGCCAAAGCCCTCACGATAGTCGCCCTTACGTTCAATAAATTCGAAAAAGACGGGCCCGATTTGCGGTTCCGCAAAGATTTGCAGTAATAGCCGCGGCTCGCCGCCAGCCGTTGTGCCATCCAGCAGAATGCCGCGTGTCTGCAACGCCTCGACATCTTGTCCGTGTTCGGGAAGCCTTTCATCCAGCATGTCATAATAGGTCTGTGGCGGTGCTGTCATGAGTGGGACGCCAAGGTCTTTGAGGCGGTCGAGACAGGCTGGTAAATCCTCGCAAATCAATGCGATATGCTGGATTCCTTCGCCATTAAAGGCCCGTAAATATTCTTCGATCTGTCCTCGTCCGCCTTCGCCTTCTTCGTTTAGGGGGATCCGGATTTTGCCATCTGGTGCTGTCAGTGCCTTTGACGTAAGCCCGGTATATTCACCCTTAATGTCAAAATATCGAATCTCCTGAAAATTGAACAGTTTCTCGTAGAAGTCGGCCCAGTATTCCATACGCCCGGGATAAACATTATGCGTGAGGTGGTCGATTAATTGGAAGCCACATCCGACAGGGTGGCGATCGACATTCGGAAAATAGTTAAAGTCAATGTCATAGATGCTTAGCCCGCCCGCGGAAGTCTCGAACCGGTCAATCAGGTAAATGATCGAATTGCCGATGCCGCGAATACCCGGAATACAAAGCTCCATCGGACCGGTATTGGCGTTTACCGGCTCGGCGCCTTTGTTAATCAGTGTTTTATAGGCGTGTCCGGCGTCGCGAACCCTGAAGCCCATGCCGCAGGCGCTCGGGCCATGTTCCCGGGCGAAATACCAAGCCGCTGAAAACGGCTCGTAATTAGTGATGAGATTGATCTCGCCCTGCCGCCATAATTCGACATCCTTTGAGCGGTGTCGTGCGATTTTTGAAAAGCCCATCATGTCGAAAACCGGCTCGATCATTCCCTTTTTCGGGGCCGAAAACTCAACGAATTCGAACCCTTCTAAGCCGGCCGGATTGTCAAATAGATCGGTCATTCTTGCGCTCCATATGTTTTTGCTGGGCCAGACGCGCATATAGGTGCGCGATAAAAATTAGTTGCAAAAGCTACTATTTAGGTGGTGCGGTGTCAAATTTGTGGAATGGCTGGAGTTATCAGCCCCCGGACCTTGGTCGACCGGCCCGTTACGGCAGGCGGTAATCGCGCATACCGAGCCGGTTTTGCTGTTGCCGGGAGCGCCGGCGAGACGCTTTGATAATCTATGCGCGCGGGGTTACGGACGGGTCTGAATGGGTCGCCGGCGACGCTTATTGAGAATCGGTCGCACAGGCGTGACGCCTCGCCGCATAATTGACGGCATAAAAAACGCCTTAACTTAAGAGAATATAGGTGTAAGTCAGGTTGCGCTCGCGGTGAAACCGTCCTATCCGACAGCGCAACCTGTGATCATATTAGGTGGGTACGAATGACCGATATTGAACGTCTCGCGCTTGATTATATGCCGGTGCTGCTTTTTCTAGCGCTCGGTACAATCTTATCTCTGCTTTTCATCATCGGCGCTGCGATACTTGCGCCCAGTAATCCTGATCCGGAAAAGACCTCGGCTTATGAATGCGGATTCAATGCCTTTGACGATGCCAGGATGAAATTCGATGTGCGTTTCTATCTGGTTGCGATCCTGTTCATTATTTTCGACCTTGAGGTTGCGTTCCTGTTCCCCTGGGCGGTTAGCCTCGGCGCGATTGGTATTTTCGGATTTTGGTCAATGGTTCTGTTTCTAGCGGTTTTGACCATCGGGTTTGTCTATGAATGGCGCCGTGGCGCGCTGGAATGGCAATAGGGAGACCGGGACATGGCTGACGAAATTCTGAAACCATACGCCTTAGGTGCTGGCCGGGCTGGCGTAGAAGGCGGTCACGCCGTGCGCGGCGATGACCCGTTTTATACAGGCCTGTCGGATCATCTCGCGGATAAGGGCTTTTTCACAGCTTCAGCCGATGATCTGATTGCCTGGGCGCGGACTGGCTCGCTGATGTGGATGACGTTCGGCTTGGCCTGTTGTGCAGTTGAAATGATGCAGGCTGGAAATCCGCGCTATGATCTTGAGCGCTTTGGAATGGCCCCGCGCGGGTCGCCGCGTCAGTCTGACGTCATGATCGTGGCGGGTACGCTGACGAACAAAATGGCGCCGGCGCTGCGTAAGGTTTATGATCAGATGCCGGAGCCCCGCTATGTGATTTCAATGGGGTCATGTGCGAATGGCGGTGGCTATTATCATTATAGTTACAGCGTCGTGCGCGGATGCGATCGCATTGTGCCGGTCGATATTTATATTCCGGGTTGCCCGCCAACCGCCGAAGCTTTGGTTTATGGCTTTCTGCAATTGCAGAAGAAAATACGCCGTGAAGGTTCAATAGAGCGTTAGGGAAGACAATGAGTGCACAGATTGAAGCCCTGACTGATTTGGGTGAACGTATAGCGTCTGAGATGCAGGACGCTGTTCGCAAATACGAGGTCCGCTTTTCAGAGCTGACGCTTTATGCCGAACGGGATGCTATCGTACCGCTCGCGGAATTTTTGAAACGGGACGCGTCGTGCGCCTTCGAGACCTTGATCGATTTATGCGGTGTTGATTACCCCGAGCGGGGGCGCCGGTTCGAGATCGTCTATCATTTCCTTTCAATGCGAATGAATCAGAGGATCCGGGTCAAGGTTTCGACGACCGAATCCGAGCCGGTACCGACCTTGACGGGCATTCACCCGTCGGCCGACTGGTTCGAGCGCGAAGCATTTGACATGTATGGTATCGGGTTTTCCGGGCATCCGGACATGCGTCGGCTGCTGACCGATTATGGCTTTGAAGGATTTCCACTTCGCAAGGATTTCCCATTAACCGGGTATACCGAGGTGCGTTACGACGATCTCGAAAAGCGCGTTGTGCATGAGCCGGTCGCGCTGACGCAGGAATACCGGAACTTTGATTTCCTGTCGCCTTGGGAGGGTATCACTCAGGATATTCCCGGCGACGAAAAAGCAACTCTGGCTGATGGGGAGACGGGCTGATGGCTGATGATGTCAAATCAATCCCGGAAGAAGACCGCAAATTTACCCTAAATTTTGGTCCCCAGCACCCCGCAGCTCATGGTGTGCTGAGAATGGTCATGGATCTCGATGGCGAGATCGTTGACCGGATCGACAGCCACATTGGTCTTCTGCATCGCGGGACCGAGAAGTTGCTTGAATACAAGACCTATCTTCAGGGGCTACCTTATTTCGATCGTCTCGACTATGTCGCGCCAATGAATCAGGAGCATGCCTGGTGTCTGGCGATCGAGAAAATGCTGGGTCTCGAAGTACCGCGGCGGGCCCAGTTTATCCGGGTCCTGTTCGCTGAAATGGGGCGCATTCTTAACCATTTGCTCAATGTCGGGACGCAAGTCATGGATTGCGGGGCGTTGACCCCGATTACATGGGCTTTCGAAGAGCGCGAAAAGCTGATGGGCTTCTATGAAAGAGCCTGCGGTGCGAGATTGCACGCGGCGTATTTCCGGCCGGGCGGTGTGCATCAGGATCTGCCGCAGGACCTGATCGACGATATTCTGGTCTTTATCGCCGAATTTCCGTCAGCAATGGAAAATCTAGAGGGTCTGGTTAGCGAGAACCGGATTTTCAAGCAGCGCAATGTCGATATCGGCGTCGTCGATGAAGACACGATTATGAAATATGGCTTTTCCGGCGTCATGGTCCGGGGGTCGGGTCTGGCATGGGATTTGCGGCGCAGCCAGCCTTACGAGATCTACAGCGAAATTCCCGATGATGTATTTCCGGTAATTGTCGGCAAGCATGGCGACAATTACGACCGCTATGTCTGCCGGATGGATGAGATGCAGGTGTCTAATGACATTATGCGATGGTGCATCGAGAATATGCCTGAGGGTCCGGTGCTTGCCGAGGGTACGAAAGTGTCACCGCCGCGCCGGGGTGAGATGAAACGCTCGATGGAAGCGCTGATTCATCATTTCAAGCTTTACACTGAGGGTTTTCATGTGCCCGAAGGTGAGGTCTATGCCGCCGTCGAAGCGCCAAAAGGCGAATTTGGCGTCTATCTCGTCGCCGATGGCGGAAACCGGCCCTATCGCGTGAAGTTAAGGGCGCCGGGTTTCCCGCATTTGGCCGCTATGGATCATTTGTGCCGCGGTCATCAACTCGCCGATGTATCGGCCATTCTCGGATCGCTTGATATCGTGTTTGGGGAGATCGACCGATAGTGTTTCTGATGTTGGACACAATTGCTCACTATCTTGCCCTCGGCATAGCCGTGTTCTTGCTGGTGCTTGGCATCGTGTTTGTCATGGCGCCCGAAAAGGGCCTGGCCATGACGCGGCATCGTGCCGAAAACCTGCCAACAATTATGGCGGGACGCTATTTTTTCATGGCGCTTATAGCCTTGGGGGTCGCGTTTCGGGGGTCAGTATCGGATGTCACCTATGTCGCAGCCGGGCTGGCAGGCGTCGCGATTTTTGATGCGCTGACCTATTATCGCGCCGGGACATCAATTTTGCCACACATTGTGGCCGGACTGGGGGCTCTTCTCGTTATGTTTGTTGCCTATTCCGGAGGCGAGCTGTGAGTATTTTTCCAGAGCAGCGATTTTCGATTATGACGATCGGGGTCAAGGATCTCGCCGCGATGCGGAGCTTTTACTCTGATACGCTGGGCTTTCGCGATACCGGTCCGAAAGAAATGGCCATGTTCGATATGGGTGGTTTCGTTCTCGGCCTTTGGGAGGCTGACAAGCTGGCGGCAGATATCGGGGTCGAAGCGCCTGTGAACGGCGCCGGCAAGCCATTTGCCCTTGCTTACAATGCCCGCTCGATCGCAGAGGTCGACCAGATATTCGCCAATTGTGAAGCGGCTGGCGTCAAGGTGACGACGCCGCCTCATAAGGCATTCTGGGGTGGGTATTCCGGTTATTTTGTCGACCCCGAGGGCAATGCCTGGGAAGTCGCATACAACCCGTTTTGGTCTTTTGATGAGGCGGGCCGAGTGGTTCTGCCAAAGGAGGCAAATTAATGGCCTTACGAAGGTTTGATTTAGAATCTGGCGGTAACGAGTTTGGCTTTAAACCAGAGACCGAGCCGACAATCGCATTCTGGCTTGCAAAATATCCGGAAGATAAGAAGCGGTCGGCGGTCATTCCGTTGCTGTGGCTGGCGCAAAAGGACAATCAGGGCTGGCTGTCCGAGCCGGCAATGCGGGAAGTCGCAGACCGTCTCGAAATGCCCTATATCCGTGTGTATGAAGTTGCGACATTCTACACGATGTTCCGCTTACAGCCTGTCGGTAAATATCATGTGCAATTGTGTGGCACGACACCTTGTATGCTGCGCGGGGCAAATGATCTGAAAGACGTTTGCCGTGAGCATATCGGCGATGCACATGCGCTCAGTGATCAAAACATGCTGTCTTGGGAAGAGGTTGAGTGTCTTGGTGCGTGCGTGAATGCGCCTATGGTTCAGATCAATGATTATTATTATGAAGATCTGACGACCGACAGTCTCGCTGATATTCTCGCGAAATTGCAGCGTGGTCAGGATGTTCCGCCGGGGACATTTGTCGACCGGGTGAACTCCGCCCCACAGGAAGGCGCTAAAACCCTGCTCGACCCGGCCCTGTTTGACGGTAGTCGTAACGGTGTTTCTGAATTGCCGAACCTTGCTGTCGACGAGGCAGCGCCAGCCAAAAAGGCACCGGCAAAGAAGACGCCGGCTAAAAAGGCACCCGCAAAAAAAGCTGTCGCGAAGAAGGCACCGGCCAAGAAGCCTGCTGCCGCCGCAACCAAAGCGAAGAAAACAACAACCCTGATAGATGCGACATCGCCCGCAAAGGCAAAAACAACTCGCGCCTCGAAGGAAGAAGGTAAATAGAGATGCTGGCAGATAAAGATCGTATTTTTACCAATCTATATGGAGCGCATTCGCCGGACCTCGAGGCCGCGAAAGCGCGCGGAGCATGGCACCTGACCCGGGAAATGCTTCAACAGGGGCCGGAATGGATTTGCGATCAGGTCAAGAAAAGCGGACTGCGCGGTCGTGGCGGTGCGGGCTTTCCGACCGGTCTGAAATGGACTTTTATGCCGCAGGAAGTCGGCACCCGACCGCATTATCTGGTTGTTAATGCCGACGAGTCCGAGCCGGGAACGTGCAAGGATCGTGAGATTATGCGGCATGATCCGCATCTTCTGATCGAGGGCTGCATGGTGGCGTCACGGGCGATGCGGGCGCACAAATGCTATGTCTATTTGCGCGGCGAGTATATTGCCGAACGTGAAGCGCTCGAGCGCGCCGTCAAAGAGGCTTATGAGGCCAAGCTTATCGGCGAAAACAATGTGAATGGCTGGGATTTCGATATTTATGTCCATCATGGCGCCGGTGCTTATATCTGCGGCGAGGAAACTGCGTTGCTGGAAAGCCTTGAAGGTAAAAAAGGTCAGCCGCGTCTCAAGCCGCCATTCCCCGCGAATGCAGGGCTTTATGGTTGCCCGACAACGGTGAACAATGTCGAATCGATTGCGGTGGCGCCGACAATTTTGCGCCGCGGCGCGGAATGGTTTGCCGGTTTCGGCCGGCCGAATAATACTGGAACAAAATTATTCTGCATATCGGGCCATGTTAATAATCCGTGTAATGTCGAAGAGGAGATGTCGATTACGTTTCGCGATCTAATCGACAATCATTGTGGCGGCATTCGCGGCGGCTGGGACAATTTGAAGGCGGTGATTCCGGGTGGTTCATCAGTGCCAATGGTGCCTGCTGAGCAGATTATGGATGCCTATATGGATTTTGATACGCTTCGCGATTTGAAATCGGGGCTCGGGACCGCTGCCGTCATCGTGATGGACAAGTCAACCGATCTGATTAAGGCGATTGCCCGTATTTCCTATTTTTACAAGCATGAAAGTTGCGGGCAGTGCACACCATGCCGTGAAGGTACTGGCTGGATGTGGCGGGTGCTTGAGCGGATGGCGAAGGGTGAGGCCGAGCATCACGAAATCGATATGCTGCTTGATGTGTCGTATCAGGTTGAAGGTCATACAATCTGCGCCCTCGGCGATGCTGCAGCATGGCCGGTTCAGGGACTGATCAGGCATTTTCGGCATGAAATCGAAGACCGTATCACCCAGTATCGTGCGCCTCGCGCAATGGTGCAGGGCTCGGTTTTAGCGGCGGAATAGGGTGAGGATTGAGGGCATGGCAGACGATCTTTTCAAGCTAAATATTGACGGCAAGGACATTGAGGTCCCGCGCAGCTATACGCTGATGCAGGCTTGTGAGGAGGCAGGTGCCGAAATCCCGCGTTTTTGTTATCATGAGCGTCTGTCTGTGGCTGGCAATTGCCGCATGTGCCTGGTGCAGTGGCAAGGCGCGCCGAAGCCGATCGCGTCGTGTGCGCAAACGGTTGGTGACATGCGGATGAACCCGGATGGTAGCCCGCCAAATATTCTGACCTCCGGGGATTATGTCGAAAAAGCCCGCAATGGTGTGATGGAATTTCTGTTGATTAATCATCCGCTTGACTGTCCGATCTGTGATCAGGGTGGCGAGTGTGATTTGCAGGATCAGGCGGTGGCTTATGGTCGCCCTGAATCTCGTTATGATCTGAACAAGCGCGCGGTCGAAGACAAAAATATGGGGCCGCTGGTCAAAACGATTATGACGCGCTGCATCCAGTGTACGCGATGCGTCCGGTTTGCCGCCGAAGTCGCAGGTGTCGAGGAAATCGGTATGATTTCGCGTGGCGAATCGGCCGAGATCACGACCTATCTTGAACAGAGCTTGACATCCGAACTATCGGGCAATGTGATCGACCTCTGTCCGGTCGGTGCCCTCACGTCCAAACCTTACGCCTTTAATGCCCGGCCCTGGGAGCTGCGTAAGACCGAAAGTATCGACGTGATGGATGCGATGGGAGCATCTATCCGGGTTGATGCAAAAGGGTCGGCCGTGATGCGGATCATGCCGTCGATCAATGAAGAAGTGAATGAAGAATGGCTATCGGACAAGTCCCGCTTTATCTGGGACGGGCTCGGCCGTCAGCGGCTTGACCGGCCCTATGTCCGGCGCGACGGAAAGCTATCGGAAGTTGATTGGGGGGCAGCTCTGGAAGCCGTTAGTGCAGCAATGACGAAGTCTCCCGAGACTATCGGCTTTGTGGCGGGCGATCTGATCGAGGTTGAGCAGGCGAAAGCGGCGCTGGATCTGGCGCGCGCCCTTGGTGTGCAGAATACTGATTGCCGGCCGGCCTATGCCAGCTACGGCGCTGACGGGGTTCGCGAAAGATATATTCTGAACCCGACCTTTATGGGCGTCGAGGACGCGGATGCGGTTATTCTGATTGGTGCCAATCCGCGTGAGGATGCTGCGGTGTGGAATGCCCGCCTGCGTAAGGCATGGTTGTGGAACGATCTCAAAGTCTATGTGGTCGGAGCGCCGGTCGATTTGACCTATGATTACGAGCATCTTGGAACTGGACCGGCTGCGATTGCGAAAATCGAAAAGCTTAAAGGGCTGAAAAAGCCAATGGTCGTGGTGGGGGAAGACGCCCTGGCGCGCGCCGATGGCGACGCGGTTCTTGCTGCCGCCCACAAGGCTGCGCTGGCGATTGGTGCGATTCAGGATGACTGGGCCGGCTTTGGTGTGCTGCATAATGCGGCCGGCCGCGTCGGAGCGCTGGATGTCGGTTTTGTGCCCGGATCGGATGGCTGCGATACGAATGCTATGCTGAATGGCGGGGTTGAGACCCTGATATTGCTGGGCGCCGATGAGCTGGACCTGCCGGCGAACAAGCCTGAAACGGTGATTTATATCGGTCATCATGGTGATGCCGGTGCGAGCTATGCCGATATTGTTCTGCCATGTGCTGCTTTTACCGAAATGTCGGCGACATATGTCAATTCCGAAGGCCGCGTGCAGATGACACAGGCTGCGGTTCAGCCAAAAGGCCAGGCAAAAGAAGGCTGGGCGATTTTCCGTGCATTGTCAGCCAGCCTCGGTCAAACACTGCCTTATGATTCGGCGGATGCACTTCGGGCGGCACTCAGGGAAGAGATCCCGAGTTTCGCCGGACTAGGCTTTGCGCCGGCAGAAGCCGGAGCTGATGCGTTGAAGACGCCCGTTGAAGGCGGCAAAGTCGCGTCGAAGGCGCCGGACTTCGCTGTTTTGCGGGGCGATTTCTACCTGACAAATGCGATTGCGCGCGCGTCTAAAACAATGGCGGAGTGCTCCTTGCAAAAACAGGGCCTTGAAACCGCGGTAGCAGCGGAGTAGGGCGACGCAATGAGTGGATTAATCGAAAATAATGGTTTGCTGCTAGGCTGGTTGCTCGTAATCGGGCAGATCCTGCTGTTTACCATCGTGCTCTTGCTGTCTCTGGCATTTCTATTGCTTATGGACCGGAAGGTCTGGGCCGGCGTCATGATGCGCAAGGGGCCAAATGTTGTTGGTCCGTTCGGCTTATTTCAGAGCTTTGCCGATTTCGGTAAGTTTCTGCTGAAAGAAATTATTATCCCGGCCGGGGCGAACAAAACGGTATTTCTGCTGGCACCCATTCTGAGTCTCACTCTGGCCTTCGGGGCATGGGCTGCGATACCGGTCGCACCGGGCTGGGTGGTGGCTGACCTGAATGTCGGAATTTTGTACCTTTTCGCTGTTTCTTCGCTTGGCGTGTACGGCATTATAATGGGCGGCTGGGCGTCCAACTCGAAATATCCATTCCTCGGCAGTCTGAGATCGGCCGCACAGATGGTTTCCTATGAAGTCTCAATCGGTTTGATTATCGTCACCGTTATTCTGCTCGCCGGGTCGATGAATCTGAGTGATATTGTTAACAATCAGCAGGGCGGTTTCTGGACCTGGCACCTGTTCAGTTTCAACCACATTCTGATGTTTCCGATCATGGTTGTCATGTTCGTGATGTTTTACATTTCTGCGCTGGCGGAAACTAACCGCCCGCCATTTGATCTACCGGAGGCGGAATCCGAGCTGGTTGCGGGATATCAGGTTGAATATTCCTCCACGCCCTATTTGCTATTTATGATCGGTGAGTATCTCAACATTGTCCTGATGTGTGCGATGATGGCGATCTTGTTCCTTGGGGGCTGGCATGGTCCGGTCGCTCTTGGCAGCGATTTTGTTGGCCTGTTTCCGGCCTGGATCGTCAATCTTGGTCACCTTGCCTGGTTTATGGCGAAAGTTGTTTTCATCTTTTTCCTGTTTGCGCTCACAAAAGCCGTTGTGCCGCGTTACAGGTATGATCAGCTGATGCGCCTTGGCTGGAAGATCTTCCTGCCGACCGCACTTGTCTGCGTCGTTCTGGTCGGTGGCTATGTCGTTTATGCGGGAGTTCAGTCATGAACGTAATTCAAACTCTTCGTGGTATCTTTCTGACCGATTTCCTGTCGGCATTCGTGCTTGGCATTAAAGAAATGTTCCGGCGGAAAGCGACCGTTAATTATCCGTTTGAGAAGAACCCGATTTCACCCCGGTTTCGCGGCGAACACGCCTTGAGGCGGTATCCAAACGGCGAAGAGCGTTGCATTGCTTGCAAATTATGCGAAGCGATTTGTCCGGCTCAGGCGATTACGATCGAGGCGGAACCGCGCGATGATGGGTCACGTCGGACGACACGATACGATATCGACATGGTGAAGTGCATTTATTGCGGTTTCTGCCAGGAAGCCTGCCCGGTTGACGCTATTGTCGAGGGACCGAATTTCGAGTTTGCGACCGAGACGCGTGAAGAGCTTTACTATGACAAGGAACGACTTCTTTCGAACGGCGACCGTTGGGAACGGCTGATCGCGAAAAATCTTGAGCAGGACGCCCCCTATAGATAGGGCGGACAAATTTGAAGCAGGTGACCGTCTGGGTCACAAAACAGATCGAGGCTGGCACAGTGGAACTGATCGCCTTTTATATTTTTTCGGTCATTGTGACCGTTTCAGCGGTCGCGGTTATCGTCGCGCGTAACCCGGTGCATTCGGTCTTGTGGCTGATACTGTCCTTCTTTACCGCAGCCGGCATGCTGGTGCTAATCGGGGCTGAATTTCTCGCAATGTTGCTGGTGGTTGTCTATGTCGGCGCGGTCGCGGTGCTGTTCCTATTCGTCGTGATGATGCTGGACGTCGATTTCGTTGAACTCAAGCAGGGCAGTCTAAGATACTGGCCTTTTGCAGTTCTGGTCGGAATTGCCTTTATAGCCGAAATCACGCTGGCCGGTCTGTCCCGCGAAATGGGTCAGAATGAGTTATTTAACCCGATGCCTGATGCGGCGACCAATGCCGAAGCCATCGGGGCCGTGCTCTATACGCAATATTTCCTGCTGTTCCAGCTGGCCGGCATCATCCTTTTGATTGCCATGATCGGTGCGATTGTTCTGACCCTCCGGCACCGGCCTGATGTCCAGCGGCAGAATATTGCGCGTCAGACGGCGCGACGCCGGAGCGACGCCACCGAAGCGGTATCGGTCGAACCTAATAAGGGAATTTGATGATGGATCTGACCGTAAATCATTTCATGTCACTGTCGGCGATCCTGTTTACGATCGGCGTGGTTGGTATCTTCGTCAATCGAAAGAACATCATTGTGATGCTGATGGCGATCGAGCTTATCCTATTGTCGGTAAACTTGAATCTCGT
>CBFHPC010000042.1:0-14780 GCA_965657655.1 Henriciella sp.
CTGCTCGAACCAGTTAATGAATATTGGGTGGCCCGCATCGGTGAAACCAGCCAGGCTATCCTTATTGTCGCGAACGGCCGCATTTTGATGCAGACCGGCTTTGTTTGCGGTCGAATATGCACACCCCATTAGCCGTTCGTCTGGATTTGCCCGCGACCAGGCTGCCAGTCTGTCCCAAAGGGTTTCGCGCAGGCGGCCGGGTATATCCGTGTTAAGATATTCACTGTCGGTCGAGACGTTCGCAACGGCGAAGTTCAGGTCAGATCATAGCATCGCGCGTATGGTGACCGAGTTTAGACCTATGACCTTCTTATTGATTTGCGCGACGACACAGACAGTTCTGATCATGTCGTCAAATTTATCCGGGCTTGTGAGGAGCTGGTTGCGAGACCAGTCATCCTTGATACGAGGGTCAAGCTCGGCGGACCTTTGTTGCCGGACTAAGTGTGTTTCTATTGCAGTGCCCTCAGTTCCCATATCGTGGTGCTCCTCTTGAAATCACCTCCCTGAATATGATTTTTCGTTGCGCTGAAAGTACTGCTCCGCAGCGCGTTGATCGATTTCGATGCGTCAGGCCTGCAAAGCTGTCGCGGTAGAGGTTTTATCATACCAGGCTGGCGACATCAGATTTTGAATTAGAGGCCTGATACAAGCCAGGCCAGGCCCTCCGATGGATAATCGCGGACGGTAGGGCGCCAGCGCGTCGATAGACGGCTCGTCGCCTAATTTGACCAATTTTCAGGTCGCCCCTAGTCTCTGATTTTGTTTGCAAAGGGGACCTTTATGAAAAGCGTTTTGTATCCTGCCCTGGCTGCGGCCTTGGTTCTGACGGCGTGTGTGGACGTCGAGATAAATGAAGGTGGGGCCGAACATAGCGATGCTGCCGTTCACAGTGAGGACATGCACATACATAGCGGTGAGCCGGATGCGTCGCACTTGTCTGCCGAATGGCAGATTTGGGCCTATTCGACTGCGGGACCGTCCTTCATTGGCGATAATGCAACGATTATGGGCGTTGACGGTACAGTGTTGCGTGAAGGCTCGAATGGCTGGACCTGCATGCCCGGTAATCCGCGACCGATGAGTGATCCGGAGAATGGCTGGGCAAGTGCGCATGAGGCAATGCCGGTCTGTGCCGATGCGGAATCCTTCAAATGGATGGACGCCTATATGACGAACTCCACGCCGGTTATGGAGCGTGACGCCTTTATGTGGATGCTGCATGGCGATATGGGCGAGGACAATACAACGCCGGGTGTCATGACCAAGGCAGATGCCGCCGATCCCTCGCAATGGATAGAATCGGGCCCGCATCTAATGCTGATGCCGAAGGATCCGGAAAGCCTGAGTGCGTTTACAACCGATTTCACAAGCGGCGCGCCCTATGTGATGTTCGCCGATACGATGTGGGCACATTTGATGATCCCGATGGAGGATTATTATATGTATCAGAACTAGTATGAGCTGCGGCTAGTATTCGGTTCACTGACGCAACCCGCTTTCGTTCAGAAAGCGGGTTGTTTTATATATATATGGCCCGATTGAAAGATGGGCTATGTCCAATTGGGGCTGGCCCTGTTGTGTTTTTCCGATAGGGCTTGTCTCTAGCTGATCCGCGCTAAATCTTTCATTCAGCCACAGAGTTTCTCAGATGACCCAACCAGCTTCAGACCCTTTATCCTCATCGCCTGCGTCAGTGACAGGTCATCTCCCGGTCGATCACCCGGCTGTGCAGGATCCGAAAATAGGGGTATTGCTGGTTAATCTCGGTACCCCCGATGGAACCGACTACTGGTCTGTCCGGCGTTACCTGTCAGAGTTCCTGTCCGATCGGCGGGTGATCGAAGTCCCGCAATGGATCTGGCAATTTATCCTGCAGGGGCCAATCCTGACATTTCGTCCGGCAAAATCTGGACGGGCCTATAAAAAGATATGGACTGATCAAGGCTCACCGCTTCTGGTTAATACCCGCGCACAGGCTGAGAAACTTGCGGCGCGGATGTCGTCTTCGGAGGTCGTGGTCGCGTTTGCAATGACTTATGGTAATCCATCGATTGCCTCTAAAATAGCGAGTTTGAAGGCGCAGGGCTGCGACCGGATTTTCGCTTTGGCGCTTTATCCGCAATATTCTGCAACAACCACGGCGAGCGTTTATGATCGCGTCTTTTCAGCCCTGAAAACCATGCGATGGCAGCCGGCCGTTCGCACGGCGCCGGCATTTCACGATATGCCGGCCTATATCGAGGCGCTGGCGGGCAGCATCGAACGCCATCTTGCCGGTCTCGATTTCAAACCAGACCGGATATTGATGAGCTATCATGGTATTCCGAAAGCCTATTTCATGAAGGGTGACCCTTATCACTGTCATTGCCATAAGACGACGCGGCTGGTGGCCGAACGGCTCGGACTTGCGCCAGACATTCTGATGACAACATTTCAGAGCCGGTTCGGACCGACTGAATGGCTGCGCCCATATACTGACAAGACGCTTAAATCCTTGCCGAAACAGGGCGTGAAGAACCTTGTTGTCGTTTCACCGGCATTTATGTCCGACTGTCTCGAAACCCTCGAAGAAATTGCAATGGAGGGCCGAGACGAGTTTCTCGAGGCCGGCGGTGAGTATTATTCGGCGGTGCCGTGCTTGAATGATAGCGACCCCGCGATTGACGTCATCGAAACAATTGTTCGGCGCGAGCTGGCCGGCTGGCTGGATTAGGCGTGGTTGACTGGATCAAAAGTGGTAAAGTTCGTGGCCGGATCACAGATGCCGGCCAGCTGGAAATACGCTGCACCGGTCTGACGACACAAACCAAATACTATAAAACCTTGCTGCGTGAGTTTTTCCGGAAAGATTTTACGCCGCTGCGTCCCGGCCATGGCGATTACAGTGTCCATATCATTATGGAATATACCGGTGATGCGCCGTGGATGGATCTGGACAATTTGGCTAAAGCGCTGCTCGATAGCGTTACAGGACATGCCTTTGTCGATGATCATCAAGTGGCGAAACTCCTTGTCGAACGCCGCGTCGGTGACCGCGAAGGTATTTACATGCAAGTGGAATGTATGGATTAATTCTCTTCTGTTTTGAGGAGAGTATTAACGATGACACCAGAACTATCATATCTATTCGGTGGTGGCGTGATTATGTTTGCGATCATTATCATCCAAGTTGCTTATTTGCCTTTGTCCAAAGGTCTTGCCTGGGGGCTCAGCGCGCGTGATGAAGCCGTTGACGGCAATGTGCTGGATGGTCGGATTGCGCGGACATTGAACAATCATATTGAAAGCATGGTCTTATTTGCAACGGCGGTTCTGGTCGCGCATGCCGCTGGCATTTCCACTGAGATGACTGCACTTGGGGCGATGCTATATTTCTGGGCGCGTTTGATTTACGTTCCGATTTATCTGCTTGGCTTGCCATATTTACGCACAATCAGCTTCCTTACCGGGGCCATTGGAACGGTCTTGATCTATTGGGAAATTGCTGCGGCGATCAACGCTTAAGCCAGCGATTTTGGCACACAACTTGCGGTCGCCTGTGCCAGCAGGCGGCCGTTTTCGTCCCATAGCCAGCCTTCGGTAAAAAGGGCCGCACGGCCTTTCCGCACAATTTGTCCCCGGGCTTTGAGCGGCGCGCCGACCGGGACGGGTCTGATGAAGCTTGTCGTCATTTGCAAAGTTGGCGACATTGCCGGTGGTGGCTGGACTATAGAGCCGGCGATCGACATCACTTCATCAAGGATAGCGGTGATGAAGCCACCTTGTGCGTTGCCGCCCGGATTGGTTGCCTGTTCAGCGAGTAAAAATGAGCCCTCGCACCAGCCATCTTCGACATTTAGGTCGATCAGCCGGAAATTGAGGAAATGGGTCGCCGGTGGCATTGTTCCATTCGTCAATATCTGACGCCAATATGTGTCGCGATCTGGCGTCGTCGTCATTGTTTAGGACAGCCTTTTAAAAGGCATTGGAATGGCCGTCGCCGTGGCCTTGGCGACAAGCTTTCCGGCATCATCATAACATTCGGCTTCCATAAATGCCGCAGAACGTCCCCATTTGACAATCCGGGCCTCGACATGCGCCGGACCGGGCATCAGGCGCCGCAAATAGGATGTCTTCATTTCCAGCGTCGGTGCCGTCATTGTAACATTGGAGGCAATGATACAGCAGGTGCTCATCGCCTCATCCATCATTGCGGCAATGAAACCGCCCTGAACGGCCCCGGTCGGGTTCGCAAACATGTCGGGAACCTCGAAATCCATCCGGATTGTTTTGTTCGTCTGATTAATTTCAGAAAGGCGCATGCCGAGTGTGTCGGAGCAGGGCGGACGCTTGCTCGAATTTTGAAACCGGGCCAGCATTTCAGCGTCGGAGACAATTGGTTTTTCTTCCGGGGACTGTGCGGCCATGGCTTATTTTCGTCTGAAGGAGTCGAGCATGATGACGGTCGCATCATCACTGTCTGACGGCCCGGCGGTCTCTTCTGATTCTGAAGGATTCTCGTCCGTCATCGCGACTGGTCCTGTCGCGGTGCTGTCGTCTGCGCTGCTGGCAGGCAGGATGATTGCGGTCTGACCAGTATCGTCGGGATCGTCAAAATTAATGCCGAAATTTACCGACGGATCAACGAAGCGCGTTATGGCGGCAAAAGGTATAGCCAGATGCTGGGGTATGCCGCCAAATTTGAGAAGAATTTCAAAATGCCGGTCGAATATTTCAAGATCCCAGAACTGGTTCTGAATAACGATTGTCATTTCTTCTGGAAATCTTTCGACGAGACTGTCGGAGATCGAGAAGCCGGGATCCTGCGTTCTGAAACTGACATAGAAATGATGTTCGCCTGGGGCGACGGCTTGCGCTGCAGTTTGCGAAAGTGCTTCCCGGACGACCCCCCGCATTGCTGCATTTGTCAGGGACTGATAGCCAACCAGGTCGGTCATTGTCTCGCTCCATTTGTATCGCAAACTTGTCGAGCCAGTATTCTGCAACAATCACCATGCGGTTGATAGACTCGAAACTGTAACTCATGAAATTTTTTTGCCGGACAAATGGTTTCGGGTGTTTGTTAGCTTTGGCAGGCAGCGCCAATCACGCGGGCGAGCTAGTGCTGCCGGCGCTTGTCGGTCTTGCAGTAGCTCGCCTTGGAGCCGGTCATTGCGAGCCAGACACGGGTTGAGTGTTGATGGTCTTGTCGGGCGCCAGCCTGCGACGCATCGCGGATTAAAAAATATCGACATGTTCCGGGCAAGATGGAGGCTTCTGTTGCCAGGCGCCTCCGGGCCCCGCCTTAAGCGCTGATGCTTAAGGACTTAAGTCGGTAATCCACGCGCAGACTAGGCTGCGAGCAGTTCACCTTCAGCAAAGTTGTCATTAGCAACTATTCTGATGTGAGCTTCTAACGGAGCTCATCCGAGCAAAGGCATCGCTTTTACACGTCCGTCGATCCTATTTCGGCCCCCAACCGGTCTCTAATGAAGACGCTTTGGTGGAGCCGCCGGGTACCGCCCCCGGGTCCGAGCCGCTTATTACACGCGCGTTTATTGCTATAGTTCCAAGGAACACCCCATTATAGCGCATTTCACGAGCAAGTTGAAGCCGGAAACGCCACTAGTTTCCCGCGAGCGCGTCATCAATAAGCTTGGCTGTCTCGGTAACGCCATATAGGGCAATGAAACCGCCAAAGCGTGGTCCCTGTGACTGGCCGAGCAAAATCTCGTAAAGCGCTTGAAACCAAAGCCTGAGATTGTCGAAATCATGATCTTTTCCGACGCTGAAAGTCAGCGTTTGCAAGGCGTCGCTCTCGACTGATTGATCCCAGGCTTTGAGCGCGGCCGAGAGCGCTTTCAGCGCAGCGGTTTCTTTAGCATCAGGCGCCCGGTAAACCTTATTCGGTTTCACAAAATCCTCGTAATATCGCAGGGCATAGTCGACCAGATTATCCAGTGTTGGATGGCTTTCCGGCGTTGCTTCGGGCGCGTATCGGGAGATGAAACCCCATAATTGGTGTTTCTCCTCGACATTTGCCGCACTGACCAAATTTAGCAGCAGGGCGAAACTGATCGGGCTGGGCGCGAGCGGTGGCGGTCCGGAGTGAATATGCCAGGCCGGATTCTCAATCTGTTTTTCGAGCGGCTCTGTGTGGAATTTCTCGCAGAATGTCAGATATTCGTCGACGGCCTTTGGGATAACATCGAAGAACAGTTTTTTGGCGACCCGAGGCTTCTGATATTGAAACAGTGATAGACTTTCGGGCGGGGCATAGGCAAGCCAGTCTTCGACCGAAATACCGTTGCCCTTGGTTTTTGAGATTTTCTCGCCAGCCTCGTCAAGGAAGAGTTCATATACGAATTGATGCGGCGGCTGGGCGCCAAGTATCCGGGTTATCTTCGAATATATCGGCGCATTGTCCTGATGGTCCTTCCCGAACATTTCAAAATCGACGCCGAGGGCGGCCCAACGCATGCCGAAATCCGGTTTCCACTGTAATTTTGCAAGCCCGCCGGTGACCGGCTGGGTAATATCGGTGCCGTCCTCGTCTTCAAATGTGATGGTACCGCGCGCGGGATCGATGCTTTTCATCGGAACATAGAGAACCCGGCCGGTTGTTGGCGAGATCGGCAGAAAGGGGCTGTAGGATGCCTGTCGCTCAGCCCCCAGCGTCGGCAGCATGACAGCCATGATCTCGTCGAATTTTTCCAGCGCCCGCAACAGCATAGGATTGAATGTGCCATCCTGATAGCATTGGGTGGCAGATAGGAACTCATAGTCAAAATTAAATTGATCGAGAAAGCTGCACAGCTTGGCCCCCATATGCTCGCCATAGCTCTGATGGGTTCCGAACGGATCGGGGACCCGGGTTAGCGGCATCTGGATATATGGCTCCAATATCTCGGGATTAGGAACTGTCGGCGGAATTTTCCGCATGCCGTCCATGTCATCCGAGATACAGATCAGTTTGGTTTCATAGGCGCCGGCGGTCAGCGTTTCAAAGGCATGTTTCACCATTGTTGTCCGGACGACTTCGCCAAAAGTACCAATATGGGGCAGCCCCGACGGACCATAGCCCGTCTCGAAAACCACCGGACCCTGTTTCGGTTTACCCTGTTTCTCCATATTCTTAAGCCGCTTGAGGAGTGCGCGGGCTTGTTCGAATGGCCAGGCTTTCGCCTTTTCGGAAACATCTGAAATATTGGTCATGCAAATCTTTGCTTAAAAATGGTGGATCTGTGGGGGGAGTTAGCACCGCACCCGGACATGTCAAATAAGAGGCCGGTATGATGCGTCCACACAGCCTTGATCAAAGCTTGTAATCATATCGGACTGGCAGGCCTGAATCCGGGCTTGCAGACATGACAGGGCTCGCTCGGCGAGCGCGACGGGCTTCAATTCAGGCGCTAGCCGTATAAGGTGGATCTGATGGTTGGTCGGTTTATGGCGCCGGTCTAAAATCCGGCATACGACGCTTAACGCTCTTGACAATCATTCTCAACTGTTGCAAATGGTTCTCATGATCATTTGCATTTGCCGTCGCATTAATGAAAAAGGTGTCCTGGAGGCTGTATCAGCCGGTGCCCGTTCGCCTGAAAGCGTGCAATCCTATCATGGTTGCCAGTTTAATTGCGGCAAATGCCGGTGCGCAATTGGCGAAGTCATTGCCGATCATCTCGAAGCGACACCTTCGGCCGATCTGCTGGTTGCCGCGGAATAGCGACGCTATCCTTCATCATCTTCGTCACTATATCCGACAAGTCGTAGGGGCTTGGCCTTGCGTCCATTTAGCTGTGACCATCTGACGAGCGCATCTTCCCGGCCATAAGTGATCCAGACCTCTTCGGCGTCGACCTCGGTGATTGTAGTTGTTAATTCGTTCCAATCAGCATGGTCTGACAGAATTAAAGGCAGTTCAACGCCACGTTGACGGGTGCGCTGGCGGATACCCATCCAGCCCGACGCGAAGCCAAGGACCGGATCCTTAAATTTTTGACCCCACCTGGCGGAGAAGGCCGATGGCGGCCCGAGAATGATTTCACCGGCAAAATCTGTCCCGCCAGCTTTTGAGGCCGGATCGTGTTTCACCTTCTCCAAAGGGCCAAGTGCTACGCCTCTGTCGACATAAAGTTCGCAGAGTTTTTCAAGGGCGCCGTGAATATATATCGGACGGTCCCAGCCGGCATCGCGGAGCAGGCGGACAACGCGCTGGGCTTTACCGAGAGAGTATACGCCAATCAGGTGTGGACGATTTGGCAAGGCCCGCACGCTGGCCAGCAGGCGGCTAATCTCGCCGCGATCATCGGGATGCCTGAAAACCGGTAGTCCGAAAGTCGCCTCCGTTATGAAAACATGTGGTTTGGCGACGACTTCAAATGCTGCGCAGGTCGGATCCTGCCGGCGTTTATAATCGCCGGTATTGACGATGCGCAGCCCCTTCCATTCGAGGATGATTTGCGCTGAACCGAGAATATGGCCGGCCGGAACCATGCCAATTTTTACACCATTTAGAGACAGTGTCTCGCCGAAAGCCAGGGCCTGTTGCGTGCGACAGAAATTCTCGCCATAGCGCGCTGCCATAATGGCGAGTGTATCGGGTGTTGCCAGAACCGCACCATGACCGGCCCGGGCGTGGTCAGCATGACCATGGGTGATAACTGCGCGGTCAACGGCCCGCCTGACCGGATCGATATAGAAATCTCCGGGCGGACAATACAGGCCGCTCGGGGTCGAGCGTAAGAGCTGGTCTGGCGATATCATTATGGCTGAGATGGTGCCATAGCGCCAAAATGGAAGCTTATCAGGCGCAAATTAAAATTGCGGCATCTGTCCCGTCGCAATCCATGGCATGCCGATCGCCAGCACAACACTGATCACCAGGCCGATAAAGGCTCGCAGAATATCCGATCCGGCATCCCCGATCGCCGCCATGCGGGTCCGTAATCCACTGACATAGGCAATTGCAATCTCACGCCCGGCGAGCAGGCCGAGGAAAACCCACGTGGTCGACATCGGGATGTCATTCACTTCCTTGAAGAAAAACAGTACCACCCCGTAAATAAAGTCGACCAGGGTTGCGGAGCGAATATCGGTAGTATTGGTTTTCGACAGAACGATTTGCTGGATTTCGCCGCCTCGTGTCGCAAAGATGTAGGCTTGGAACACAACCATAATCAGCGTTGCAAGAATCAATGTGCTGATAGCAAAGCCAACGAGTGTGCCATCGCCGGACTGGATTGTCTGGCGGGGTAGGAAGACAAAAATATTGGCGAGGTCCTGCATCAGCCACTGCGACCAAAGAAAAGCCGTCGAGGTCCATTGCAGCATCACCCAGTGCAGGCCGAGTGGTCGGTCCTGGGTATCGTTTACCCAGCGTTCCCAGGTCCGCGCGACCAACAAATAGACGACGCCACCGGCCAATAGCGCAACGATGTAACCAAGCCCCGACTTTATGAGCATTTTGCCCAGCACACCTTCGGTGGCAGCGCCGCCGGTCATGGCGAAAATAGTCAGGACGAGGAAAGTCGTTGAAACAGGTATGGATGCCCGTGTCAGAAATATAAGAACCAATGGTGGCAGCGCATGCCACCATTTGATGCCGGTCTCGGGATACGGGATTGAATTCAGCCGGCCGAATGCGATGTCGCCGTCCAGTGTGAAATAGCCGTAAACCATCACCGCAATGATGATCGAGCTGGAATACAGCCAGAGCACCCACCAGGGACGCCGGCTATTAGATGACAGGAATGTCCCTAAAGTCTGGATCGAATCGTTCGCGATGATGGAATAGGCTGCAAACAAAAATCCAATGACGCCAAAAATCTCGTATCCAGGCAAAGCACTATCCTTCCCACCCGGTTGATCGCCACAGACGCGGCAACCGACCGATCCTCAACACCGATAACAACGCCGTAAGGCAATAATGCGAGTTGATCAATTCGAAGATCGCAATTGTTTGGGCCGGGCCTTCAATTTTTTACAGCGACACAATGATAGCCGGGCTTTCTGCCAAAGGCGACAGCGCCGTCCGACGCTTTGCGTGGTGCGCGCTTGTCGCTATTGAAGAGGCTCGCTGCCTGCCCGTCACACGTGGGATGCAATAAGATTATGGTGCCGTCCGGCGATCCTATCGTCGGCTATGGCGGCGCCGATACCCGGGTGGTGTGACCCGCCAGCGCTCTCGCATATGATCATTCGGGCCGGGTGCCGGCTTATTGTATCAGTCCTCGTGTGCGGCGGCCGGTGGCGGCTTAAGAATGAATTGGTAGGATGCTTGGCCGCCGGACCAGTCGCATAGGAAACCGTCCGAGGTTGCGTCGCACGTCGACGTAGCTTCGCAAGCGCCGATATCGAAATTGCAGCTCACGGTAAGCTTGCCGATACCGGTTTTCCGATTGGCGACCTGGACACTATAGGTGGCTTCGAAGCTCTCCGGATCAAAGCAGCTTTTAAACTTCAGATTTGGGTGCTGGGTTGTGCCGGCCGGCAGATACATGAAAAATGCCGCCGTCGTCAGGTAATTATAATCGTCAAATTGGAAGTTTGACCTCGCATGTTTCTTCATTGGTCGGGGTGCCAGTCAGAATAATCGGCAGAGCTGAGTCATTCTGGATCGAAACCGTCACTTCGCCATCATAGCGGAGATTAGAGTCCTGCGGCATATCAGAATCGGCATGAGCCAGTGTCGCCGCAGATACTTGCCCGATTAGCATAGCGGCAATAGTGCAGATGATGTGATGATGTTTTTGCATGTATAGTCTCCCACAAATAAGCCAGTTATTAAAAGGATAGCGTAACATTTTATGCAACAAATTGGCACTTTTATTTGATAAATATTTATAATTGGGAAATTTATATAATATATACTATATATGCATATAATAATAAAATATTTTTATGATTATTTGTAATTCTGTATTTGTATCATTACCGATAGGCCTGTTCCTATGGTGTTCGGGCATGAGCGTTCCCGCTACATGGCCAATTTTCCGGTCGGATCAGCTTGTGTCGCTGGTGCCGGCTTCTAGATTGTTGAAGTAGAGCTTTGTATCAGCTGATGTCAGATCCGGTCGGGCTGTATCCGGTCCGCCAAAATATCTGCTGATACAGGAATGACGGAATGGCTTAGTTGGAATTGAGGAAGCATGGCGATGACGCGCCCGGAACATTATCCCGGCTTGCCGGATGTCATTAACCGGTGGTTTAGCGCGAGGGGGTGGCAGCCACGGCCGCATCAATTGGCGCTGTCTGCGACAGTACAGGCCGGTCATGATGCCTTACTGATTGCGCCGACCGGTGGTGGTAAGACGCTGGCCGGTTTTTTGCCGAGTTTGACAGCTTTGCGGGAAAAATCTCGGCGGGCCTCGGACCGGCCCGGTATTCACACCCTGTATCTGTCGCCGCTGAAGGCATTGGCGGTTGATGTGGCGCGAAATCTGGAACAGCCGGTTTCTGAAATGGGACTGGATATCCGTATCGAAACCCGGACCGGAGATACGCCGGTCTCGAAACGTAATCGGCAGCGCCAGAACCCGCCCGACATTCTGCTCACGACACCAGAGCAGCTCGCTTTGCTGATTGCGGCCGGAAATGCAGCGGCTTTCTTCGCGGATCTCAGATATGTCATTATTGACGAAATCCATGCAATGGCGACGTCGAAACGGGGTGATTTACTAAGCCTCGGTCTGGCGGCTTTGGCGTCCTGGTCGCCGACCTGCCGGTTCATAGGTCTTTCGGCAACGGTTAGAGACCCCGAACATCTGCAGGCCTGGCTGGGTGTGCGGGGAGCGCCGGCGCAACTGGTGCTGGCGGAGGACGGCGTCGCGGCTGATATTGATATTCTGCTACCGGCCGAGCGAATTCCCTGGTCTGGCCATTCAGGACGGTTCGCCGTGGGCGACATTTATCGGCGAGTGCAGGCTGCCCAGACGAGTCTGGTGTTCGTCAATACAAGGTCACAGGCCGAAATGCTGTTTCAGGAGCTTTGGGCGGCAAATGATGATGGTCTGGCGATTGCTTTGCACCATGGGTCTCTGGCCAAAGACCAACGCCGTAAGGTCGAGGCGGCAATGGTGCGCGGTGAGCTCAGGGCGCTGGTTTGTACGTCAACGCTGGATCTTGGTGTTGACTGGGGTAATGTTGATCAGGTGATCCAGATGGGGGCGCCAAAGGGGGCCGCCCGTCTTATGCAGCGAATTGGACGGGCCAATCATCGCATGGATGAGGCCAGCCGCGCAGTGTTGGTGCCGACGAACCGGTTCGAGATTCTAGAATGCGAAGCCGCCAGAACGGCCATTGCCGACGGTGAGATTGATGGGCAGGGTGAACGACTGGGCGGGCTGGACGTGTTGGCCCAGCATATTATGGGCCGGGCTTGCGGCGACGGGTTTGATGCCGATCAGCTGTTTGCCGAGATCGGCCGGGCTGCGCCCTATGCCCGGCTAGAACGGAAAACCTTCGACCGGGTCGTCGAATTTGTTGCCACTGGCGGGTATGCCTTAAAAACCTATGACCGGTTCAGGCGAATTGTGCGGGGTCGCGACGGGCTTTGGGTTGCGCGAACGCAGCGTGAAATTCAGCAACACCGGATGAATATTGGTGCAATTGTCGAGGCGCGGCTGCTAACGGTGAGGCTGGTTCGCAAATTGAAATCAGCAGCGCGATCAGATAACGCCATGGCGGGACGGGTCCCGGGAAAGAAGCTCGGTGAAATTGAAGAATATTTCGTGTCTTCTCTTAAAGCGGGGGATACGTTTATCTTTGCGGGACAGGTATTGTGTTTCGTGGCGGTGCGCGACCATGATGCTCTGGTCATGCCGGCTGCTGCGGCGCAGGACCCGGCCATTCCATCCTATAATGGTGGCAAGTTTCCACTGACGACATTTCTGGCGGCGCGCGTTCGGGAGATGATATATGATCAAGCGAAATGGGCCGCATTGCCGGCGCCGGTTCAGGACTGGCTGCACATCCAGAAGATGAAATCAGTTATTCCCTCGGCCACGCAATTGCTGGTCGAGACCTTTCCGCGCGGGAACCGTCATTATCTGGTGACATATCCGTTCGAGGGACGACTGGCGCATCAGACCCTCGGCATGCTGATCACCCGCCGCCTTGAGCGCCTTGGCAAGCAGCCACTCGGTTTTGTGGCGTCGGAGTATGCACTCGCCGTCTGGGCGCTGAAGCCGCTCGACGACATTGATCTTTCGATGCTGTTTCATCCCGATTTGCTGGGAGACGATCTGGAAGAGTGGCTTGATGAAAGTGTGCTGATGAAGCGTCATTTTTCGCATTGTGCCTTGATTTCTGGCCTGGTCGCGCAAAGGCTGCCGGGACAGGAAAAGACCGGCCGGCAGGTCACGTTTTCAACGGATTTGATTTATGATGTGCTGCGCAGCCATCAGCCGGATCATATTCTGCTGGAGGCAGCCCGACAGGATGCCGCAACCGGTTTTCTGGATATTTGGCGATTATCAGACATGCTGGCGCGGGTATCAGGCAAAATTATTCATAAGACACTGATACGGATCAGCCCGTTTGCTGTGCCGCTTATGCTCGAAATCGGCAAGGAACCGGTGCGTGGCCACTCCGCGTCAGAAGATATCTTACGCGACGCCGAAGAACAGCTTGTCCGCGAAGCGATGCGGTAGGCGGTTTGCAGCGGATCAATCAGAAACGGTTTAAGGCCGTCCGGCCTGGTTGCCGATCGTATAAATGCCGGCGGGAGGTTTCGTCAGGCTGCGAAGCGTTCGCCGAGATAGACCCGCCGGACCTCTTTATTTTCGAGGACTTCGTCGGGTTTGCCTTCGAAAAGAACCCCGCCATCATATATGATCGAGGCGCGGTCGACGATTTGCAGGGTTTCTCTGACCTGATGGTCTGTGACAAGGACGCCAAGGCCACGCTTTTTCAGATAGCTGACAAGCTCGGAGATATCCGATATTGCAAGTGGATCGACCCCGGTAAACGGTTCGTCCAGAAGCATGAAGCTCGGTTTGGAGGCCAGCGCCCGGGCGATCTCGACGCGTCGCCGCTCGCCGCCTGACAGTGAAATTGCTGGCTGCTCGCTCAAATGCGAGATATTAAGTTCTTCGAGCAAGGCATCGACTTGCCGGCTGCGCTCGTTTTTGTCCGGCTCAATCAGTTCGACAACGGCGAGGATGTTTTCCCGGACTGACATGCCGCGAAAAATCGACGCCTCCTGCGGCAGATATCCGACCCCGAGCCGGGCGCGCTGATACATTGGCAGGGATGTAACATCGGCGCCATCAATCGAGATTGTGCCACCATCAGCAGTGATCAGGCCCATAATCATGTAAAAGCAGGTCGTTTTACCGGCACCGTTCGGTCCAAGCAGGCCGACAACTTCGCCGCGATGCAGAGATAGCGATACGTCTTTGACAACCGAGCGCGAGCCGAATGATTTTGCCAATCCGTTCACCATCAGGCCTTCATTATTTTTTGTCATTTTGGCGTCCCGTGATTGGTGCAAATCTCTTTTTATAATCCGCCAGACAGTAGTGTCAGAAGGCAGATGAATCAATTTTCAGTGGTGGCGCTGCGTTCGTTCGTTAATTTGCGGAGGAAATAACCATACTGACGCCGCCATCTAGCGTTGTCCGTCCGAGCGCAAGCTCGATCGTCAGAACCGAGCCTTTCGCAATATCCGCGCCACGTAACAGTGCAACATCTCCGGACAGTGTAATTGTGTCGGTGTTGACGTCGTAAAGGCCGGTATCACCGGTCGCGCGGAAATCTGGCGTGACGTAATACACATTGCCGCGGGCCGACATTGA
>CBFHPC010000043.1:0-14580 GCA_965657655.1 Henriciella sp.
TTCATAATCAGCCTGAATAATATCCCGTCGTCCATCGATTGCGACCCGCATTTCCGGATGGGTGAAAATATACAGTCGATTGGCTGCGATCGAATCCGCCGTCCACTCGCCAACCAGTTTGGGGTCCAGCCCGGATTCGATGACGTTGCTCATGGTTTCAAATTGCGGATCGGATTCGTCGGCCCCGCCGGACGGCCGGGCAAAAGCGCTGCGATGGATATCGGTCTTTACCCAGGCCGGACACAAAATACTGACCCCGATATTGTGCGGTGCCAGTTCCTGACGAATGCCTTCCGAATATCCTACCACAGCAAATTTTGTTGCATTATAGGGGCTCATGCCCGGGCTCGCCCAATGCCCGGCCATCGAGGCGACATTGACGATATGACCGCCACCGGATGCTTTGATCAGCGGCGTGAAAATTTCGACGCCATAAGCCACACCCATCAGATTGATATCGACAATCCAGCGCCAGTCAGCGAGATTGACCGATCCGGCCTGTCCGCCAATCGCGACGCCGGCATTATTAACTAGGACATGAACCTCGCCAAAGGCCTCTAGCGTGGCGGCGGCAGCGGCCCTGACGGCTGCTTCATCGGCGACATTGCAGGTGACGGTTTCAATTTTCTGACCGGTTTGCGCGAGATCTTCCTTTGCGTTTCCCAGTTCGTCTTCGTTAATGTCGGCGAGCATGATATTAGCGCCTCTTAGGGCAAGGCTGCGGGCGATTTCGAGGCCGATGCCCGATGCGCCGCCGGTAATAAAGGCCGTCTTATTATTGAACTCGGTCATGCAAAATTGCTCCGCTATGGTCGCTATTGGATTAAATTAATGTTTGGCCTGCAAACTGGTTAGTGTCGCTGAAATTGTCTAGCCTTATTGACGGAGAAGGCGCGATTCCGGCCGCCCCCGACATTGTGGTATGGCGGGGTGGATGGCCGGTAAATGCCAGTCCTCGTCTGCAAGACCGACCGGACAGTTTAGAAGATAGGCTCGAACGGCCAGGCTAAAACCGGCATCGGGCCATGGCAGCTAATTTGTGGTCCGAGGATTGTCGGTAGAAAATAGCGAGGGCGAAACGCTGCACAGCGTCAGTCCGCCATCACTATCGCATGTCAGCTGGTCTTTCCTGTCCGGTATTTATGTTTATATGCCGTGATTAAAGAGGGGTGCGTGGTGCCAATGTCTAAAACAAAGACGCCTGTATTAATTAAGGGGCGCGCCCGCGAATTATATCGGCGCGACCACTGGAAGGCCGACGGCCGGTTATTGTCGCTTTACGGTTATCAACCCCATTCCGGTACGCCAGGAGATGAGTTGCTGCGGGACACCGCCGAAACTAGCGAAATCCGTTATGATCCGCTGCGCCAGAGCTGGGCGATATATGCCCCGCACCGTCAAAGCCGCACATTCCAGCCCGGGGCGTCCAGCGACCCTCTGGCGCCAGCCTCTGCCGGGCGCGGGGCGACGGAAATTCCATTTGAGGCCTTTGAAGTCGCTATTTTTGAAAACAAATTCTCCAGTCTGACATCGGCTGCGGTTGCGAGCGAATTATCGCCCTGGGCGTCGAAGCCGGCGACCGGGCGATGTGAGGTGGTGGTGTATTCTAGCGAGGATGAGGGCAATCTGACCAGTATTGGTCAGGACCGCCGGCTGCTATTATTAGAAGCACTGTGTGACCGCTACCGTGATCTGTATGCATCCGGCGCGGCCTATGTGCTGGCCTTCGAAAATCGCGGTCAGCAAGTTGGTGTTACCCTGCCTCACCCGCATGGTCAGATATATGCTTTCGATCAATTGCCGGAGCCGCAAGCCCGGGCGCAATCGGCGTTTTCACAAGGCTATGACTTGATTGAAGCGCACCGTAACTGGGGCGGCGCATTCGATATTGCAGCGGATGGAAACTGGGTTGCGTTTGCCCCGCCATTCAGCCGGTTTCCCTATGAGACTTGGCTGATGCCACGGACATCATGCCCGGGACCGTGGGCGCTCGATCAGGAAGGTCTTGAAGCTCTGGCGAGAATGCTGGGCGAGATACCGCGTCGGCTCGACAGCCTGTTCGGCCAGCCGATGCCATATATGATGAGCTTTCAAGTTGCCCCGCAGATTGATGATGAAAATTTCCAGTTCACCGTCCAATTCTACCCGGTGCTTCGCGATACCGACCGGCTAAAATACCTTGCCAGCGTGGAGCAATTCACAGGCGTGTTCACAGTCGATGTCGTGCCCGAGCTCGCTGCTAGAAAATTACGGAGTTTATGATGCCGACAGCCGAAGCGGGTCCATACCGGGCGACAGTCCCCGGCCGGGTCAATCTGATTGGTGAATGGATCGACTTTAATGGCGGGCTGGTGCTGCCAATGCCGTTACCGGTTGTGATTGATCTGTACCGGCAGACGAATGATCTCGGACTTGACCGCATTATATCGGAGCAGTTTGAGGAAACCCGCGATTTCGGTCTTGAAGCAGCGGCGGCCGGGCACTGGTCGGACTATGTGCGCGGCGGGTTGCAATATGCCCGCGAAAAGGGCTGGATTTCGGGCGGACAGACTGTTTCGATCGCGAGCACAATTCCCGTCGGGGCGGGCTTGTCATCGTCTGCCGCCACAATTGTCGCAACGTTAAGAGCCGCCGCATCAGACACAATCCCGGTTGATCCTGTTGCGATCGCATTGGCTGCGCAGGCGATTGAAAACGACTTTATTGGCGTACCATGCGGTATCATGGATCAGATGGCGGTTGCCGCCGGCCAGCCCGGCGCCGCGCTGGCGCTCGACACAAGGAGCCTTCATTATCAAAGCCACGAGGTGCCTGACGGGTGGCGCTTTATGGTCTTGCACTCCGGCGTCAGCCGGGCCCTGTCGGATGGTCGCTATAAAACCCGTCGCGAGGAATGTATGGTGGCCGCTACTCGCCTCGGTGTCGATTATCTCTGCGATGCAAAGCTAGAAGATATTGCGAGCCTAGATGTCAGCCTTGCCGGACGCGCCCGACATGCGATTACAGAAGCAGATCGCTCCCGACGGGCCGTCGACGCGCTTATCGCGTCAGACATGACCCTGTTCGGGCAGTTAATGACGGATAGCCACATCTCCCTGCAAGCTGACATGCAAGTATCAGTGCCGCGTATCGACGAGATTGTTCGCGATGCGATTGCATTGGGGGCTGCCGGTGCGCGGATTACCGGGGCCGGGTTTGGCGGATGCTTCGTCGCGCTCGTTGAAAGTACACAGGCGGAACAATGGGCCGATGCCCTGGTTCGGCGTCATCGGGGTGTTAAGCTTATTGTCTGATATCCGGCGTGGAAAGGTTAAACCAGCCTATCTGGAGCGCGCTAGGCGCTGCAGGCCGGCTGCGATTTTGTACGGCGGCGCAGAAAGTCGGAAAAGCGATGGAAAAAAGGGGATGACCTAATCAAATTGCAAGGATAAGTTGAGTAGCGAGCACCGATGGATATGGTTGCTGTTATCGTGTTTGCTGGTTTTGTTAGGACGCTCATTTGATTATCGCTCAGATTACAGATTTGCACATTGGTTTTCCTGCGAAGCCGGGTGATCCGCAAAATGATCTGCGTCTGACGGAGACGCTCGACGTTATTGCGTCCCTCAACCCGCGGCCGGATTTAATTCTGGCAACCGGCGATCTCACAAATGATGGTCATCCGGAGCAATATGAGCGCTTATTGGAACTGGTCGCTGACTGCGATATTCCAATTCACTGGATGATCGGAAATCATGACCAGCGCGCGCCGATGCGTGCAGCATTCAATATCCCGGATGAGGGCAATGATTTTGTGTCCTCGGTCCTCGAATTTGATGATTTACGTCTGGTTCTGTTAGATTCACACGGACCGGGGCTGCATGGCGGCGCATTTGGTGTCGATCAGGCGGACTGGCTCGATCGCCAGCTCGCGGCGCGGCCAGACACAGCTACGATTCTCGCCATTCATCACTCCCCCATATTTACCGGAATTTCCTGGATGCCAGTCAGTAATGGGAATGGCTGGGAAACGCGCTTGTCGGAAGCCGTTGCGCCCCACAAACAGGTCAAGAAATTGATATGTGGTCATGTTCACCGTTCGGTCGATGCAATGTGGAATGATGTACCGGTCGCGGTTTGTTCGTCGACCGCCCCGCAACTGGCTGTCAATTTAACCCCTATCGATGCTGACGCTCCCGATGAGCGTCCCCTGGTCGTAAACGAGGCGCCGGCCTTCGCAATCCATATCTGGAATGGTTCATATCTCATGACCCATCATATGCGGACCGATCATAATAATACGCTGGTGAAGTTCGAGCCGTTCATGCAGCATACTATCGCAGAGGCGATGGACCATTAGCGTACGAGCGACGCGCCAGTCCACATATTTGCATCAGCAATAAGACCGCCATCCGGAATTATAATGTCTTCCGCTTCCCGTCTCCTCATCTGATGTCGGCGCAGATGTTCGGGCCGGCAACCTGGCGTGCCGGTGCCGGCCGTGTCGAGGTGCGTATGCAGCACGCGTCTAGTCGCGTCGCAATGAATGGTCGGTTTCGTCGGACACCGTAAACAGTTCGCCATCATCGCCACGCAGGAAGTCTTCCATTTCAGACCGGTTGAATGGTCGTGAGCCGAACCGGCCGAGGACGGCCATCTGGTGACCTGTTTCATCGACGGCCCGATCGCGATCGAGACCTTTTGACAGCGACAGGGCTGGCCACTTGGTTTGACGCCAGGCGATCAGTTCCGGTCTCGGCTCGGGTGAATATCCGTAGAAATTCGGTTGCGAGGACGGGCTGGTAAGCTGCAGGACTTTCATGCCATTTTCACCATCGGCCACATAGGCGAAAAGCGAGGCATTGGTTGTCGCGACGATGACGTCATGGGCATCATTTAACTGACCGTCAAAGGTCACCTTCTGATGCAGAACAGGTTGTTCCGGACGTTCAATATCAATAATAAGCAGCCCGTCATCCTTGGCCGCGACATAGGCATAGGTCCGAGCCAGATAGAGTTTCTGGGCATCGGCAATGTCGACATGCGCGCCTTCGACCAGTTCGGGCTCGAGCATCGAGGTGACATCGATCACATTTAACCCGGTTGCATCGGTTACAAACAGATATCGGAATTGCAAGGCACTGGCCCGGGCATCAACCAATGGGATGGTGGCCGCATGTACGGGCTGCAGCGGATCGTCCAGATCGATCACCGCCAGCCCAGCATCGGTTGTGATATAGGCAATATGGCCAGCCAATGTGATATGACGCGCGCCATCGAGAACCCCGTTATCGTTCCATGTCACGGCCCGTCGGAGGAAATTGTTGCGTGGCTCGCCCTCGCCCATTGTGTTGATGTCGACGAGGATCAGGCCTTCCTGGCGATCGGTGACGACGGCATAGCTATAGATCGGATGGAAGGGCTGCTCATCATTGGCTTCACGCATTTCCGGCGTATTGCGCAGCGGGTCGATGGGCTGGTTGGTTGCCAGCGCCACACAGGAAGCATCACGCGAGCGGACATGAGTATCATGGCCCATTGGTGAGAAGGGTGCGGTTATGATCCGCTCCGAAAGACCTTTATTGGAGACCGAAGCAATATCGTAGACACGGAAGCCACCACGCCCCTCTGCGACGTAGAGATATTCACCTCTCGCCTGCAGACAATTTGTATCGCCACGCCCTCTCTGGGTGACATTGGCAATTTCTTCCAGCGCTCCGGTTTCTCCGGAGAAGCCATTTTCGGTGTCGAAGATCCGTCCCCGGGTCCAGTTGATAAGCTCGCGGCCATTCTGCTCGACATGTGCTTCATAATAATCAGGATAGGCATAGCGATGCAGGTAGGAGCCGAAGACGGCCTGCGGCTCGTCAAACTCGGTCACGCGAACGGCCTCGAAGCCGCCTTCAAGCCCGACATAGGTATGCATGCCGACAAAGTTTACGAAATTTGTCCCAAGCAGCATGAGCTGGGCCATGATCGCATTATTGTCGCCGGCTTGCGAAATATGGCAGTCGGTACATGTCTTCGTCTCCGACTTTCGCACAGTGTGCGGGAAGTGGGGGGCGAAGGCTTGCGACGAGAAGCCGATCGAAGACACTGG
This sequence comes from Henriciella sp., assembly GCA_965657655.1. GTDB lineage: Bacteria > Pseudomonadota > Alphaproteobacteria > Caulobacterales > Hyphomonadaceae > Henriciella. The sequence continues at coordinate 6,080 of CBFHPC010000043.1, forward strand.
CGGCTGTTGGACATACAGCCTTTCCCGGTTCAGATTCGTCGAGGTCAGGACCAGAGCTGATGTCGACCGTACCGGCGCAATTGTGTTGCCTTTCGTGTTCTGATGCACGCCAAGCTGGAACATCTGGTCACGCGCAACTTGCGGATTATAGGTCGCGAAGTTCCGTGTTTCGCCGCCCTCATAATGGTGTGACTCTGACTTCCAGTTAGCTTCGATCGGCAGGTGACACCCGCCACATGATGTCGTCCAGGACAGGTGACAAGTATAGCATTCCATTTCGTCATCATTGTGGGCGAGATCAGCTTGTTCGAGGCCTTCGCCCCAGACGAGCCCATCTTCCGATGTGCCGGCGCGTCCCATTAATTTCGAACGTGCCGCCCGCTCATTATAATGCGGGTGATCGGTGTCGACGCTATCCTTGACCAACGACATTTCCCACTCAAGCTCGGGATCCATGATCGAGCGCTGGATCAAAACCCGACGGCCCTCGCGCTGGACCCATTCGAAGCGGAGCTGGCCGTCCGGATTACGCAGCAGACCAAGGTCTTTGCCGCCGGGTCTTGCTGCCGGGCCGCTGGTGAAAAGACTCGGATACTCAGAGGCCGAGCCGTGGCAATCCCGGCAGCGTATTTCTACTGCGCTGGCAACTTCGCCATGGATGAACCCGTTACCGTGACTATCCTGCTCGAAGTGACAATCTGCGCATTGCATGCCTTTCTCGGCATGGATCGACATGAGATGAACGGCCTTACCTGGATTGGTGCCGATTTCGACAAACTGGTCTTCGCCTTCGCGGCGCCATTTTTCCGGATCATCATTATCGACAATCTCGCCGTCAGCATCCAGCAAATTGCCATCTCTATCGCGTTTGAAAATTGCTCTGAAATTCCAGCCATGGCCATGATAGTCAGCAAACTGGGTGTCGTTGAGGTCTTCATTCAGGTCGTAGACATTCCGCAGGAAATCAAGATCGCCCCAAAGCCCGCGAACGGCGGCGCCCTCGGGGTTCCGTTTCAAAATCTTCCAGGCCTCTTCGATTGAAGGATATTTCTGTTCCTCAGGCCACATTGATGGTGCATCGGATTCATAATCCCACATCGTGTAGCCGAGATAGGAGTTCAGGAACATGTTCGGCTGGTGCATGTGGCAGATCATGCATTGCGAGGTCGGGATCGAGCGGGTGAATTCGTGCCGGATCGGATGTCCGGGTTCGCCGCGCGGGATGGTCGGGTCAACCGTTGCGGTCTCACCATCGCGACCATATTCGGCCCAGATAGAGCTGTGACGTGGCTCACGGTCATTGGCATAGACAATGTGACACGAGCCGCAGCCGGATGTCCGGTAGTCGCCGGGCTGGTCATTGGTGCCGAAGAACCAGGTAAACGGATCATTCAAACGGGTTTTGTGAATATTCAGAACCGGGATAGCGACCCGCAAGCCGGTGCCCGGGCCGCGGTTGGACTGGCGAATATCCGGCCGTCCGGGCTCTTCGATCCGCTGTAGCTGGCCAAGTGAATTCGGCAGGCCGATTTCCGGGAACTGGGTAATGATATTGCGTCCGCCGCGTTCGAAGACGCGGAAGACGTCGGCTGGCGGAATAACATTCCAGGCCGGCATTGGCACCAGCTTCGGTATGATGCCGCGTGCAAGTTGTTCCGGTGTCAGTTCGCCTGATTCATCCATTGGGGATGTCAGGACCGCCGGCTCGCCTTCACGGGTATAGGCTTCGCCGATGATGTATTTTTTAAATGGCAAAATACCATTATTATAAGCGGCGCCGCCCCAGAGCATGGCCCCCGTCGCCATTAATGACCGCTCCGCAGCAACAATGCTGTCGAGGTGACAGGCCCCGCAGGCTTCTCTTGCAACGCGATAGTCGGACGGGTTCACAAAGCGGATGAATTCAGGCGCTTCGCGGTTCAGCAATGTATAGGAGCGTTCTGGATTTGCCGAATGCGGCGCGTGCCAGGCTACAGGATAGGTTGGCAGAACATGGGCGCTGTCCCGAACTGCGGCATATTCGTCGCTGTAGCGGTCATAATCTTCGGTCAGAAAGACACCGGCATCACCACCATGACAATCGGTACAGCCCAGCACGACGCCGGGAACATTATGCATGGTCGCAGAATCCGTAGCGGTATGGCAGCTCATGCACCCGTCGGATTTGAGATCGGCTGAAGCTTGCGTCTGCGAAGCTGGCGCATCAGGCGTATATGCATAGGTGATGTCCTGTGGCGTTTCTTCGCCTGCACCGTAACTGACCGGGCTCAGACAGACCGCCATAGCAAATGCCAGACTGAGCTTTAGCGCATTCAGTCTGCGCATAGAGCCATTCTTGGCGGGTTTCATGTGCGCTTGCATCTTGATAGGTCCTAATAGGTCAGAACAAGGTTCAGAAGCACCGAGTAATGTCGGTCCCTCTGGTCCTTGGCGGTAAAGAGGTCTTTGAATCCGTCACCGAGCTCCAGGCTCGCAGCGGATGCACGAAAAACGATATTCTGTGTAAAGGCCGGTCTATAGGTTGCCGAGATCGATAGATCATTGCCGATTTCAGACCCGATATCACCTTGCATGCGGAGGGCTTCGACAGTGGCCGTCTGGTCAAACCGGATATGGTTGGCGTTGAATGAGACGCGTGTTTCTGGGGTCAGATCAAAATCGGCGCCCAGACCAAGCAAGACCGTGCCGGGATTGTTGAAATTCGACTGTCCCTGCTCTTTGGAAGAACGCAGGCTGTTCAGAATGCCGTTGCGTCCGCTGAGCGAAATGACGCGGCCACCGCCCGCAAACGGAACCGTCTGGCGAATCCAGTAAGAGGTATCGCCGCCGGCAAATTGCGGGTTTTCGAAGATCGCATCAAAGCCGGTCTCGACATCATCATAGGGGTCTTTGTCGCCGCTGGCATATAGGGCCGAAACGCGGGTCCGGATCCAGTTATAGTCATAAGACGCCTCGGCGGCGACAAAGCCGGCGCGGATATCTGTTTCACGGCCGGTAAAGACGCTATTTCTGTCCTGGCCAAGTGCGGCATAGCTGGATGCAGAGAGGTTGAGCCGGCCATAACGTCCGTCGAGACTGTAGCCGAGATAGACGACATCATAGTCGCGGCCTCTGAGATCGCCGAGCAGGGCCGGACGAACCGGAAAGCCATTATCGTCAATCTTTATATCGCCGGATTCGCGGTTGAGATTATAGGTTATGCTGGCCAGTGAGGTCATGCCGGGCACCGGAAAATCCTGCCGGAATGCATTGGCAAAGAAAATTACGTCATCGCGCGGCGCATCGACGACCGAGTTCAAACCGGAATTTGTGTCTTTTTCGAGCCGCAGGAAGGCTGCAAGATTGTATTGCCAGCGATTATTGTCCCGATTGCCGAAAAAACGGACGCCGAGCTGGTTGTCCTGAAACAGAAAGCCCCGAAAATCACTTGAGAAAGGCTGAATACCGACGCGGACCGAGTCGAAATCATAGCGGTCGGACACGTTCCGAATGTGGTAGTCTATGAAAGCTTCCTGAAGCCCGAGAAACGCATCGGTCCGACGTGTTCCTTTCGTTGGTTCTACAAACAGGATCCGGCGTTCTTCGACCGCCACATCATTAATGTTTAGGGCAAGCGCGATCCGATATTCATAATCCTGTGGTTTGAATGTCGTATTACCATCGATCAATGCCGCGCTTGCTAAAAAGGTCTGGCTGAGGACCAGCGACTCACTATTTCCGAAGACGTCGATATTGCCGGCCTGATCAGTGGTCTGGACCCCAACTGGCGTTGGAAAGGTGCGGTGCTCGACGACTGTGTCGGAAATGCCGGTGGCGACAAAAAACCAGTGATCGGTTCCGCCGATTGGACGGTCGCCTTTCAGCGTATTCTGATTATAGGGGTCATACCAGCGTTCATTGACGCCAAGGGTCTCGACCAGACGCCAGCGGTCCGGCAGGGGAATTTCTTCGGTCGGATACGTCGATGGCAAAGGACGCGCGACCGCTGTTGGATCAAATGCCTGCGGGCGATTTTCAAGCTCGCTGCGTGGCCGTGGCCGGCGTCTTCCGGTATCGGCTGTCGTGACCTGTTCTGTTTGCGCAGACGTTCCGGGCGCGACCGGTTCCGGACCGGTGCCACCATCATCAGCAAATGACACCGGCAGGCAGCACAGGCCCGCGGCTAGAAGCAGCGCTTGAAGAGTATATGTCCGGCGGCTTATTTCCCTGCGCATACGTTTTGCTCTGCAGTATCTAGAAAGGGGTTGAATGGACAGCTGATATAGCGAAGTCTGACACTGTCGCTGCCAACAGCAACTTCGATCTGGTCGGCTCTGATTTCAGCCGGGGCATTGTTTATGGTGCCGAGCCGCAAGCCGGCATTATGCAGGCCCAGGAATGAAATCATATCGTCCTGATCGATGCCATCGCCTGATACGCCAATACCGCCAACCAAAGTATTTCCACGATAGATCGGAACCGAGCCCGGAAAAATTTGAATGCCGTTCTGAAGCCTGTTCTGGTTCGGTTCGGTACTGCTGACGGGTGGCAGGAAAGTGCACCGTCGCGCGGTGTCTGTATTAATACCACCGACAACAAAAGTCGCATGCTCGAGTACATTATCCTTGATCAGACTGGCCTGCAGGCCTGTCGCAAAGGGGCTCCACTCATTAATCGGTAGCGATAGTGGTCCATTAATTGTGCCAAGTTGCCCGTCCGGAAAATAGGGTCGGGCCAGATTGCCACCGGATCTATCAGCGAAGGCGAATGCGCCGGTTAGCGCGTCGCTATCATCTAGGAAATCCCGTGCTGTCTGTACGGTCCCATTAACGTCTTCATCGGCAACACCGCTGGCCTGTGCGATTATCGGGCTTCTTGTTGTGCCGAGTAAATCGTCAGCAGCGTGCCGACCGGAGAAGAACGTTGCCGTGCGGGCCTTCTGAAGCGATACGTCAGTTCCGAAGATTGGCGCGTCGGGTGATCTCGCGACGGCAAGGATCTGTCCGCGCGTGTCGACAATTGAAATCGATACCTGGGCCGGGCTGTTTAAGGGCCGCCGGATCTGGGCGCGGGCTCTGGCCATGACAATCGCCGCTTCGTCGAGAAGAACCCGTACCTCATTCGCGGTCAGCGGTTCGGTAACCTCGCCGGCGCCACCATCGGTTCCGGCTCTTGGCGGGAATCGGTTTGTACCGTCGGCTCCAACCAGAATGTACAGATTTGGATTGTCATTTTCGCTATCGAGCGCGTCCCGGATGCCTGATGCGGCCGAGCCATAGGCGGTCCCGGCCACAACCCCATTGGTTGCATCGAAATAACCTGTAATCGAGATCAGACTACCGTGAGAGGCGGGCATAAGGCTGAGGCCGGGCGCCGAGGTGGGGTCGCTTAGCAAATGACGCTCTTCCCGATCGGTAAAGCGCAGTAATGTCCCATCGACACTGACACGTTCGGCGCGAATTTCGGCCGGTGCGGCAAAGCCAAATGCACCAGCGATCGCGACCAGCTCTTCGGGGTCACTGTCAACATCGCTAATGTCAGGATCAAGACCATATTCATCATCGCCGGAAATACCGATGCCGCCGACAACAAAGCCGTTTTTGTAAAGGGGTAGTCCGCCCGGATCCGCTGATAGACCAAGCGGCGCGCGCTTGGGCCCGGTGAGGTTATCGTCCGGTCCGAAGCGCTGCATTAGATCGGAACATGGCAATTGGCTGAACTGGACACCGAAAAGAGGCCCGCTTTCCAGCCCGGCAGTATACGGACCGGGTGGAAAATGTTCCTGAACAATCATGCTTGCAGTCCGGGTCGAAAACGCGTTGCCAGAAGACGACAGATATGCGCCGGTGACCGCCTTTGAAATCGCCGCCGCGGCACGTGGGACGTCGAGGCCCTGAAATCCTGTATCCTCGCCATTCGGGCCGGGCCGGATCTGGATTGTTGGTTCAGCATCTGTCATCTGATAAACGGCGAGAATGTTGCCGACGCGGTCCGACACCGCAATTACAGCCTTAATTCCCTGGGCTTCGGCCTCAAGGACAGCTTGAGACACAATGCTTTCAACGTCGCTAATACTGAGAGATTCAAGGGCCGGGACATCGTAAACGCTTTGTGGCCCCGGGTTTGGCGAAGCGATTGGCCCGGCTGATGTGTTATCCGGATTAGACCCGCCACCACCACCGCAGCTGCCCAGTGCCAGGCCGGCTAGAATTGGGCCGGCCAATCGTAAAGGGAGGTGATGTCTCAAATCGTCTCCAATGAGGCTGCAATCCGGTCCAGCGCGGCGATGAGCTGGTCTTGATCATAATCATTTGGGTCAATAACGGCGTCATAAGCGATTTCGATGTCTTCACGCATTACGCTAACAGCCTGGCTCGATGTCATGCCCGATACAACCATTGCGTTGAGCAGCGTATCGACAGCCATCACCACTTGTTCGGTCGTCTGATAATCGGTGTAGGCGGCTGCTGTCGAACGCGACAGCGTATTGCGGATCATGTCGAGATAGTCATTTCGGGTAAACCGCTTTCTCTGGAATTGGCGGATCAATTGACCTGACAGCGCCATATAAGCGGCGATCTCGTCTTCGACGCCAATGCCGGTTTCAAGGGCGCGGTGGAAGGCAAAAGTCCGTGCGTCGACACGCTGGCGTGCCTCATCCGACAGGCTCGAGGCTGCGATGCTAAGCATGATCATGTGCGCATCATTGAATTTCGGGACCCCCCGGATATCAGGTCGCAGCGGGTTTTCACGAACCTCCGGACGCCAGTTCGGGTCATCTGAAATTTCGCGATGGCAGGCGAAGCAGTCGTAAAAAATCAGTTCCGGGAACAGGCCGTCGCGGGCGTGGTCGGAATTTCCGAACAGATCGAGCTGGTTCTGCAAGGCTTTGGCCTGACCGATCGCCCAGACCCGGGCGCCGCCCTGCAGGCCTTTGCGTTCTTCATAATCATAGTCTTCTAAATGGTGAGCTTGCAGCGCCGTGAAAAGATCGAGCTCAAACGACATTCTGGGGTGTCCGGCGGCCATCAGCCGGTGGGATACAAACTGGTCTTCGCGTGACGAGCCGAGATGGCAACTCAGACACAGATCTGCTCGTGCGAGGGGATCTTCGGTTGGATATAATCCGTTACTGATATTTTCGGCGTGCGTCGCGCCTTCGGCATAGTGACTCGTTAACCAGCCGCCGGATGCGCCGTGACACGCTTCGCAACCGATTCCGTCTGAGATCTGAAATTGCGGTCCGCGCAGCGATGCAGGAACAGGGTCACTGTGGCAGGACAGGCACTCCGGTGCCGTATGCGCGGCGCCGATATTCATTTTTTCCGCGATCGCCTGAGAGCGGTCGTCGAAAAGGACTTTGTAAGCTCTGACATGCGCTCCGGCAACGGTCGTCTCATCCTGCCAGATCTGGATTTCATTTTGTAGAACGACCACCCCGGTCGATTCCTGTCGGCCGTGGCATGTCGAGCCATAGCAGGTCATGACACCAGCATGTATTCCATCAGTATTTTGATCAAAGCCGGCGGGTTGCGCAGTGGCCAACCCGATCACCGAAAAGAGAAAAAGAATACCAGCCGATAAGGGCCGTAGATTAATCTTCATGCGCCCTGATCCCACACGTCACCCGGCTAGGAGAAAATCGGCTTAAAGTGTAAAAGTCAAGACCAACATTATTTTTGACTTGCAATTCGTTCCAGCTCGCGAGACTACTTAGTTTGGGCGGCGGATGGTATACGAGTAATGCGGGACGATATTGATAAAGTTGTAGTAGCAATTGTCGGATCTGGACCAGCCGGGATGAGTGCAGCGGCGCATGCCGCTGCAATCGATATGCCGCATATTCTCCTTGAAAAGACGGATCATCTTTCCGATACGATTTTTAAGTATCAGCTTGGCAAGCATATCATGGCAACGCCGTCCCAGCTGGTATTGCGCAGTGATGTTGGGTTCGATGCGGGAACCCGTGAGAACACCCTCGAGATGTGGCAAGCTGCGGTCGATTCGCTGGGTGTGAATATCAGGTATAATAGCGAAGTGACGGCGATTAGCGGCGCCAAGGGTGATTTCAGGCTAACGCTTGGTGACGGTACCGAAATTGCGGCCGAGAACGTCATCATGGCGATTGGAACGCAGGGCAATCCGAATAAGATGCGGGAGCCAGGCGGCGATCTCCCATTTATTCAGTACCAGCTTGACGACCCGAAAGCCCATTTTGACGAGAATGTGATTGTTATCGGTGGTGGCGATGCCGGCATCGAGAATGCGCTCGGTCTCTGTGCTGACGCCGACCAGGGCAATCGGGTTACCTTGTTGCAACGCGCGCCTGATTTTCCGCGGGCCAAGGACGCCAATGTCAAAGCGCTGCTCGCGGCCCGTGATCAGGGGCGAATGGACGTCATGACGAGTACGTCGACGGTGAAGGTCGAGCCCGGCTGGATCACGGTCAGTGTGAATGATGGTGAAGAGAAGCTCCGGTGTGACCGGATTATCGCGCGGATCGGATCGGCGCCGCCGCGCAG
>CBFHPC010000044.1:0-14536 GCA_965657655.1 Henriciella sp.
ATACCGGCACTTTATTCTCCATAATGCGCGATTAGCAGCGCGCGCCAGGGTGGTATCATCTATTCTAATCGGATCCGAGTTGCGTGGCTTGACGCGTTTGCAGGCGGCTGATGGCAGCTTTCCTTTTGTGGCTGCCTTGGTCGCGCTGGCGGAAGAGGTTCGCGCGATTGTCGGTCCTGATATGAAGATTTCCTATGCCGCCGATTGGAGCGAGTATGGCGCATACGTGGCGGACGGGCAGGCTGATGTCTTGTTTCCACTGGACCCGTTATGGGCCTCACCCGACATCGATTATGTTGGTATTGATTGGTATCCTCCAATGGGGGATTGGCGGCCCGGACGTGAGCATCAGGACGCGCAATCTGGCTATAAGGCGGCGGATGACCCTGACTATTTACGGGCGAATATTACAGGTGGTGAAAACTATGACTGGTATTACGCGACCACGGCTGATCGCGAGGCGCAGTCAAGAACGCCGATCATAGATTACGGTTTTAAGGAAGACTGGGTGTTTCGGCAGAAAGACCTGAATGGCTGGTGGTCCAACCTGCATTATGAAAGGGCGGCAGGTGCCCGATTACCGCTTCCGACCGCATGGCGGCCCGGGATGAAACCAATCCGGCTGACAGAGATAGGGGTCCCGGCGCTCGATCATGGCACCAATCAGCCCAATGTTTTTTATGATCCAAAGAGCAGCGAAAGTGCCCTTCCAGCCTATTCTATGGGGCACCGGGACGATTTGCTGCAACGCCGGGCCTTGATATCTGCCCTGTCATACTGGCAGGCGCAGGAAATGATTGAGGGTGTTTCGGTCTGGTGTTGGGATGCGCGACCCTGGCCGGCATTTCCGCAGCTGGGGTCTGTATGGACAGATGCTGACAATTGGGCTTTTGGCCACTGGCTGAATGGCCGGGCCGGGCTGGTTGAACTGTCGACAATACTTGCGGACATCGGGAATTACAGTCCGATCAGTTTTGATGTGACACGGGTCGACGGTCTGGTCGAAGGATATGTTATCGATGGTGTCGCGACGTTGCGTCAGGCTATGGCGCCGTTGATGGCGGCGTTCGATCTGAATTGTATCGAAACGTCTAACGGCCTGGCGATGATGAATAAAAGTGCCGATACGGGCGCTCCTGTCCAGCCATCCGACGAAATCGAAGGTGGTCGAAGCAATCAGCATCAGATGCTGGACAAGGCGCCCAAGGCGGTCAGGATAAATTATATTTCCGATGATGGCCGTTACGGCCCTGCAGTCGCAGAAGCGCGCCGGAAAGTCGGTGCGATCGACCATGTCGAGACCTTGTCGCTCCCTTTGGTCATGGGTGAGACGCGGGCCAAAAATATTGCCGACCGGCTCTTATCAAACCTCCAGCAGCCGGTAACCGCATCAGTCCTTCTCGGGCCGCGAAGTCTGATTTTGCAGCCGGGTGACGTGATTGACCTCGCTGATGACGGACGCTGGCGGGTGGAGCATGTGACAGATACGGGGCTGACACGAAAATTAGATCTCTCCCAGGCGCGGCAGCCCACGCCTCCGGTGCGCGACGGCAACGTGCCTGTTGCCGGCGACATCACGCCTATCGCGGCCGACCCTGTCTTGATTATGATCGATGCGCCGCCGATTGCAGGACAGCCGCCGGCGCTGATACTGGCATGCGCGGCCGATCCATGGCCGGGACATGTTGCGGTATCTGCCGGGGCCGATGCCAGCAGCATGCTTGAACGGACGGCATTCGATGCGCCCTCTTCTATCGGTCAGATCAAAGCGGAAGCAGGCGCCGGGCCCGTCGGGCGCTGGGATCATTCGACCAGTTTAATCGTCGATATCGATAGTCACGCATTCAATTCGCTATCGGAGTCAGGCGTGCTGGCAGGCGGGAATCAAGTGCTCGTCCAAACCGAGCTAGGGTGGGAGTTGCTTGCATTTGCGGAGGCTGTTTTGATTGGCCCGAACCAGTGGCGGCTCAGTCGTTTGTTGCGGGGGCTCGGCGGCACCCGCAGTATGCGTATTCCGGATGGTGGCTATGCGATTTTTGTCGATGACCGGTTACGGCGACCGGTGTTGAGCCCAGATGAGGCGGGTCTGGAGCTGTCATGGTGGGCCGGCGGGGGAACAGCGCAAACCTATCAGTATCAGGCGGAGGCTGCGCGACCGTGGCGCGTCGGGCATTTACGGGCACTAAGGCAGAGTACGGGCGCTAAATTGAGCTGGACCGCACGTGCGCCGGAAATTTCCAATAATCTTGATCCTGATAGCTCGGCATATGCAGGTGTTTTTCAAGTTCGATTGTTCCGCCAGGGGCGGTTACTAGACACGCTGACGATTAGAAACACCGAAGTGCACGTGGGTCCGGCTTATGATTCGGCCGAAATAGCAGAGATCGATATGAATGGCTCATTTGGTCCATGGGGTTCCATTCCTGTGCCGGCCGTTTATTAAAACACCTTTGTTTGGACACCAGAACGCTATGACACAGGATCTGTACGCAATTCTCGGAGTTTCCAAGTCGGCGACTGCCGATGATATTCGTCGGGCTTATAAGCGCCTGGCCAAGGAATTACACCCCGATTTGCATCCCGATGATCGCGCGAAGTCCGATCGGTTTAAGCGGGTCACTGCCGCTTATGAAATTTTGGGTGATACCGATAAACGCCGGCAATACGACAATGGCGAAATTGATGCGGCTGGAAATCCCAGAGGTTTTGACAGGGGGTCCAATTACGGGGACTGGCGGCGTGGCGGATTTGAACGGCAACGCGAAGACCCGTTCGATGATATTTTGTCGGGTATGTTCGGGGGCGGACGCCGACGGCCCGGTCCGAGCAAAGGCTCGGACATGCGCTATCGTGTGAAGGTTTCGTTTGAAGATGCCGTGATGGGGGCCCGCCGGGATATGACAATGGCGGATGGCCGGGTTTTGAATGTGGCGATACCGGCGGGTATTGAGTCCGGTCAGACATTACGACTGAAAAGCCAGGGCCATCCTTCGCGGACCGGTGGCCCTCCGGGTGATGCCATGCTGGAAGTTAGCGTCGGCTCGAGCACCGTGTGGAGCCGTGACGAAGACGATCTGAGAATGGATGTCCATGTGCCGTTGAGCATTGCGGTCCTTGGCGGAACTGTCGATGTTTCAACGCCATCCGGTCCGGTCACGCTCAAAATACCCGAAGGCTCGAATTCGGGCGCGAATTTGCGGCTGCGTCATCGCGGTGTGCAGCGGCCAGGGCGTCCGGGGCACCTTTATGCGCGGCTGATTGTGATGATTGATGATCCGAAAAATAAAGAGCTTAAAAAATGGGCCCGGAAGTATCGTGAGACGTAGATGAGGGTGGGATTGTTCAGAAACTGTTCAGTCCGGGATTGGCATAGCTAGATTATGGTTAAGTGGTTTGTATCAGCGGTTTTTCTGATCTCAACCGGCCTGGCGTGGCCGGGTGCGGCAAGTGCTGATTGGAGCCGCACATTCACGCCGAGACAGGCCCAGGATGCGAGAGAACGGGGGACAACCATTCCGCTGCGACAGATATTTTCGCGTCTGAAACGCCGGTATGGTGGCTATCAAATTGATGCCAATTTGCACGAACGTGCTGGCCAGCAAGTATATGTAATTGAATGGATGACCGATGAGGGAAAGCGTATTCGATTGCTGGTTGATGCGCGTTCCGGACGCCGTTTGAATTAAAAAGAGAGACGAATATGCGAATTCTGATTGTTGAAGATGAGGCTGACTTGCGCCGGCAATTGGCCGATGCTTTGACCCAGGCCGGTTATACAGTTGATCTCGCCGCCGATGGCGAGGACGGGCATTTTCTCGGCGATACAGAACCATATGATGCGGTTATTCTTGATCTGGGGTTGCCTAAAGTTGACGGCGTGACGGTTCTCGAGCGGTGGCGCAAAGACGGAAAAACATTTCCCGTCATGATCCTGACAGCAAGAGACCGCTGGAGCGAAAAGGTCAGAGGCTTTGATGCCGGCGCGGATGATTATGTGACAAAGCCATTCTATACAGAAGAGGTGCTGGCGCGTCTGAGGGCATTGCTGCGTCGGGCATCGGGACATGTCCTGCCAACCATAGAGGCCGGTTCGTTGCGGCTCGATACCCGATCGACCAGGGCGACCTTGAGCGGCACACCACTGCGGCTGACCGCTCATGAATATAAGGTGCTCAGTTATTTAATCCATCATCAGGGACGGGTCGTATCGCGAACCGAATTGGTCGAGCATATCTATGATCAGGATTTTGATCGCGATTCCAATACAATTGAAGTCTTTGTCGGCCGTTTAAGAAAGAAGATCGGTGGTGACCGGATCATAACTGAAAGAGGGCTGGGCTATCGTCTTGTCGTGCCGGAACACGAGCAGGCGCGGGTGGTCCGGTGAGCGGGCCTTAATGGCAGTCATACTGGGTTGGATAAGATGGCTTGGTAATGTCATCGCTCCGGTTTCGCTGGCGCGACGGTTTCTGATCGGCGCATTGCTCTGGAGTGTTTTGATGGTATCCGGCACGATTGTCGCGACAATGGCGGCCTATAATGCCCAATTGATTCATTTGCTCGACCAGGAATTGAATTCGACCCTCGTAACCTTGTCGCGGGCAACCGACAGTGACGCCGATGAAACGCTTATCGGTGTTGAAAATAAACTTCCGACGGATCCCCGATATGAAGTGCCATTGTCAGGCCGCTATTGGGCGATCGTCGATTTAAAGGACGCCGACTCGTTTGACGATGACATTCGGTCTCGCAGCCTGTGGGATGGGAATACACCGATTACACCAGCGCTTATCGAGTTTGCGAAACAGTCGTCCGGTTCGGTTCTGCATATCAATTCAGAGGGACCGGCCGGCGAGAGTGTTCGGGTCGCGGCGCAGCTTATCACCCTGCCGGACCGGGGCGCGCCGGTATTGCTAGTCGCTGCGGCCGACAGAACCGACACCGATGCTGGCGGCGCACAACTCAGAGTTTTATTGACGGTGGCGATGCTGGGGCTTGCTATTGGTACCCTGCTGGCAATGGCGCTTGGATTGCGGGTCGCGCTGCGGCCTTTTGAGCGGGTGCAAGCCGACATCAATGCGGTCAGAGAGGGCCGTCAGACCGGCCTGTCGGGAAATTATCCATTGGAAGTGCGTCCGTTAAGTGAAGCATTGAACCGGCTACTCGAACACAATCGCTCGGTTGTCGTGAGGGCGCGAACGCATGTTGGAAATTTGGCGCATGCGTTGAAAACACCACTGGCCGTGCTGCGCAATGAAGCCAAGGGGACATCACAACTCGATCATGTGGTGCGTCGTCAGACTGAGAGCATGCTATCGAATGTCGAACATTATTTACAGCGTGCCCAGGCCGCCGCGCGAGCGGATATTCTCGGTGCCAGAACCGAGCTTGCGCCGGTTATTAATGGCCTCGTGCGCACTTTACAGCGTCTTTATGAAGACCGTGCTATCCGGTTTAATGTTGAGGTTTCGGAGGAATTTTCGGTCTCGGCAGAGCAGCAGGATCTTGAGGAAATGCTTGGCAACCTGATGGAAAATGCATCGAAATGGGCGCGCTCCGTGGTGACCGTCTCGGTGTCAAAATTATCTGACGGGACGGTTGCGATTGATGTCGATGATGACGGAACTGGTCTGAGCGAGGCGCAAATGGCGCAGGCTTTGAAGCGTGGTGTCCGCTTCGATGAGACAGCGCCCGGTTCTGGCTTGGGATTATCGATCGTTTCGGATCTGGCTGAGATGAATCAGGGCGAGCTAAGTTTAATATCGAATATTAATGGTGGATTGCGCGCCCGGCTGACATTGAAGGCGGTGGGATGAACACTATTTATCCCTTTTAGAGCCGTCTGCCTTGGGGTAAGGACAGACTGGGTTGATATTGGCGGGAGCATCTGATGCGAGCGAGAACAAAACGTCTTTACGCGGTCGCTGGTGCTGGACTTCTGGTCGCAGCTGCGACCGTGCTGGCCGGTTTCGCCCTCGGCCGGAATGCAGATCTTTTCTATACGCCGGAATTGCTGGCCGAGCGCGGTATGCCGGAGATGAATCGTCGCATTCGAATTGGCGGCTTCGTTCAACCGGATTCGCTGCAATATAGTGAGAGCGTCGAGGTTTTTTTTGTGATTGAAGACGGCTCCGACCAGACTGTGACCGTTCGCTATGCCGACATTTTACCGGATCTGTTCCGTGAAGGACAGGGTGTCGTTGCCAGCGGCCGCTTTGTCCCGGGATCGCAATATTTTGAAGCGGACCAAATTCTAGCCAAGCATGATGAAAATTACGAGCCGCGGGAATTACGCGATATTGAAAGTCCTGACAGATATTAACTGATCGGCCGGGGAGCTGGTGTCGCGCAGCTTCCATTCGACCGATTGCATTAAATAGTCGTATTGGTCGATACTGATCTGGCGTTAAATGAGCCTTAGCTTAATGATCTTTAATCAAGATCGGGCTGTTCCTTTTGCGTATAGTAGACCAAATAGGAAGAAAGAGATTTCTGGAGGTCTTAAAATAATGAAATTGTTCGGTATGTCTGCAAAGTCTTTGGTCGGCGCGTTTTTTGGTGCTGGTGCCATGGCAGCCATTGTGTGGGGACCGCAAATGGTTTCTGCGGATGTCGAGCCGATTATTGTCGAGGCTCCCAATGGTGCGCCTATGAGCTTTGCTGATCTGATCGAGCGGGTGAGTCCGGCGGTCGTGAGTGTAAATGTTGTCTCGGAGCAGGAGCGGTCGGAATTATCGGAAATGGAACGGTTTTTCGAACGTTTCCAGAGAGGTCCCCGCGATGACCGGGATGATGATGATAATGACCGGGAACCAAGCACACGTGAGGCGCGGTCATTAGGATCCGGCTTCTTCATCTCCGCCGAGGGGCATATTGTTACCAATCATCACGTGGTCGAGAATGCCGTCGAGATCGAAATCGTGCTCGAAGACGGCCGGGAGCTGGATGCCGAGTTGATCGGCAGTGATCCACAGACAGACCTTGCGGTTATCAAGGTGACAGAGGCCGGGACCTATCCGTTCGTAGAATTTCAATCCAGCTCGACATTGCGGCGCGGCGACTGGGTCATCGCGCTGGGCAACCCGTTCGGGCTGGGGGGGACGGCAACGGCCGGTATTTTGTCGGCGAATGGCCGTGACCTTGGTAATTCCAACCCTTATACCGACTTTTTGCAAATCGACGCGGCGATCAATCGCGGTAATTCCGGCGGTCCGACCTTTGATCTTTATGGTCGGGTGATCGGGGTTAATACCGCGATATTCTCTCCCACTGGCGGCTCGGTCGGTATCGGTTTTGCGATCCCGTCTGACCTGGCCAAGGATGTCACCCAAAAACTGATCAATGGCGGGCGTGTCTCTCGCGGCTGGCTCGGTGTTACGATCCAGGATGTAACGCCCGATATGGCCGAAGCGCGCGGGCTTGATAAAGTCATGGGCGCAATAGTGGCGGACCTTGTGGTCAATAGTCCAGCCCGCGAATCCGGAATTGAGCGCGGCGATATTATTGTCGAAATCAATGGCGTTGAAGTTCAGGATGCGACCGACACGACCAGAATTGTCGGCGGCTTGGCGGCGGGATCGAGAAATGATTTTGTTGTTATCCGTGGCGATGAGCGAAAGCTTGTCGTGGTGACGGTTGGCGAGCGGCCCCAGGATTTGAACGATACGCTGAATAGTGCGGATCCGCGATCTGAAAGCGATGATGAGGGCGATGCGAAAGAGGCCCCGCTGGGGCTTTATCTGCGCCCGCTCGATCCCGAGACCCGTGACGCCTTAGGACTTGACGCTGATGAACCGGGACTCGTGATTGATGACATTATGTCCGATAGTCCGTTGCGTGAGCTGGGTGTCCGTCCGGGCATGGTTCTGCTTGATGCCAACGGACAGCCGCTCAATAGCATTATCGATCTGGATGATGCAATCAGACGTGCCGAGGGGCTTGGTCGGGATAAACTTCTTCTGGCGATCCGCTTTGGCCCGCGGACATCCTATCTGACAGTTGATATTTCGGAGGCATACTAGCTAGGGAGCGCATTAAAAATGCATATTCTCGTAATCGAAGATGATCGCGAACATTCTGAATTTATTGAGAACGTTCTGATTGGCGCCGGACATTCCGTTGAGTGTGTTGGTCAGGGTGACGAAGGATTGCTCAGAGCGAGGTCAGAGAATTTTGACGCGCTGATTGTGGACCGAATGCTGCCGGAGAAGTCTGGCTTGCGGATGGTGCAGGAATTCCGCGCCGGGGGCGGTGTTACGCCAGCCTTGTTTCTGTCAGCCCTGTCCGAAGTTGACCACCGGGTTGAAGGTCTGGAGGCTGGCGGTGATGATTATCTCGCAAAGCCTTTTGCACCAGCGGAACTGGTCGCCCGCGTTGAAGCGCTGGGGCGGCGCCATAGCCAAAATGAGACACCAGTGACGATATTGAAAGTCGGTGATCTGGAAATGGACCTATTGTCGAGAAAGGTGGTTCGGGAGGACACGATTATCGACCTCCAGCCAAGAGAGTTTAAACTGCTTGAATTTCTTATGCGGCATGCCGGTCAGACGGTGACGCGGACGATGTTGCTGGAAAAAGTCTGGAACTATCATTTTGACCCACAAACAAATGTCATTGATGTTCATATTTCCCGGTTACGTTCGAAAATCGATAAGGAATTCGACCGACAGCTTCTGCAAACGGTACGCGGGGCTGGATATTGCCTAGAGGGTTGAGGTCTGGTCCTCTTGCGTTTGTCTGGACAACAACGTTCCGGCTGGCGCTGGTCTATGCGGTATTGTTTGCCCTGTTTTCGGCTGGGATGCTTGCCTATTTCTACACCGCTACGGTCGGCGCGATGCGGTCCGAGACAATTGGTCGACTGGAGTCGGAATTACAAACGCTGGCCGTTGCCTGGAATAGTGGCGGGCCGCAACGACTGGAGCAGTCATTGCTGGAGCGGGCCTTTGTGCGGGTTCGTGACTTTACCTACCAGCTTGAGACCGGTGACGGCGATATTATTATCGGTGACTTGCCGCGTATGCCGGTCGATACTTCAACGGTTTTTGCCGAGCCACAGAGTGTGACCTTCGAAATCGAACGGGCCCAGCCTGTTGGTGTGCCGGATATATCGACAATTGAAGGGCGTATTGTCCGTCTTGGGGATGACAGTTTGCTGCTTGTGGGTATCAAGATGGACGAGCGGATCATGCTTGTCAGCCGGGTGACCCGGGCGGTTGCGACGGCGGCACCAATCGGCATTATACTGGCATTGATCGGCGGTTATTTCAGTTCGCGTTATGCTGCCAGACGGGCCGAGGGGTTAAGCCGGATTGCCGAGGCCGTGATGGGAGGTGACCTGAGCCAGAGAGCCGATATTGGCGAAACGGGTGATGAGTTTGATCGATTGTCAGAACGGCTAAACGCTATGTTGACGCGTCTCGAGCGGCTAATGGCCAGCACCCGCCATGCAGGTGAAGCGATCGCGCATGATCTGCGCTCGCCATTATCGCGCCTGCGTAACCGGCTGGAAGCCACGCTGCGGGCGCCGATAGACAGGGAAATAGCCGAGAATACCCTCGAGCAAACGGTTGTCGAGATTGACCAATTGCTGGCGACCTTCAATGCAATACTACGACTTTCGCGCGTTAGCGAAGTATCAACCTCGAAGTTCTCAACGGTCAATCTGTCAGAACTCGCCGGGGAGATGGCTGAACTTTTCGAGCCCGCATGCGAGGATTCCGAGTTATCGTTTACCGCAAAAATTTCGCCGGATATTCACATTCGTGGTGATCGGGCCCTTCTGGCTCAGGCTGTGTCCAACCTTCTCGACAATGCCATAAAATATACGCCATCGGGTGGAGCAATTGCATTTGAGCTGTGCCGCGACCCTGATGGTTTGCGGATCATGGTGGGTGATAGTGGTCCGGGAATATCTGTGGATGACCGTGAGCGTGTCAAACAGCGTTTTGTCCGCCTCGATGAGGCCCGGACCCAACCCGGATCGGGTCTCGGACTTGCTTTGGTCGACGCGGTCGCCGAGTTACATCATGGTCAACTTATTCTGGGGTCTTCGATCCCTGATAATCCCGGTTCGGGTTTGTTGGTGACCCTGAAACTGCCATAGGAGATGCTGTTATGGTTTGGCCTGATATGTCCGCGCTCTCGGCGACACCGCTCGATGCCCTGAAATTGGGCGCGGAGCAGGCCCCTTATCTGCGGCGGCTATACCAAAAATACGCCGGAATTTTGCAAGCTAAAACGGTAGAAAAAGCATTTGAGACGGCGCTTGCGCGGCTCGAGGAGATTGAGGTCTCCGCCCCGGAAGCGGATGTGATGTCGAAATTGAGAGACGCGAAAGGTCTGGCGCATGCTGCAATTGCCGCGCTGGATCTCAGCCAATCTGACACGCCGTTTCAGACAACGGAGAGGATCACCCGCTTTGCCGATGCAAGCGTACAGGTGGCTCTGCAATATGCGCTGCATCGTCATGAATGTGATGGGGCCGGACTGTTTCTCATTGCGCTTGGGAAAATGGGGGCTTTCGAGCTCAATTATTCCAGCGATATTGATATGGTGGCCTTTTTCGAGCCCGAGGTATTTGTCGGCGGACCGCGCGGACAGGAAGACACCGCGAACCGGATTATCCAGTCGGCAATGCGGTTGCTCGAAAAGCAAACGGCAGATGGGTATGTCTTCCGGACCGATCTTCGATTGCGACCGGACCCAAGTTCAACACCGGTGGCGATGTCGACGCAACGGGCCGAGATATATTACACCACTTTAGGACAAAACTGGGAGCGCATGGTCTGGATCAAGGCCCGGCCTGTGGCCGGTGATCTTGCCGCCGCGACGAAATTTATAAGCCGGCTGGAGCCGTTTGTGTGGCGGCCACAGCTTGACTATTGGGCTATTGCGGATGTCCACGCGATCAAGAATATGATCAACACCAAGGTTGCCGGGCGGCGGCAGCAAGCCAATAATGACGTAAAGCTCGGCCCGGGCGGAATTCGGGAGATCGAGTTCTTCGCACAAACCCAACAGATTATTCTCGGCGGTCGTCTTCCGTCATTGCGGGCGTGCCGGACAGTGTCGGCGCTTGACGATCTTGTCCGGCACGATGTCGTCAAGGCTGAGGTGAATGCAGATTTGCAGCGGGCGTATCCGTTTTTGCGCGGCGTCGAGCATCGCATACAGATGCTGGGAGATCAGCAAACCCATAGTTTGCCAGCCGATGCCGGTGAGCGCGGCCGGGTTGCGGCATTGTGCGGTTTTAATGGGGTAACCGAGCTGGATGAAGCGGTCCGTTTTGTTCGCGAAACGGTTCATGCCCATTATGCGAATTTGTTCGTCGATGAGAGCCGCAAGCGTCAGGCTGCGACCGACGGCAATTTGGTTTTCACCGGTGTTGATCCCGATCCCGGAACCGTCGATACGCTGCTTGATCTTGGCTTTGTTGATCCTGAGAATGTGATCTTGCAGGTCTCGAGGTGGCATCGGGGCCGGATGCCGGCAACGCGCAGCGCCCGGGGTCGCGAATTATTGACGGCATTATTACCCGACGCACTTCGCGCAATGGGTAAAACCGGCCAGGCCGATGCCGCACTTATGCAGTTCAGCCGGTTTCTCGAAGGCTTATCATCCGGTGTGCAGACACTTTCGATGCTGCTTGCAGAGCCGAAATTACTCGAGGATTTAGTTGCCACCCTCGCTCTGGCGCCGCAAATCGGCACCGGTCTGGCAAAGCGGCCGAGCGTTCTGGAAGCGCTGGTCTCGGAAAATGTCCGCCGTCGTCGCCCTGAAGTCGATTTAGAGGCCGGCTTCGAGTCTGCAATGGACCAGGTGCGGCAATGGCATTCCGAGGAGAGTTTTCTGATCGGGCACAGGCTTCTACATGGCGCGCTGGCAGTGAACCGGGCGGGTGAAGCGTGGAGCGAATTGGCCGAGACTTGTATCGAGTTGATGGCGGCGGCGGCCGAGGCTGAAACGATCCGGCGCTTTGGGTCGCCCCCCGGGGTCTGGTCGATTGCGGCAATGGGGAAACTTGGCGGGCATGAAATGACCGCAGGGTCCGATCTTGATCTAATCGTAATTTATGACCGCGCCGGCCACGAGGAAGCTCAGGCATGGTTTACCCGTTTTACGCAGAGGTTGATTGCTGCACTCTCGGCCGATACGGCAAAGGGCTATCTTTACGAGGTCGATATGAGGCTGCGTCCGTCAGGACGTGCCGGCCCGGTTGCCACATCCGTCGAAGCCTTTGAACGCTATCATTTTAATGAAGCCTGGACCTGGGAAATTATGGCGCTGACGCGGTTGCGGCCGGTTGCCGGTGACGCATCTCTGAATGCCCGAATTACCGAAATAGCAAAGGCTGCAATCGTTCGTGCTGCAGGCAATCCCGCCCTTGATCGCGATATTCTGGATATGCGTCGGCGCCTGTTGCAGGAAAAACCGCCAGCCGGTGATTGGGATATCAAGCACCGGCTTGGTGGCCTGATTGACCTGGAATTCATTGTCCAAAAGGCATTGCTCAAGTCAGGACGTGCGGATGTCTTGCACACGTCTATCGATGACGCCATTCGTTTGTTGACTCAAATCGGAGCGTTTTCCGAAGACGAGGGTAAAAGGCTGGGCGAGGCAGCGGGCTGGTTGCAGGCGGTTCAGCAAGTCCAGCGGCTGGCGTTTGGAGCGCAGCCGGCTATGGGGCCCTCTTCAAATGGACTTCGGGAACATTTCCGCGCGGCCACCGGTGCCCGCAATATTGAGGCTCTAGACAAGGATCTGGAAAAGATTTGCACCAGTGTGATGCAGCTCAGACACCACAAAATTGGTGACCCGACCGCCGATTAGACGGGCCTGTAATCCTGACCGGGAAGGCCTGATATGGCGGGTCACCTGCCTGTTTTGCAGCAAATATGCTGTAGGCGCACCGGACGTTATCGAATGTCGGCCGCGACACCGCTTGAGCGCGCCAATAGCGTTGGCCGCTGCTAGCCAACCCAGACTGGCGGACGCCTGTCAGCCCAGGGCGCCGCGCGTTCGAGTTGGCCGGCCAGTTGAAACAGCTCGCGCTCGGCGCCACAGCGCCCGCCGAACATCATTCCGATTGGAAGCTGGTCGTCGGTCCAGTGTAGTGGGACCGACATGGCCGGCGCGCCCATCTGGTTAAACACGCTACACCATGGCGCAAAGCTGCCGACGGCCTCGCCATAAGCATCGAAATCATCGGGATTAAGCGACAGCACGCCGAGCTTGTCGGGTTTCCTTGACAGGGTTGGAGCCAGAATAAAATCATACCGTCCGGCATTCAGAAAGTCTTCGAACACGATCGCGGCCTGAATGGCGGCATGATTGGCGCGCATCAGTTCCAGCATCGGGACGGTCTTTCCTAGATTATACATGCTCTGTGTGACGGGTTCGAGGTCGTCATCACCAAGCGGTCTGCCCAGAACTTCGGCTCTGGCTTCGAAATTCATCGCCATGGCGGCCGAAATGGTCATCACCAGCCCCTTGGTCAGGGCATCGCCATCCAGCGCGGGGCGGGCATCTTCGACCTCGTGCCCAAGGGATTCCAAGAGGTTGCGTGTGGTGTCGAGACCGGCTTGCGCATCCGCATCAGCAGTCGTGCCGTTTGGTGCCTCGTTCCAGATCGCGATCCGAAGCGGTTTGGGATCACGCTCAAGGGCGGAGAGAAAGCTGCCATCCGGGGCTGGCGCATCATATCTCGACCCGCTTTCTTTGCCATGTGTCGCGTCGAGAAGCGCGGCATTGTCCCGGACGGTTCGCGACACGGCATGCGTACATGACTGCCCGTTCCAGCCCTCGGTGGTGGTCGGGCCCATCGGGGTTCTCCCGCGTGATGGCTTCATACCGAACAGGCCGGTACAGGCGGCCGGTATACGTATGGAGCCGCCACCATCTGATGCCTGGGCGATAGGGACAACACCGGCGGCGACAGCCGCTGATGCGCCGCCCGAAGAGCCGCCGGATGTACGGCTTGTGTCCCAGGGATTGCTTGTCTGTCCAAACAGCATGCTCTCTGTTGAAGTAGTTAGACCGAACTCCGGACTTGTCGTCGTGCCAAATAGCGTCATTCCAGCTTGCTTAAAGCGCTCCGTGATGACGCTGTTAACAGTCGAGATATTATCCTTCCAGGCTCGACTACCATTGGTAAGAGGCGCCCCTTTTATCTGGACTGCGAGATCTTTCGTTGGATAGGGAACGCCAACAAACGGGCCGGCGGGCAGGCCATCCTTGATTTGAGAGCGGGCGATATCTGGAAATAGATTGGCAAAACAATTCAGCTCTGACTGGGCCTTTTCGGCCCGCACGAGCGCAGCATCCAGCACTTCTTCCGCGCTGACCTGGCGGGTGCGCACCAATTCCGCTAATCCGAGTGCGTCATAATTCGCGTAATCGTCCATTTCATCCTCCACGTTTTGCGGCAGGATGGACTGCTTGAGTTAAGAAGAAAACCCCAAGCTTTTAGGTTTTAGGGTCATCTTCGGTTACCGGCTCCGGAGCTAGCGCTTGCAACATTGTAATCGCACAATCG
>CBFHPC010000045.1:0-14406 GCA_965657655.1 Henriciella sp.
CGAACAACTTGCCGCGAATTCTGGTTTTCTAGAAGTCAGCTATCTCCTGCTGAATGGTGAATTGCCAACCCAAACCGAGTTCCGCAAATTCACACATGAAGTCACGCAGCATACGATGCTCCACACCCAGATGGACCGTTTCTTTGAAGGCTTCCGGCGTGACAGCCACCCTATGGCAATGCTGACCGGAACCGTCGGCGCTATGTCAGCCTTCTATCCCGGCGCCATGGACAGTTCTGACCCTGATGAACGCCATCTTGCCTATATTCGTCTTATTGCAAAAATGCCGACCCTGGCAGCGCGGATCTACAAATACAATGTTGGCCAGCCCTTCGTGAACCCGCAAAATGATCTGTCCTATGCGGAGAATTTCCTGCGCATGTGTTTTGCCGTCCCGGCGGAAAAATATGAAACCAACCCTATTCTGGCGAAAGCCATGGATAAGATCTTCATTCTACACGCCGACCATGAGCAAAACGCCTCGACCTCAACCGTCCGCCTCGCCGGATCATCCGGTGCGCACCCTTATGCGGCGGTTGCTGCGGGCGTCGCATCACTGTGGGGACCAAGCCATGGCGGCGCGAATGAAGCCTGCCTGAATATGCTGCGCGAGATTGGTAGCGTTGACCGCATTCCGGAATTTATTGCCCGGGCGAAAGACAAAAACGATCCGTTTCGGCTTATGGGCTTCGGCCATCGTGTCTATAAGAATTATGATCCGAGAGCGACAGTCATGCAGGAAACTGCGGCGGAAGTTCTTAATGATCTCGGCGTCGATACGCCAGTTCTACAAGTTGCGAAAGAACTCGAACGCATCGCGCTTGAAGATGATTATTTCATCGAAAAGAAACTTTACCCGAATGTCGATTTTTATTCTGGTGTCATACTCGACGCTATGGGCTTCCCAACCGAGATGTTTACCGTTTTGTTTGCACTCGCCCGGACCGTCGGCTGGTGCTCGCAGCTCAATGAAATGATCGAGGATCCAAGCCAGCGTATCGGACGCCCACGCCAGATCTATACCGGTGCCGGACGCCGCGACTTCATCGAGATTAGATCGCGTTAGGTCTTGCAAGGATAGCCGTTGCGGCAATTTCTGCCGCCGGCTGTTGCCCTATACCCATTTTCTGAAGGCTAAGGTTCTGCGCAGAAATCTGCGCGTCAAGCATCGAGCGGTCGTCCAGCCGCTCGAGTGCGGCCGCCGCAACTGTCTTCGCATTCAATTTCGTCTGAACAAATTCAGGCGCAATTTCGTGATCGCCGGCGGCGATATTCAACAGCGTGATACATCTCGGCTTGAACAGAAAATATCGTGCTAGAAGCCAGGTGATCCATCCGGTCCGGTAGCCAACAAGAAATGGTACTTGTTGGACCGCAAGTTCACTGGTCACCGTTCCGGAGCATGCCAGCGCAAGCGTCGACGCTGCCATTACGTCGTGATGGTTCGCGCTGGCCGGCACCAGATGCCCCCAGCTCAGTTGCCCGCGGAAATTAGCCGCAAACTGTGCGCGCACCGAGTCGGCGGGTGCAAATACAACTTCCAGGTCAGGTCTCTGATTGCGGACAATGCGGGCGGCCTCAACCAAAGCCGGCGCCACACGCATTATTTCAGCCGGGCGACTTCCGGGAAGGACCAGCAGAATATCCTTATCGGCCCCTATTCCCAACAATTGCCGGATGCGGGTGCCATTGCCTTTCTCCGTCCGCGATAATGCCGGATTACCCATCACTGTTACCGGTAATCCGAACGGTTTATAGAATGGAACTTCCATATCATGGATGCAGATTAGCTCATCAACCACATGCGACAGGGTCTTTGCCCGTCCCGCCCGCGTTGCCCAGACCTGCGGTCCGACCAGCTTGATCAGCCTGATCTCCGGGGCCCGTTTCTTCACCCTTTGGGCAACCCGCAACATAAAGCCCCAGGAATCAACAAGAATAACGGCTTCGGGCTGATATGCGATGATTGCATCGGCAGCCGCATCGGCGAGTTTCACAACTGCCGGATAAGCTTTCAGCCCTTCAAATAAGCCAAGGATGGATAAGGCTGATATGTCGATCTGCGACGTTAGACCAATTGCCGCCAACTCGGATCCGCCAATACAGGAAAACGTGGCTGCCGGGTCACGTCGGCGCATCTCGGTGACGACTTCCCGTGCCAGTAAATCCCCCGACGGCTCGGCTGCAACGACGAAAAACCGGCGTTCGCTCATGCCTTAAGGTCTTTCGAAAAGCCATAAACAAACAGGCCGTATCGATCTGCCACTACTTTCATATCATCAATACTGACCAATAGCGCCCCGCCAGTCTCGACCGCAATACCCGCCAGGCCTGCTGCGGCTGCCCCTTCAATCGTGACTGGGCCAATCGTCGGCAAGTCGATCCGACGCTCCTGAATCGGCTTTGGTCGCTTGACCAGAACACCTTTTCGACGAGACGTATCCCCTCGCAATTTCGGATCGAGCTGCGCGCATCTTTGCAGCATGAGATCTGTACCTTCCTGCGCTTCGACACACAGAACCAGACCGTCGCAGACAATTGCGCCCTGGCCGATATCCAAACGTCCAATTTCAGCGGCGACCTTTGCGGCTTTGTG
Source organism: Henriciella sp. (assembly GCA_965657655.1). GTDB lineage: Bacteria > Pseudomonadota > Alphaproteobacteria > Caulobacterales > Hyphomonadaceae > Henriciella. Next base: position 2,597 of record CBFHPC010000045.1, read on the forward strand.
AATATCGGACATGCACTGATCAGACGGCGGCGCCCCCAGTATCACACCAGCGCCAGCCAGTAAGGCACCACTCGCCTGCTCGGCCCCGATAACCCGGAAACCGTCAGATTCAACCGTTTCAACCAGAACCCTTAACAGGGCATCATCACCTTTACGCGCCGCGGCAATCACCTTGGGTAGAAGACTTAGCCCTTTCAGATCGGGCTTTAGCGTGCCAAAATCTGGTCGCGTAACGCGGCCGGCGAAGCACACATCTTTGCAGCCCGCCTGCTTGAGGGCTTTGAGTATTTTACCGATTTCGGCAATCCCGATTTCTGTTCCAAGATAGGACTCAAGAGCGGGCTCGACGAAGCCTTTTAAGCGAACAATAAAAACATCCTGCCCCCGGGCACTTGCGGCTTCAGCGACCTTTACCGGCAAGTGACCCAAGCCAGCAATGATCCCGAGCGGCGCAAGACCATGATCCCCGTCTAACGCGGAAGACATAGGGACCGGTTTTTACTATTACGAATAAAGTCGACAATCAGCATGACCTCAGCGACATCGGAAAACGCGCGCGCCGTATCTTCCAGACGCTCGGTAAACGTCCCCTCACGCGCATATAGCAAGCGATAGCCGGCTCTAAGGTCCCGTATTGCCTGACGCGAAAATCCGCGCCGCTTTAGGCCAATAATATTCAGGCCGGCGAGATGTGCATGATTGCCGACAACTGAACCAAATGGAATGACATCTGCAACCAGGATCGACCCGCCACCGACAAATGCATGTTCCCCAATTCGACAAAACTGATGCACGGCGACCGCACCGCCCATCCAGACATTGTCACCCGCCACAACGTGACCGCCAATATGGGTATTGTTAGCAATGACGCAATTGTCCCCGATATCGCAATCATGTGCAAAATGGGTGTGTGCCATACACAGACAGTCCTGACCGATTTTGGTCACGCCACCATGTGCAGGAGAGCCGGTATGCACCGTCGTATGCTCGCGCAGAACGGTACGGTCACCGATTTCAAGCCAGGATTCATCACTTGCCTTGAAACCGAGAACCTGAGGCGTCCCGCCAATCACCGCGCCCGGGTGAATTTCGACACTATTGCCAAGCAGCGAACGTCCGATCACCATAGCTTTTGGTGAGATAATAGCATTGTCGCCAATACGGACCCGCGATCCAATATGGGCATATGCGCCAACTTGAACATTTTCGCCAAGCTCAGCACCATTTTCCACAATCGCAGTTGGGTGTATTTCAGTACTCATTTTTTATCCGAACGCCGCGCCGATACCTGCCGATCCAGCCATGCTACTTCTCTCAGGTGTTGACGAAGGGGCTTTGCAGGTGTGCCCCCCCAGGCCTCGCCACGCCCGATATTCCTAAAAATCCCCGCCGATGCCGCTAGCTTCGCGCCATCACCGATTGTCACATGGTCGGCGATACCAACCCGCCCCCCCATAATGACTCCATCACCGACAGTTACCGACCCGGATATACCGCCAAAACTTGCCATCAGAACATTCCGGCCAAGGACGCAATTGTGAGCAATCTGACAAAGATTATCGATTTTTGTCCGCTCCCCGATAATCGTGTCTGACAATGTCCCGCGATCAACACATGTATTTGATCCGATCGAGACATGATCCTGTATAATCACCCGTCCAAGCTGGGGGATATCCTCGGCGCCATCGGGACCAAGTGTGACGCCGAACCCGCTTTCACCGATGCGGGCCCCCGATAGAATCGTAACATTATCGCCGATCAACGCGCAAAATATTGAAGTATTCGCACCAATCACCGTATCCCGGCCAATCTGGACCCCCGGGCCGATGACCGTATTCGGCCCGATCCGAACCCGTTCACCAATCGCAGCGCCATCACCAATCACCACGCCCGGCGCGATAATTGCGGTTTCGTGTGCCGAATAATTCGCCTCGCCATCCGACCAATCACGCGGTTTGTAGAACGACCGCGACGCCTGGACGAACGCCCAGCGCGGCTGCTTCACAATCACGGGCACAACTCCGCTGGGCAAGCTGTGCGCCATTTCAGCCGATACGAAACAGGCCAGAGCCTGTTTCGATACTGAGCTCACGGCTTTGTCATTGCCTTCAATAAAGCAAACATCTGACGGTCCTGCGGCATCACTTGCGGCAACAGAAACAACCTCGGCATCTTCGACACTGAGCGGCTCAGCCCCCGTCAACTCGACAAGCTCGGACAGTTTTTTCTGTCCTAGATAATCAAAGAAGCGAAGGTCAATCTTCATAACCGAATCTAGCCCCGGTGCTTATTGTACAGCACCCTGTTGTGGCATGGATTGTCTTACAACCTCAATGCTTGTGACCGTCTCGTCCATTTTCGCAAGAACGGCATCCGTAATATCAACGGCGGGTGAACCAAAAATAATCGTCGACCGGTCAAGAATAATGTCGACACCGGTCTCCTCAACGACCGCGCTCAGAACCGGACGCAGGACGACATAGAATTGTGCCAATGCCTGACGCTCTGTCAGACTCATTTCATTTGCCTTGATTTGCTGGGCGTTCGAAAAGCTTTGTGCCCGCTGCATATATGCACCGACTTCCGCAGCCAGCACCGGGTCGGCCTGAATATCTTCAATCGACTTTCCGGCGGTACGGATTTCAATCGACCGGCCTTCACTTTCGATCGCTGCAGCAACAGGATTCAGCTCCGCATTCATCGCCTCACCAATCGTCTGCAGTTTAATCTGCATATCCTGACCCGCGACGCTTTCGACGACCAGACGGTCACGGTCAAGAACAGCAATATTTGCATCCTGAGCAAGAGCAGTCGGTAATGACACGCCAACCGCGGATACAAGCAACGCGGCGGCAGCGAGAATATTTTTTCTAAATGACATTTTTATTTCCATAGAGGGGGGGGTTAAAAGCGAGTAGAGGTACTAAAGCGGAATGACTCTGTTCTGTCATAATCTTCTTGCTTCAGAATTTTAGAGAAGTCGAATTTGATCGGTCCAAATGGCGAGTCCCAACCGACAGACAAACCAGCCGATGCCCGCAGAGACAATTCATCAAGCACCAATCTTACTGCCGGCGCTTCGCCGATATCTGTAAATTGGCCAGGCCGGGTCGTAAACGTCAAAGGCTCATCAATGTCGTCCGCGTCAAGGTTACCAACAGATCCGAATTCCGCAAACAAAGTTGTACGAATGCCATACTCTTCCGGCAGATAATTTGGCAGCGTTAACTCAGCGGTGCCCTGATAATAGACCTTACCGCCAAGCGCATTCTGTCCAACCGTTCTCAGGATCTGCCCCTGCTCGTCAAAAACAACATCAACAACCCGCGGGCCAAGGCCAGCGACATCAAAGCCACGGAAAGAAGAGCCACCCTTGAAGAAGCGATTATTGATCCGGATACTCTTATCGTCGCCAAAGGATTCGATGATCCCGCCTGACAACCGGACACTCGCCCGAACGCCTTTGAAGATACCCCGATAGGTCGCACCGCTCATTTCGGTCCGGATGTACTGGACATCACCACCAATACCGGCGAGGTCCTGGCTAATGTAAAAATCGAAGCCACGGGTTGGTGCGATCGGATCGTTTCTGCGGTCCCAATTAAAGGTATATCCAATAATCGACGACAGATCAGAACGCTCACTATCACATATCGTCGAACGGAAAATATAAGCTGGCGCACATTGATCGACGATACTGCTATTTTCCGGCAGCGGGCTGGTGGTTGGCGTTACAATTGTAACCAGCTGGGTATCATCACTTGGATCATCTGGCGTCGGCGGATCATTATTATCGACTGTCTGCTCCTGGGTTTGTAAACGGCCAGTTTCAGTATTGATAACCACATCAATATCGCGAACGTTAATTTCATCAGACTGCAAACGATAGCGTAGGCTCAGGCTCGTGGAATCCGTGATTGGAAATCCAAATGAAAGCCCCGCACCTGTGGTTTGAGATTCAAAATTTGACACATCAAGGAAGTCGGAGCGCGACGAAAAGGCATCAATACCCGCCGATAAATTACGGTCCAGGAACCTTGGCTCACGAAACCTGAAATCAAGCAATTGCTCACGACTTGATGCCGATACGCGTGCGACGACCGATTGTCCGCGCCCCCTCAAATTACGTTCTGAAACACTGAAATCTAGCAAAAACGCATCGACAGACGAGAAACCAGCGGCGAAAGAAAGCTCGCCTGTTGGCTGTTCTTCAACAGCAATCTCGACGATGGTGCGGTCGGGCTCTGACCCGGGCGTCTCGGTAATCTCAACTTCCTTAAAGAAACCGAGCGCCCGCACACGGTTCCGCGACCGGTCCAACAGAACCCGGTTAAAAGCATCACCCTCGACAACCCGCAGCTCGCGGCGGATAACCCGATCAAGTGTGCTTGTATTACCGACAATATCGATCCGTTCGACGTAAACGCGCGGCCCCTCATCAAGCGCAAAGGTCACATTCACAACATTGGTCTCTGGGTCAGCTTCAAGTCTTGGTGACACATCAACAAAGGCATAACCGGCAATACCCGCAGCATAGGTCAGCGTATCAATCGTGCTTTCAATCAGATCGCCCTTGAAAAGGTCACCGGTGGAAAAAGACACCGCGGATTTCAGAGCCTGCGCATTAAGCTTGTCTAAAGCCGTTTCGACTTCGATTTCACCAAACTGGTACTGCTCACCCTCTTCGATTGTATAGGTAATGTAGAAATCTTCGCGATCGGGGGTCAGGTCCGCAACCGCGGAAATTACACGGAAATCATAATAGCCACGGTTCTGATAGAACTGACGCAGCAATTCACGATCATATTCCATCCGGCCCGGATCATAATTGTCATTTGAGCTAAAAAAGCGCCACCATCGCGATTGCTTGGTCACCAGCTCTGTTCTCAAACGCCGGTCAGTAAACGCCCGGTTACCGATCAGGTTGATCGCCCGAACGCCGGTTATGGGGCCTTCTGTGACCACGAAGACAAGATCGACCCGGTTTTGCTCTAGCGGCTTATATTCCGGCTCGACAGTTGCCGAAAACCGTCCCGACTTCCGATAAAGATCCAATATTCTCTGCACATCCGCCTGCACCCGCGCCGCCGTAAAAATGCCACGCGGTGCCGCCTGGATTTCTTCGCGCATTTTATCATCATCAATGGCGCTATTGCCCTCGAACAAGACCCGGTTGATGATAGGATTTTCGACAACCCTGACAATCAGATCCGGTCCGGCCTTCTCGAATGAGGCATCGGCAAACAAGCCTGTCGCAAACAATGTCTTTAGTGACAGGTCAATCCGGGCCGGGTCAAACGGGTCGCCGGCCTGCACCAGCAAATAAGACTGTACGGTCCGATCCTCAATGCGCTGGTTCCCCTCAACCGAAATGGACCGAATCGTTTCTGTCGACTGGGCAGACGCGCTCGGCATGAACAACATCGATACTGTAAGCGCGACAAGCCCCGTCATAACGGCAGAAACAAGCTTCAACATTGAATTTCTATCCTCTTTCAAAACCGACATGAAATTAGCCGAGCATTATAAACCGTGGTCACGATCCGGTGGGGCGATTAAATAGCCCCGTTTCCAAGATGTCACCCCAAGTAATAAAAACAAACAATGTCATTAGCAGTCCCAGCCCGCCGAACAATGCCATTTCCTGTACTTTTTCAGGCAGCACCTTGCCAGTTACCGCCTCATACGCATTAAACAACAAATGCCCGCCATCCAGGACCGGCAGCGGCAAGAGATTGAAGAAGCCAATCCCGACCGACACGGCCGCCGCGATGCTGATCATGGTCCAGAAAAACGCACCAAATCGCTGTCCGAACGGCACGTCTTCACGGGCCATCGTCCGATTATAGACACGCCGGCCGACATCGCCGATTGCAACCGGTCCACTGAGAGAGTTGAGCGGCTCTGCGCCAGTTACCAGCCGTCCCATCATCTTTGCCGTGGTCGTGACCATAAAAGTGGTCTGTGTAACACCATGTGCGAGCGCATCCGCAGGGCCGACACTGATTCGGCGGGCCGTATCGGGCACCTCCTGCATATAAATACCGATGGATGATTGCGGCACTTGCTGGCCAAGACCATTATCTCTGACGATCTGTTCCGGCACGAGCGCGATATCGCGTAACTGATCGTCGCGTTCGACAATAATCAAAATTTCCTGACCCGAGGTCATCAATATCGCCTGCTGAACATCGCCAGTATTGTTTATCACCCGACCATTGATTTCCACCAAAACATCACCGGCCTGAAGCCCCGCCACAGCGGCAGGTTGCCCCGGCACGGTGTCTGCAACAGCGACACGGCTTTCATAATGGCCATGCGCCAAAAATATGAGCGCAAACAGAAAGATCGCCAAAATGAAATTCGCAACCGGACCAGCCACCGCCACAACCGATCTGGCCCCGACACTCAAGCGATTATAGTTTACGCCGATTGGTCGGGTATTTTCTTGCCCGATATCGGCCGGCAATTGGGCCTCACCGACAAATTTAACAAACCCGCCAAGCGGTATCCAGTTGACTCGCCATCGTGTGCCGTTGCGATCTGTTCGCTCGATTATCGATGACCCAAATCCGACCGAGAACGATTCGACTGCAGCTCCGAAATATCTACCGGCCACATAATGACCAAGCTCGTGCACAATCACGACAAGGCCCAGCATGAATACCAGACAAAGTATAAAAATTGGCCCCTGACTTAAAACCGACAGCATGGCTAATTTACCCCCGTCTTTGACGGTAATTCGGATACGAGCTGAATCGCCTGGCGTCTCGCGGCATCGTCAACTGTCATGATATCATCCAATCCGTCACTCGATAGCTTTGATACATCCGAATCTGCAAACCAGTGCAGACTCTTTTCAACAATCTTACTTATATCCTGAAATTGACACTGGCCCTTCAAAAATGCAGCTACGGCCACTTCATTAGCAGAATTTAATACAATCGGCGCGCTGCCCCCCTCACGGAGCGCCTGACGACACAGATCGACCGCCGGGAATCGCTCTGCGTCCAGTGCCGCAAAATCCAGCGCTCCCAAGCCGATCAAATCAAGCCGTTTGACTGATGTCGGCTGCCGCCTGTCGGGCCAGCTTAAGGCATGCGAAATCGGTGTCTGCATATCCGGCTCACCCATTTGCGCCAAAACCGAACCATCGCGATAGGCGACCAGCGAATGAATGATCGATTGCGGGTGAACGACCACATCAATGCTGTGTTCAGGGATGTCGAATAAGTAGGCCGCCTCGATTAATTCCAGCCCCTTATTAAATAGGGTCGCACTATCAATTGAAATTTTCCGACCCATATTCCAGCGCGGATGCGCCAGCGCCATCGCGACAGTAATATTGGCCATTTCATCCAGTTGCATGGCTCTGAACGGGCCACCGGATGCGGTTAAAACAAGCCGTTCGACATCCTCCCGGCGTTCCATAACCTGGAACATCGCATTATGCTCGGAATCCGTCGGGACAATAGCAACACCGGTCCTGCTTGCTTCCTTTTTCAAGAGCGCACCGGCACAAACCATGCTCTCCTTATTTGCCAGTGCAATCGAGTTACCAGCGCGTATCGCTGCCAAAGTCGAAGCAAGACCTTCAATCCCGACAATTGCGGCAAGCACTCTGTGAACCGGCCGTGCGGCCGCCTCGGCAACTGCTTGTGCGCCAGCGCCGACTTCGATCTCGGTTCCGCTCAATAATTCGCAAAGCCTATGGTATTTTTGCGGATCGGCGATAACCGCGTAATGCGCGCCGACAGCTTTCGCCTGCGCCGCCAGCCCGTCCGCATCCGTGCCCGCGACGAGAGAATCAATCTGATATTGCGGCTCAGATGCCACTTCGTTCACATGTGCGATGACGGATAAAGCAGACGTCCCGATCGAACCGGTCGACCCCATTATACTGATCAGTTTGCAATCGCTCAAAACGCTAGTCCGAGATAAGCCGGCACGGCCGGAAACGCCAACAACACAGCCACAACCACGACCGAGACCATGCCCAAGCCGTCAACACGGTCCATGATCCCGCCATGACCGGGCAGAAGCGCACTTGCATTTTTTACACCATGCCGGCGCTTGATAATGCTTTCGACCAGATCGCCATACTGCGCGACAATCGAAATAATTGCGCCAATCACCAGCCCGATAAAGGCATTTTCAAAAATGAAACTGCCCGCCAGCAATCCAAACAATGCCGACACAAACACGGCACCCAGGGCCCCGCTCCAAGTCTTTGACGGAGATTCCTTGGTCAGGAGCGCGCCGCCAATGCGCCGCCCGACAAAAAAGGCCGCGGCATCTGATGTCCACACTAGGCCGAGGACCAGCAATGTCAGTACTTCTCCATTCCAGTCACCCTCCCGCAACCAGAAGAGCGCCAGTGGCTGAACCGAAACATATAGGCAGCCAATGGCCGATGTCAGCCGCTGACCGGATACCGGATGAATTATTCCCGCCAGCCCGCCGCAGATGAGCAGAACTCCAAACACCTGCGCAATCGGCAATAAGGGAGCCAGAAACACCGGCACAACCGCCAAAAAGACGATCTGGGCCAGCACCGGGGACGCCGACATTCGCACCCATTCATAAGCCATTATGGCCGCGAAAATGGCACACGCGATGGCGAGTACCCAGCCACCCGTTACGACAACGTATAGCGCAAAAGGGATCAGAACGGCGGCTGACGCCACGCGAGACAATAGCTCTTTTTGATTAGACGTTTTCACACTGCTCCCCGATATTCTATATCTGCTCGGCCAAAACGCCACCGAAGCGGCGCGCCCGCGTCCGGTAGGTCTCAATGGCGGCCTTCAGGTCTGCGGCTGAGTAATCCGGCCAAAGCGTGTCTGAAAAGACCAGTTCCGAATACGTCGCCTGCCAGATCAAAAAATTGCTCAATCGCATTTCCCCACCGGTTCTGATGATTAAATCGGGATCTGGCAAACCCGCCGTATCGAGATAGGAGGTCAGCAAATCCTCGTCCAGCGAGGCCGGGTCCAGCCGGCCGGCCTGAATATCTTCCAAGGCGCGGGCAACCGCCCGAACAATCTCTTCACGGCCGCCATAATTAAATGCGATACAAAGGTCGAAATCCGAATTGTCCCGGGTTTCGGCCTGGGCTTTGTCGATCAGGGCACACACATCCTCCGGCAAGCCATCGCGGTGCCCGATCACACGAATTCTGACCCCGTTGTCTTTAAGTCGCTTCAAATCTCTTGAAACATACAGCCTGAGCAATCCGAACAGCGCATTCACTTCGGTCTCGGGTCGCTTCCAATTCTCCGTCGAAAAAGAATATAGTGTGAGACATTCTATTCCAATTTCGCGGGCTGCATCAACGATCGTCCGGACCGAATCAACACCACGCTCATGCCCAAGTGACCGCGACAGGCCACGCGCTCTCGCCCAACGCCCATTGCCATCCATAATAATGCCAATATGTCGGGGATCACCCGTAATAGGCGGCTCAACAGGATTAGAATTAGAGCCACCACTTACCATGACTAGACCTGCATTATTTCCGCTTCTTTGGCCTTCAATACCTCATCGACCTTTTTAACAAAAAGGTCGGTGAGCTTCTGAATTTCGTCTGCCAAACCACGTTGTTCGTCTTCGCTAACCTCGCCGTTTTTTTCCATCTTTTTGGTCGCGTCGAGCCCATCCCTCCGGATATTCCGGATCGCGACCTTGCCACTTTCAGCATATCGCCCTGCCACTTTGGTAAGTTCAACGCGGCGTTCTTCGTTCAATGGCGGAATCGGAATACGAAGTACCTGACCATCAACAACCGGATTAAGGCCTAGACCGGACTCCCGAATAGCCTTGTCGGCTGCACCGACATTCGACTTGTCCCAGACATTCACTGATAACATTCGCGCGTCCAGCACCGAAACCGAGCCGACCTGGCTCATTGGCACCATCGACCCGTAGGCGGACACTTGAATATTATCGAGAAGGTTGATTGAAGCCCGCCCCGTCCGAAGTCCTTGCAGTTCGGTCTGTAAAGCCGAAATTGCGCCTTCCATACGGCGTTCTAGATCTTTCTTGTCATATGTCATTTGTCTATCAACCCCCGGATATTACCGTGCTCAGGCCCTGGCCTGTCAGAATATCCAGTAAGGCACCCTTTCTATGAAGCGAAAAAACCACAATCGGTATATTGGTATCACGCATTAAACTAACAGCTGATGCATCCATCACGCGCAGATTACGCGCCAGAACATCCTGATAGGTCAGATGGTCATACCGAACGGCGTCTTTGTCCAGTTTTGGATCAGCAGAGTAGACACCGTCAACCTGTGTTCCCTTTAACATTGCGTCACAATGCATTTCGGCAGCCCGCAAAGCTGCCCCGGTATCGGTTGTAAAATAGGGGTTTCCAGTACCGGCTGCAAATATCACAACACGGCCTTTCTCCATATGCCGAATGGCCCGCCGGCGAATAAACGGCTCGCAAATTTCATCCATGCGAATACCCGACTGCACACGGGTCTGGACGCCGATCGCCTCGAGTGCGCTCTGCATGGCCAGTGCATTCATAATCGTCGCCATCATGCCCATTGAATCGGCCTGTGAACGCTCCATCCCATTCGCCGCGCCGGCAAGCCCGCGAAAAATGTTGCCGCCCCCGATAACAAGGCAGATCTCGGCCCCGGTTGCCTCGCACGCATCCGATATTTCCTGAGCGAAGCGCAGGCAGGTCGGCATATCAATGCCGTATTCAGAAGAGCCCATCAGGGCTTCTCCGGATATTTTCAGAAGAATTCGCTTATACTTCGGGTCTTTACCCGGTCGTTCAAGTTCGGTCATAGCGAATCCTCCCGTTTCTATAATTGCACATAAAAGATTCCCGGCTGCCTGTCATGAGCAGCCGGGATCATCGTCAAAACAAATTCGGGATTTAAGCGTTTGTCATGGAAGCGACTTCGGCAGCGAAATCATCTTCTTTCTTTTCAACGCCTTCACCCAGTTTAAACATTTTGAAACCAACCAGCTCGGCCCCGGCACCCTTCAGGAATTTGGCGACTGTCTGGTCCGGATCCATCACAAATGGTTGCTCAACCAGTACAACTTCCTTGTAGAATTTTTGCAAACGACCACCGATCATCTTCTCGATAACTTCGGCTGGCTTGCCGCTTTCTACGGCCTGATCCGTGAGGATCTGCTTTTCGCGCTCGACCAGATCCTGATCCAGATCAGCAACCGTAGCCGCTGCCGGCGATGTCGCGGCAACATGCATCGCCACTTTGCGCCCAGTTTCGACCAGATCGCCCGATCCGTTCAAACCGACCAGCACGCCAATCTTGCCCATACCATCAGCCTCGGCGCTGTGGACATAACAGGACACGCTGTCTGCTTCGATTTTTGCAGAGCGGCGCAGTGTCATATTTTCGCCAATCGTCGCAACCAGACGTTTGATCATATCTTCGACCGACCCGTCACCATCTGGAGCCGCAGACGCCAGAACGGCCTCGACGCTACCATCGGTTGAAAGGGCGATTTCGGCAATCTCACCGATCGCGGCCTGAAACTTCTCATTACGCGCAACAAAATCCGTCTCGGCATTCAGCTCGATCAGGGCACCGGAGCTATTGTCACCTGACACGACAACAGCAACGAGGCCATCTGCGGCGGTACGACCCGATTTCTTAGCAGCTTTTGAAAGACCCTTGGCGCGAAGCCAGTCGACGGCGGCTTCCATGTCACCATCACTTTCGACGAGCGCCTTTTTTGCGTCCATCATGCCGGCTCCACTGCGGTCGCGGAGCGTTTTAACGAGGGCGGCGGTAATCTGTGCCATCATTAATATCCTT
>CBFHPC010000046.1:0-14404 GCA_965657655.1 Henriciella sp.
TGTTCCGGCAAGTCAGGGTCGGGCAGAATGGAACCCATTTTAGAATATGGAAATTTAGATCCATGCGGACCGGGGATGGCGCGCAGAAGGCGGTACTGACCGGTGCAAATGATCGGGATGATGGCGTTACGTTCAAACTGAAGCATGACCCGCGGGTGACCCGGATAGGCCGTTTCATCCGGAAATATTCGATCGATGAGCTGCCACAATTATGGAATGTCCTGCGAAACGAAATGTCTCTGGTTGGCCCGCGGCCGGCACTGCCTGATGAGGTTCGAAAGTATTCGCGGCATGACCGAGGTCGGTTGCTGGGTAAACCGGGGTTGACCTGCACTTGGCAAATCTCGGGACGGGCCGATTTGTCATTTTCCGAACAAGTCGAACTCGATATTTCCTATCTCAAATCCCGGTCAATCTGGCTGGACCTGTATCTTATCGCCAGAACGCCTTTTGCGGTTTTGTCGGCGCGCGGCGCTTACTAGTGTATATTAGAAAGTATATTAAAATACTTTTATCATAATGGCATCAATTGGATATATAAATTAATTATATATGTAATAAAATTTATTTACTTAATTATAATATAGTTATATCGTATAAGAGTATTGGGGACGTGTCGGCTGAAGCCTTGATCGGAGCTGCTGCGTGCCTTTCGCTTTACGAGCTATTCTGAAGCCTGAGTCTTATAATTGCGTTTGCCGACGTCCGGCTTCTGGTTATTGCGCCTGTCGGGGATACGCTGGCTGCTGTTTTGCCGGTGGACGATATGGTCCAGCGGCATGACTTATCTCGGTAAAGAAATGGTTGCAGGTCGCCGTGACGAGGCCCTTCGGACGGCCGTTATCCAGGCCGCGCTTGATTGCATCATCATGATGGATCAGGATGGTGTGATCATTGAGTTTAACCCGGCCGCTGAACAGGTATTCGGCTATCCAAGGAATCTTGCGATCGGGCGCAAGCTTGCAGATTTGCTCATTCCGGATGATCTAAAAGACGCGCATGCAAATGGATTGAAGCGGTATCTTGCAACAGGGCAGCGAACGGTCATTGGTAAACGTGTCGAGGTCAGAGCCAGGAATAGCGCTGGTGATTTGCTCTGGGTCGAACTCGCGATTTCGCCTGTGGCGTTTGACGGCACCGTCTTCTTTTGCGCCTATTTACGGGATATCACGTCTGCAAAAATTGCTGATGAAGAGCTTCGCATGGCCAAGCAGCAGGCGGAGCGGGCCAATCGGGCCAAATCCGATTTTCTGGCAAATATGAGCCACGAGATACGGACACCGCTGAGCGGGATAATCGGTTCTTTGGCATTAGTTGAAAAGGATCAGCAGACGCAGAAGACAGCACGGTTTATCGCCGCGGCGGAAAAATCTGCCGAGATATTGCTCGCGCTGATCGATGATCTTCTTGATTTGTCGCGCATAGAGGCCGGTGAATTGAGCATCGAGTCCTCAGTGTTCCAGCCAGATGCCTTGCTGAGCCTGATTGAGGATATATTTGCGCCTGTGGCGTTACGAAAGGCAATTGAGCTGGCAGTCGGGACGAGCCGGCCAGGCACCTATATCAAGAGTGATTTCGGGAAGCTCAGACAAGTGCTTCTGAATGTCGTCGGTAACGCTATTAAATTTACCCGGACAGGACGGGTCGATGTCTTCATGCAATGCGGGAACGAACAGCTTGTTATGATCGTCAAAGATACGGGCATCGGTATTTCGGCTAATGATCTGCAATTGGTTTTTGAACGTTTTAGGCAGAGTGATTCCTCGCCATCTAGACCCCATGGTGGCGCCGGTCTGGGGCTGGCGATCAGCAAAGAGCTGATCGCGTTTATGGGGGGACAAATTGAGGTTCGCAGCACGCCGGGTGTCGGGTCTGAATTTGTCATTACCGTACCTGTCGAGACTGTTGAAGACGCATGGCCCGAGGCGGCCCGCACCAAAGCGCGTCCCGCGGCGCTTCAGGGGCGCATTCTGGTGGTCGAGGATAGTCGGACAAATGCCGCAGTTGCGACCGAAATGCTCCGCAATTTAGAGCTCGATTTTATGCATGTGAGCGACGGAGAGGCGGCCGTGGAGGCCGTTTCTAATGACAATTTCGACGTGGTATTAATGGATATCGCAATGCCTCGACTCGACGGTTTTGATGCGACACGAATTCTACGCGAACACGGCTTAAAACGACCGATTATCGCGATGACGGCACATGCTTTGGAACGCGACCGGCAAAGGGCGTTCAAGGCCGGGATGAGTGGTTATCTGACCAAGCCCCTAAGGCCGGCAGATTTATATAATGAGCTGGTCAAATGGTTGCCAGCGGCCGGCCCGAGCATTCCCCGCCCCGTAAATAGCGGCATAGACCATGCTGCGATTGAGCGACTTTGGCACAATGATATGGATATGTTTGCCTGTATTGCCGAGATTTTTATCGAGGAACTCGACTGGCGGCTGGCAGATATCAAGACCGGTGATGCCGACGATCTCGAGCGTCATGCTCATTCCCTGAAAGGGGCCGCCGCAAATATTGGCGCGCCCGGGCTGCAGGGTTTGGCGGAAGGTCTTGAGACGGTGGCAAAGGCCGGTGGCTGGCAGGCGGCGAAGAAAATTGTGCCACAGGTCGAGCAAGAGGCGAAGATTGTTCGCGAGCAATTGCAGCAATCATATACAAAGGCGACAGCCGATGCCGGTTTCTAACTCTTTGCTAATTGTTGAAGACACCCCGTCATTAGCCAGAACCTTTCAGGCCTACCTTCATCCAGTGTTTGACCATATCGAGCTTGCCGATACCGGTGCCATTGCACAAAAAATCGTATCGGATCGACCGCCGAAATGCATTCTTCTCGACCTAAAACTGCCTGATGTTGACGGCCTCGATTTGCTCGATCACTGGGGCGCTGAAGGCCTGGATGTTCCGATCATTATCATTACTGCGAACGGGTCACTGGGAACCGCAATAGAGGCCATGCGTCGTGGCGCCGTCGATTTCGTGGTGAAGCCGACCAGTCGCGACCGGTTGCAGGCAACGATTCGTAAGGCGCTTGAGGCCTGTCATCGCCGGCCGGTTCTTCCGGTTGTGCTCACTGATGAGGGTGGGCCACATTTCTGTGACTTTGTTGGTTCATCCGAGGTTATGTGCGAAATATATCGGGCGATTGAAAAAGCCGCAAAGTCGAAAGCCAGTGTCTATATTACCGGTGAGACCGGCACCGGTAAGGAGCTGGCAGCCCGCGCGCTACACCAATTGAGCCCGCGTCGCCACAGCCAGTTTGTCTCACTGAATTGCAGTGCCATTCCGCGGGATTTGCTGGAAAGCGAAATATTCGGACATGTGAAGGGGGCCTTTACCGGCGCGATCGCAGACCGGACAGGCGCTGCGCAACTGGCCGATAATGGGACACTATTCCTGGATGAGCTGACCGAGATGCCGATTGATCTACAGCCGAAAATGTTGCGGTTTCTGCAAACCGGAGAATTTACGCGCGTAGGTGAGACGGGTTACCGGCAGGCAAATATCCGGTTTATTACGGCCAGCAACCGCGACCCTGTTCAGGCTGTCAGAGATGGTCGCTTGCGTGAAGACCTTTATTATCGTCTCCACGTTATTCCGCTTAATTTGCCGCCGCTAAGTCACCGTGGACATGATATCGTTTTGCTGGCGAATGACTTTCTGGCGCGGTTTTCGTCTGAAGAGCAAAAACAGTTCACAGGGTTTAGCCGGTCAGCTGAGCGCTGGTTAATGGGCAATAGCTGGCCCGGTAATGTCCGTGAACTTGAAAATTTCATCCGACGTGTTGTTGTATTGAATGCCGGCGGCGAGATTGATGTTGTGATGCTGTCAGGGTCGGTTCAACCAGCTTTGACCGCGCATGGGGTGCGGCCATCCGGGCCGTTATCGCAAACCCCGGTCATGCACCAGCGAGGTGATGGGACGAATGAGGACATCGAGCCTCTCTGGCAAAGTGAGAAAAGAGCGATCGAACGGGCAATCGCGATGTGCGGCGGAAATATAACGGCGGCGGCGAACCGGCTGCAGATTGATCCATCGACCGTTCACCGCAAACGCGCGCTTTGGTCGGAAAATTCCGGTCGTGGAGAGTAAGGGCTTTCAATGGATTGCGCTGTTTTTCACAGCCGGCATAAAGTCCTGGTGCAGCAGTCTGGTAAAGTTTGATGCGGCGGGTTTTTTGGCCGGTTTTCAGACAGTCCGTCGCTGGCCCAAAAAGCCGATCTCGAAGTGCTGTGAATTTTTATAATTGCAAATGTGCCGCGTGTCTCACAGCAAAAGCGAACCATTACGAAACCTTATTGGCATGCGGCGCCCGTCCGACGCTCTCATTTGCAATAGGTGCCGAGTTTCTGGTTGCGTTCAGTGCTGCTTGGAAGTCGCATACTGGCGCGATATTTCGCAACTGTACGGCGCGCAATATCGGTGCCTCTATTATTGAGAATTGTCGCGATCGTCCCGTCTGACAGCGCCTTTACTCCTTCATTATCGATCAATGCTCTGATTTGGTGGCGGATGGATCTCGCCGATTGTGCCTGTTGTCCATTATAGGCTGGTAGCTTTGACGAGAAGAAGTATTTCAACGCAAACACGCCGCGTGGGGTTGCTATATGCTTATTGGCTGTTGCGCGACTAACGGTGCTTTCATGTAATCCGACCTGGTCTGCGATTTGTCTGAGCGTAAGTGGCTTGAGGTGCAAAACCCCGTCCGAGAAAAACGCGTCCTGTTGCCGGACAACCTCACGCGATACGGTCAGTATCGTTCGGGCTCTTTGATCTAGTGCCTTGATGAGCCAGCTGGCATTTTCGGCGCAATCGGCGATGAAGTCGCGTTCATGCTTGTTAATTTGGTGTGCCGTGATTTCAGCATAGTAAGCCCTGTCCATCAGTACCCGCGGCAGACACTCGGTATTGAGTTCCACCGCATACAGACCCGCTTCCAGCTCACTCATGATAATATCAGGAATGATCGGGATTGTGGCGTCGATAGAAAAACAGGATCCAGGCTTCGGGTTCAGTTGACGCAGCTCTGCGATCATTTCGACGATGCGTTTTTCATCGACGCCACAAATTTTGCTGAGGCCGGCTAGGTCATGCCGCCCAATCAAGGCAAGATTATCAAGAAGCATTGCGATGGCAGAATCATAGCGGCCGCGTTCGTGCAATTGGAGCCGAAGGCAGTCGGCGAGGTCCTGGGCCATGATGCCGACCGGGGCGAAGCTCTGACATTTATTAAGCACTTCCTTTACCGCTTTTATGGACGTGCCGAGGTGACTGGCAACCTCGGTGAGATCTGCCTTGCAGTATCCCGCATCGTCGGTGTCATCGATCAGGATTGCGGCAATCAGCTGCTCTGACGGGGCGAAGGCGTGGGTGGCTAATTCCTGGTAGAGATGTGAGCGAAGGTTCATCGGTTGTGGCATATCCGCAGCCAGGTCGCGCGCCGGAACGGTGGTGGCGGTGCTACGACCTTTCGTCAGACCGGTTCTGAAGGACGGGCTGTCCCCGTCTGCGGAGCCGATCAATTTTATCGGCGGTTCGGCTCTGCGGGTGTCCGCTGACATTGCTGAGCCAGGCATTGATCCGGCATTTTCCGGGCTGGCGGTGACCGGCGCCGTCGTGGCCGCGAGACTGTGTTCGCTAGCGGTGTCTGCAACATTATGATGGTCGTGGTCCGTACAGTGATTGAGTGGATTTGCCTCGACCTGTTCACTAATGAAAGTGGACAGATCGCTATTGGATAATTGAAGAAGTTTAATGGCCTGCCGTAATTGTGGCGTCATCTTGAGGCCCTGGCCGTGGCGAAGTTCGAGACGTTGGTGAGTGGCCATATGTTCCGTCCTCATGACCGAATGCGTCATGCTTAAAAATAGTGTTACACTTTATACTATTAATTTAAATACTTAAATATGAGTAAATGTATATAAAAAATACATTCACTATATTTAACTATATTATTAATCTGTATAAGTTGCTTTTCAGATATTACCTATTTCAGGCGATGTCATGTATGTCATGGCCGGCAAGCTGGTCTCGAGCAGGGTGCGGTCTGAGACTTTGTATGCTCTTTGCCTGATCTCCGCTATTGGTGACGTATTCATGTTGCCTGATGTCGCTCCTCTGCGGTTATGGGTCGGAGGGGGGTGTCATCCGGGCGTATAGGCCGTGCAGGCAGAAGGGCGCTGCTCTTTGCGTGAGAGGCGAGGTTTTTTCTTTACCTTTGGCGGCTAGATATTCGGGGAATTACCGGTCCGCGCCGGGGTCGAATTCGAATTCGGGCAAATTTTCCAGAACCGTCTGTAGCGCATCGCGCCAGATATTCGATGTGGTCGCGAAATACGAGTTATCGGCATCGATCCGCATCTGATGGCGCGGTGCGAAATCATTCGCCTCGTATGTTAAAAGGTCTAGCGGCATACCGACCGACAGGTTCGCTTTTAATGTCGAGTCGAATGATACGCATAATAGTTTGGCCGCATCGTTGAAGCTCATATCCTTATCGAAGGCCCGCAGCAGGATAGGGCGTCCATATTTTGTCTCACCAATTTGAAAAAACGGCGTTTCCTCGCTGGCCTCGACAAAATTTCCTTCCGGATAAACCATAAAAAGACGCGGCGCAGAGCCGTTAATCTGACCGCCGATTATGATTGTGGCATCGAATTTTGAATCCGCTTCCTGACCGGTCATAGCCTGACTTTGAATAACGCTTTTGAGGGTCTCGCCGACCAGGCGGGCCGCCTGAAACATTGTCGGGACTGACAGAAGTTCCGGATCGCGGTCGGCAGACGTCCGCGTACGCTCCTCAAGCAGGCTGATCAGTGCCTGGGTGGTTGCAAGATTACCGGCCGTCAGAATCGTAATGAAGCGCTCGCCGGGAACCGACCATGAGAACATTTTCCGAAAAACAGAAACATTATCAATACCGGCATTGGTTCGCGTGTCCGACATGAAAATCAGCCCTGAATTTAGCCGCATGGCGACACAATAGGTCATTAAACTAGCCTTTGCTTATTCCCGATCGCCTCGGATCATTGCTGCTGCACATCCACTTGAACCCGCATTGATTTTGACTTGGCGCCAAGCACAACTCCTCTTATCGGAGCGGCCTCGCAATAGTCTAGTCCCCGCGCCAGGCTAATATATCGGGCATCCGGCGAAATACCGTTTGAGATATCGAATCCGGTCCAGCCTAGTCCGTCTAGAAAGACCTCGGCCCAGGCATGGGTTGCGTCTTGAATGATACCGGTATCCATTAACAGATATCCGCTGACATAGCGGGCTGGAAAGCCAAGTGCGCGCGCGGCCGCAATAAAGGTGTGGGCATGATCCTGACAAACGCCTTTGGCATAGGTCAGGGCCTGCTCTGCGGTTGTTGTGGTATCGGTGCAGCCAATCTGGTATTGGATTGCTGTGCGGACGGCATCTGAGAGCTGATGCATAAGCGTAACGTCATCGGTTTTTCGCGACAGTCCGCGGATCAGGTTACGTACGCCACTTGCCGCATTTGTCAGCGGTGTCTCGCGTCTGAAGTGCCAGATCGGAATCGCGCTATTATGGCGCCCGACAATGCCGGCCTTATCGCTGGTTATAAGGGTGCCGGTGCAGCGAACCGTTAGCTCGGTCATGCCTTCATCGGCGCGGCTCAGGATTGTCGAATTTCCGTAATGGTCCTCAAACTGGGCTTCCTTACGGCCATGCTCGATATCGATGGACCAGTCCTCCACAGTTTGGACAAGGTCGCTTTGTGGCCGCAATCTGATTTGCTGTAGCGCGTAGCTTACAGGCTCTGAATAGAGATAATGGCTGGTATGGGTCACGAATAATCGCATGCTTCAGGCCTTGAATCGGTAGTCGAGTTCTATTTGCTGCGCCAGCTCGGCATTATTTGGCAAAAAGCCGGATAAAAATGTTTTGAGCCCAAGCCTTTTAATGCCGGCGATAGTGATGTCGCGCAGACTGTCATCAAAAGCCTTGGCGAGGTCACAGCTTGGCGGAGCCTCGCCGCCATAATGCTGTTTGAGGCCGTTTAACTGCGCGACAAGCTGACGGTAGCAATGGGCAAGAGATCTTGGCATTTCGATATCTAAAATCAAGAAATGTGCGATCAGATCGGCGCTCGAATCACCCTCATGCTTCCAATAGAAGGCGCGCTCGGCCGACAATGGACGAAGCAGCATGTCCCATTGGCTATTGGCGCCGGGTGGGCCGCCGGAGGCAATCGTGGTGACAAGCGTATTGTATTTGGCATTCAGGATCCGGGCCGTGTTGTCACTGCGTTCGATGAGGCGCCCGATCTCGCAAAAATAGTAAATATCGTTTCGCAATAATGTTCCATGCATGCAGCCGCAAACAATCGCGGCCTGGCGTCGGATCACGGCGAGAACCTCCGGGATCGCGGCATTTGGAATGGGGCGTTGGCAGACTTGCTTCAGCTCGATCCAGGCTTCGTTGATTGCTTCCCAAAGGTCGAGGGTCAGGGCTGTGCGAGTACGTCTGGCATTTTCTCTCGCGCGCGTTTGCATCGACATGACACTTGCAGGATTAGCTTTGTCTCGTAGCAGAAAATCGACGACTTTATCGGTGATAATCTGATCATGACGATTGATATAGGCATCGGTGCAGCCCAATGTTGCAAGCACGCTCATCCACTCTTTTTCGGTATTCTTCGAGCGTGTGAGTGTCAGGCGGAACGCTGCGTCGACCAGACGGGCCGTATTCTCGCTGCGCTCCAGATATCGCCACATCCAGAATAAATCACATGCAGTCCGGCCGAGCATTATGGTCCCTCCAGAACCCAAGTGTCCTTGGTTCCGCCTCCCTGGCTCGAATTAACAACAAGCGAGCCTTTTTTCATCGCTACCCGGGTCAGCCCGCCTGGCGTGATGTCGATGCGGTCATTTGATACCAGCACAAACGGCCTCAAATCGACATGCCGGGGGGCCAGGCCCGCATTTGCCAAAATCGGGACGGTCGACAAGGCCAATGTCGGCTGGGCGATATAGGCTGCCGGACGCGATTTTAGTTTCTTCCGAAAGGCCGCAATCTCCTTCTTGCTGGCAGCCGGGCCGACCAGCATGCCGTATCCGCCGGATCCGTGGACTTCCTTAACCACCAGATCTTCGAGATGTTCGAGGACATAAGCCAGCGAGTCGGCTTCGCTACAACGCCAGGTCGGGACATTTTTGAGAATCGCCGATTGCCCGGTATAGAATTCGATGATGTCCGGCATGTAGGAATATATAGCCTTGTCGTCGGCAATTCCTGTTCCGGGCGCATTTGCAATTGTGACGCCGCCGGATCGATAAATATCCATGATGCCGGCGACCCCGAGCTGGGAGTCCGGATTGAAATTCAGAGGGTCGAGAAAGTGATCATCAACCCGCCGGTAGATGACGTCGATTGGCTCATAGCCGCGGGTCGTACGCATCACGACGCGGCCGCCTTTAATCTGTAAATCATGGCCCTCGACAAGCTCGGCCCCCATCTGTTCGGCCAGAAACGCATGCTCGAAATAGGCGGAATTGTGGACCCCCGGCGTTAGCACCGCGACCCTTAGTTTGCCTTTGGCTGCAGCTGGTGCAGAACGGCCCAGTGTCTTACGCAAGAGGGCGGGATAATCCGAAATTGACTGGACTTTGATATTCGAAAACAGGTCCGGAAAAACCTTGAGCATGGTTTCCCTGTTTTCCAGCATGTACGATACGCCGGACGGGGTACGGGCATTGTCTTCAAGGACATAGAATTCATCTGTATTGGTTCGCACCAGATCGACGCCGACGACATGGGTGTAGACCCCGGCGGGCGGTGAAAAGCCAACCATATTCGGCAAGAAAGCATCATTATTTGCGATCAGATATTCCGGAATGATGCCGGCGCGGATGATTTCCTGCTGATGATAAATATCGTATAAAAACGAGTTGATCGCGCGAACCCGTTGTTCAATTCCGAGTTTCAGGCGATGCCACTCCGCCGCGCTGATAATTCTGGGCACCAGATCGAACGGAATTAATCTTTCTTCGGCTTCCTCGTCGGAATAGACATTAAAAGTAATGCCGGTTTTCCGGAAAAAAGCCTCTGCCTGACGAGACTTTTTCTTCAGCGTTCTCAAATCGACCTGGTTAAGCCAGGCGGCGTAGTCATGATAAGGGGCGCGGAGGTCGCCGCTAAAACCTGTCATTTCGTCGAAAAAACTATTGTCCACTGAACCGGAACCTTTGCCTGCAAAATATCTGATCGCAGTCTTTACCCGGGTGGCGCCTGAACAAAAATTTCGCAGCCGCAAACCAGTCTCAAATATCCGGTCTGCACAAGATACAGGCAAATCATGTTTTGCGTGTATGATCAGGCATGTTGGGCGTCACCGAGGTGAAATTATCCATTTGCTTGGGCGCTGCGCGATCTGGCCGGGGGGTCTGGTTCGTAGCTAATTCGCCCTGAAACTGCGGTTTAATCTCGAAAACTATTTAAAGGGCTTGAGCCTTATGCCTGACGGGGTTACATGCGCATTGGAACGCGGATGTGGCGGAATTGGTAGACGCACCAGATTTAGGTTCTGGCGCCGCGAGGCGTGGGGGTTCGAGTCCCTTCATCCGCACCAAAATCTTCTCGTATCGTATTGTAATGACTGAGTTTCGTCAGTCCTTATATCGTTCGGTCTCCCCAATGCGTTGAGACCGCGCCTTTTAAAACGGAAGATCCATCATAGCCCCCGCACTTGCCACAGGAGTGAGAAACAGCTGGCTGTCCTAGATCAGGCAGATGCGGCGGATCGTTGCGGGGACGTGATGACGATATAAAGCATGTCGGAAGTTCCTCATTTGGACAAGCCTGCCGAACTCGATGTCAAATGGCATCTTTCAAAACCGCTCGCTGACAGTCCCGAGGATTCACGAAGTGCATCAAACGGCCATTCGAAATCGTTATTGCATCGCCGGGAATGTCTGGCCGCCTCATGCGGCCATTGGGATGCGGTGCGGTTTGTTGAGTGTGGTCGATGTGGTAGGTTGATAGTAGAATCAATTCGAGGTGGGATCACCGTGACTGACCATAGTATCTTCGCCATCGAGGCAGCGCAGATCATCCGGGACGATGCGTCTGCCGATTCTGGGCAATGGCGGCTTCTGCGTCGGCTCAAATTGCCTGACCGCATAATTGAGCCATGTGGCGGCACTGTAAAACAGGCCGTGGTGCTTGATGTCGAGACGACGGGCTTGTCGCATCTCACCGATGAAGTCATTCAGTTGGCCATTCTGCCATTCACATATGAGGTTGAAACGGGGCGAATATTGGAGGTTCTGCATCGTGACGCCTATGAAGGTATGCGGCAGCCCGCTGTCGATATTTCTCCGGAGGCTGCGGCCGTAACGGGTCTGACGGCCGAGATGGTTGCTGGGCAGGAGATTGATGCGGGCCGGGTCGAGGAATTACTTGTGAAAGCCGATCTGGTGATTGCGCACAATGCTGGTTTCGATCGCCCAATGGTTGAAAAGCACTGGCCGATATTCTCACAAAAACCATGGGCTTGCAGTCTCGTCGGGGTCGACTGGCTGGACGAGGGCTTTACCGCGGGCAAGCTTGATTATCTCGGTTTACGGTTTGGCTGGTTTTTCGATGGTCACCGCGCGCTGGCAGATTGTGAAGCCTGTCTTGCGCTGCTTGCACAGGAATTACCGGTATCCGGCAAGACCGTTATGTCCCTGATTCGGGAGGCCGCGCGGCGGTCAGAATATCTCATTCGGGCCGAGGCCGCTCCGTTTCAAGCGCGCCAGATGCTTAAGGCGCGGGGGTATCGCTGGCGTCCCGAGGAGCTTGAAAATGGCAAGGTCTGGTGGATGATTACCGCCGATCACGAGGCTGAACTTGATTGGCTGCGTAGCGATGTCTACCAGACGCCGGTCGATGTGCCAGTGCGTCCGGTTACGGCGTTAAACCGGTTCTCCGAAGCCGTCTGGTCGGACTGACTCACGGCCGCCTGTGTCTGGCTGGTCCGGCCCGTTATGGCCTTAAAGAATTTTGGTAGCCGATTCCGAACCGCGCTTCACCAAACGTGGACCAGAAATGCCGCGACGGATAATTGTCATTGAGCAATGGCCGGGTTTGAACAGCATAACATTATCTGATTTTTCCAGAGCGCCGACAATCGCATTAATCGCCACGAAATGTGAGAACACAACGCAGTCCTCAGGCAGTGTTGCGAGCTTTTTGAGTAGATCCCGTCGCCAGTTTAAAACCAGTCGGGGAGCGCTCTCCCAGGTCCCGCTCATCAGGTCTTTCAACCAGCTGGTCCGGTCCTCAAGACCGGGAGGGGTCGGGATCTCAGAAACGGCCCGGTCGATATTTACCGGAAGTCCGGAACGTTGCGAAAAATACTTAGCGGTTTCCTGACACCGTTGCATCGGACTGCTGATAATATGTGAGCAGTCAAAATAGGCGAGTTCTTCGGCAATCGCTGCGGCCTGTTGATTGCCGGTTTCAGACAGGGCTGGATCCTGATGTGTTCCCCAGCCGGCCGCGGCCTCACCATGACGGACAAGCAGGATCATGCGGCCTCGGCTGTGTCGCTGAGGCCGATGGAATCGAAGCTGGCGAGCGCGTCGCGATATGCTATAGGCTTTTTGATGTTCAGGCGTTGCCGCGCCGCGTCGAGTGGTTCTCGCAAGAGTAAGGGGATATCCTGATCGATGATGCGATGGGCGGCCTTGCCGTGCGCCCTGGCCTCAGCAAAAACCGAACCGATATCGATACTGGCAGGTACGCTGCGGCGAATTTGCCTCTGCCCAACCATTGAAATGAAATTTATCCCGAAACCACCATGTTGTTTATAGGTGTAGGCGAGTAGGGCGGCTTCTCCGAGGCCGTCGCGGCCGTATCCGGTTAGGACATGCATCAGATCATGCGTGTCTCGACCGCGATTTGCAAACCAGGCCAGGTCATCGTCATAATTATGGCTGTTGCGGCGCTGTGTTTCGCTC
Organism: Henriciella sp.; assembly: GCA_965657655.1. Taxonomy (GTDB): domain Bacteria; phylum Pseudomonadota; class Alphaproteobacteria; order Caulobacterales; family Hyphomonadaceae; genus Henriciella. Next base: position 12,972 of record CBFHPC010000046.1, read on the forward strand.
TCGGCAACCAGGCCGGCTGCACTGAGCTTTTCGCGCCGCATGAATTTTATGTAGGCGCGCGCGACACTATTTGCCGGGAACGTCATCAGTGTATCATGGTCGTCGAGGATGTCCGGCAGGTAACGGCGGTGCTGCAACAGCGTCTGGCCATTTGAACGGGCCATAAATTTCCGAAAGTCCCGTCGCAGCGAATCGCCGTTCAAGGCATCGATGATCTCAAAAACCTGCCGGGTGTCTTCTTTATCTGCGAGAAGCCGTTGCATATGCCAGAACGCTTTAATGGGACGGATTCTGGCTCGGCGTCGACGCGGGTCAATAAATGGAACAATCGGGGGCATAATGTCTCTCCAATGTGTAGTCTGTTTTTTTGTAGCAGCACTCTAACTTACCAACAATGGGGCTAAATGCCGTTTCCCTGCGAGTTTGCCTAATTTTTGGGCGAAGGTGGTTAATCTTTGGGCGTCGCGGGGTTGCGGTGGCTGCTTACAGCGGTCAAGCTTCCCAAGCAATTTGTCAAAAGACTAACAGACCCTAAGTCAAATTTTATATCTTCTAGGAAATCGACCCATGAAAAAGATCGAAGCGATCATTAAGCCGTTCAAACTCGACGACGTAAAAGAAGCCCTGCAAGAACTCGGCGTGCAGGGGATGACGGTCGTTGAAGCAAAAGGTTTCGGACGCCAGCGCGGGCACACAGAATTATACCGCGGCGCTGAATATGTGGTGGATTTTCTGCCAAAACTCAAAGTTGAAGTTGTTATTGCTAACAGCTCTGTCCAGAGCGCGATTGAAGCGATTTCAAAAGCTGCACAAACCGGCAAAATCGGCGACGGAAAAATATTTGTGTCTGATATCAACGAGGCAGTTCGTATCAGAACAGGGGAAACGGGCGACGTCGCGCTGTAAGCGACGATCGTTCATTAATTAACATTTTATCAAACGGAGAGTTCGGATGGCCGACGACATTATGAAAATGATGAAGGAAAAAGATGTGGATTTTGTGGACCTGCGGTTCACAGACCCACGCGGTAAAATGCAGCACGTCACTTTTGACAAGGGAATGGTCGGCGACGACTTCTTCACCGAAGGTCAGATGTTTGACGGCTCGTCAGTGTCCGGCTGGAAGTCGATCAATGAGTCTGACATGTTGCTGATGCCGGACGTGGCAACAGCAAAAATTGATCCTTTCTATCAGCAGACAACCCTGACGGTGATGTGTGACGTTCTCGATCCGGTGACGGGTCAGGATTACAATCGTGATCCGCGCGGTACCGCCAAGCGGGCTGAAGCTTATCTCAAGTCAACCGGTATCGGCGACACGGCTTATTTTGGCCCGGAAGCGGAATTTTTCGTTTTTGACGATGTGCGTTGGTCAACGGATGCTCACAAAACTGGTTATACTTTTGATTCAACCGAGTTGCCTGCCAATACGG
>CBFHPC010000047.1:0-14312 GCA_965657655.1 Henriciella sp.
CGTATTCGACCTTTACGCTGTCTATGGGTATGAACTGGCTGATTGCTTTGGTGCTGAGTGCTGGCGCCGGTGTTGCAATTGGTGTGGGTATGGGATTTGGCGCGGCATGGATCGTCACGATTATCGCATTGTCGGGTCTGGCCATTTTCATCCAGGCTTTAATCTTCCTGTTTAGCCTGCTGCTGTAGCCGCCCACGCTCTGAGCGTTTTAACAAATAGGCCGGGCGTTTCCATTGCTGCGAAATGCCCGCCTTTCTCCATTTCTTCCCAGAACTGAATATTATAGGCGCGTTCGCACCAGCTTCGCGGCCCTGCCATATAGACTGGCTCGCCGGGAAAGTTCGAAAAGCCAGTTGGCGTTTCACACCGCACCCCGGCCGGCAATTGCGCGCCGCCTTCCTCGAACAGGCCGGCATAATACCATACCGATGTCGCGATTGCGTCATTCACCAGATAGATCATGATATTGGTAAGCAGCTGGTCAAAAGTGTAAACGCTTTGCAGATCGCCATCCTGAAGGTCTGACCAGCCGTGGAATTTCTCTAATATCCAGGCCGCGGTGCCCATCGGGCTGTCCATTAATGCCATTGCAAGGGTTTGCGGCTTTGTGGCCTGCTGCATAAAATAGGCGCCTTCGGCCTGCATTGCCGCCTGGCTGTTCTGAAGCCATCTGGTTTCGTCCTCTGTTTCGGGCATGGCCGGTGTCGGACGGAAGCCAATCATATTGAGATGGATTGCCTTGCAGCCGCCTTTGCCATTGTGCGTACCATGCTCCAATCCGAGCCAGGATGTCACCATCGCGCCCCAGTCACCGCCTTGTGCGAGATAGGTGTCATACCCGAGGCCATCGCGCATTAATTGGTCCCAGAGTTGTGCGGTCCCCCGCTGGCCGATGACTTTGGCGGGTTTGCCCGAAAAGCCATAGCCGGGAAGCGACGGGATAATTAGATCGAACGCGTCTTCCGGGCGTCCGCCGTTTTTGCTGGGAAAGGCAAGTGCGTCGATTGATGACCAGAATTCAAACACGGAGCCCGGCCAGCCATGGCTTATCAAAAGTGGCCTTGTTCCTTTTGCTTCGCCAATGATGTGGTAAAAATGAATGGGTAGCCCGTCAATTTCGGCAATGAATTGTGGATACTTATTGAGCTCGGCCTCGGCCTGTCGCCAGTCATAGGTGTTGAGCCAATGCGCCTGAACGTCTTTGAGTGTGGCGGTCGACATACCATAGCGCCAGGGATGTTCATGCCCGGGCGGTTCGAACCATTTATAGCTGGCCACACGATCCATAATTTGCCGGATTTTCGCGTCAGGCACATTGATTTTATAGGGTTTGACGTCGATCATCGCGGAACTCCCTGCCGTTTTCTCAAACGTGCCGGCTTTAGCGGTGACGTCAAGTCGGTCGTGCGCATGGCACGGTTTCGGGTGGTGTGACGCACCGGGAGGCTTTAGCGCGCCGCGGCCGTAAAGCGTTGTTTGAGTGTTTCAAATAATGGGATGTCGGCGGCTGGTGCGGGGAAACGATCAAGCTTGTCGGCGGCAACCCAGCTGAGTGTCTGGCCTTCTGTGGGGGCCGGCACGCCATGCCAGTGTCGAATTTCAAATAGCGGCATTAAGAGATAGAATGTCTCATATTGATGGCTTGCAAACCCGATCGGCTGTAAGTCTGAAACCTCGACCCGGATTGATAATTCTTCCCGTAATTCCCGCACCAGGGCGGCTTCGGCTGTTTCGCCGGTTTCGATTTTGCCGCCCGGAAACTCCCATAGTCCAGCCATGGCTTTGCCGTCGGGTCGTTGCGCCAGAAGTATCTGCTCTTCCTCATTGATCAGCGCAGCGGCGGATACCAGAACGGTTTTCATCATGTCCGGTACGCACCATTAATATCGATATAGGCATGTGTCAGATCGCAGGTATACACGGTGAATTCAGCGCGACCGGCACCGACATTGACGGTGATGTCAAGCTCGTCTTGCTCAACAATGCGTGTCGCCTCGGTTTCGCTATAGGCCGAAGCCCGCGACCCGTTCTCGGCAACCAGAAGGTCCCCGAACCAGACTTTCAATGCCGCCTGGTCGACCTGTTCGCCGGCCTTGCCAATTGCCATAATGATCCGGCCCCAATTAGCATCATTTGCTGCTAGAGCCGTCTTGACCAGAGGTGAATTGGCAATGCTCATCGCAATATTCTTTGCCGCTGTTTCTGTGTCCGCGCCGGCAATTTTGATCCTGATGAATTTGCTGGCGCCCTCGCCGTCGCGAACCAGCTGGCAGGCCAGATCAAGACAGATATCATTAAGGGCAGCGGCAAAGGCTGGCACTCGCGGATCATCGATACTGGTAATCATTTGATGCTTGGCGGTGCCGGTCGCGAAAATCATTAATGTGTCGGAGGTTGATGTGTCACCGTCTACTGTAACCGCATTAAAACTTAACTGCGTCGCCCGCTTTAATAATTGGTCAAGCACTGGCGCTGCAATTGCAGCATCGGTAAAGATATAGCTGAGCATGGTGGCCATATTCGGGGCAATCATGCCCGAGCCTTTGGCGATGCCGGCCAGTCGTGTTTCGGTGTCACCGATAGTTGCGGTCCGGGTCGCAGCCTTCGGGAAGGTATCGGTGGTCATAAAAGCCCGGGCGCAGGCGAGCCAATCAGGCTTGCCGAGACGGGCGGTAAGGTCCGGGACGAGCGCGCCAATATAATTGGGGTCGGACAGTGGTTCGCCGATCACGCCAGTGGCGGAAACGAAACAATGCGTCTGTTCTACATTTAGTGCCCGCGTAATGGCCCCGATTGTCGCAGCATTTTTGAGGGCCCCGGCCGGGCCGGTGAACGCGTTGGAGTTGCCAGCATTTACGACCAGGGCCCGGGCGCCGCCATTACCATGCTCCAGAGCTTTGCGGCACCACTGGACATCGTCGGATGCCGTGCTCGACTGGGTAAAAACGCCGGCAGACTGGGTGCCAGGCGAAAATGTAAACAGGAATGTGTCATCGCGTTCTTGCCCGCGACTGGCATAGAAACCGCGCGAGGCGGTCGCGGCTTGAACGCCGGCAATGTCGGGCAGATCGGGAAATGCTTTTGGCGCCAGAGGTGATTTTTCGAGCATCACGATGTTGGCCTCATTATTGTTGTCGCCGTATCTTCCGAGACGGTGGAATTATCAGTATCGGCTGGCTTGGCCGGGCTCGTGCGCCGGTCGATAATGGCTGAAGACCGAAGCGCGCCAATCGTGGAGCTGATCTGATCATACGTCAGAAAGGTAATAATTTCTTCGCGCATATCGTCTTTAGAGAGTGGCGGTGGCCGCCGTCGGGCATCGACCTTGATAATATGCCATCCCTGCTCCGACTGGAATGGCGGCGATATATTGCCGGTGCCGGTATCGCCGATTACTGACGGGAATGGCGCTACCATTGTGTTCGGCCGGACCCAGCCAAAACTGCCACCATTGCTGCGGGTACTCGCATCGGTTGAATGTGTGCGTGCCAAATCGCTGAACCCGGCACCTTCGACGGCTTCGCCGTAAATTTGATCGGCCCGGGCTCTGTCGGAGACAAGGATATGCCGTAATCTTACTTCGTCATCGAGCTGCTGTAGTCTGACCTGTTCGGCGTACATATTGTCGATTGCGGCTTCGGTGACATTGCGGCTGACGAGATCCTCAATCAGAATATTGTTTAAAATGCGCTCGCGCCCGGCCTCGAGCCGGTTTTGTGCCGCGGCACTGGTATGCAAGCCGCGGTTAATCGTCGCCTGTGCCAGAAGTTTCTGGTCGATCAATTGCTCGAGCACGGGCGGAAAATCGGGATGATCGAAGCCAAACGTGTCAGTTGGCCTGATGCGGTTTTGTGCAACAGCCTCAAGGGTGACATCGCTGAGATAGATGCGTTCACCATTGACAATTGCGGCTGTGGCCGGATCGGCATCGTTTATCGCACCGATAGAAGGGCTATTTTCGGCGCAGCTGGCGATTGCTAAAATCATAAGCAATGCCGGATATTTGAGACGCTGCAGGAGTAAAAAAAACATCGAAGCTCAATCTTAGAAGTGATGTGTCAATTGACACGTTTAAGTCGCGTTCTTAAGTCCCCAAGGGTTAGAGGTCGAGAGGCTTTTAAGTTCTGCGTCTCAGGACGTGCCCGTCTTATCAATTTTTCGTGCGTATGGCGTTCGTAAAATCAACTTTTATGTGGTGGCTACAATAATGCTGTCTTACGCAAAAAAGCTATTTGGCTCGGTCAATGATCGCAAATTAAAGCCGCTTCGGCGCAGGATCCCGCTGATCAATCAGTTGGAACCCAAGATCGAAGCCTTGTCCGATGCAGAGCTGAAGGCCAAAACCCTCGAATTTCGGGAACGCCTGAAGAATGGTGAAACGCTAGACCAGCTGCTTGAAGAGGCCTTTGCCGTGGTCCGGGAAGCCGCTAAACGTGCGCTCGGATTGCGTCCGTTTGATGTGCAGCTGCTGGGCGGTATGGTTTTGCACAATAGTGCGATTGCTGAGATGCGGACTGGCGAAGGCAAAACACTTGTCGCGACGCTGCCGGCTTATCTTAATGCATTGACTGGCGAAGGTGTTCACATTGTCACCGTTAACGACTATCTGGCGACGCGTGATGCAGACTGGATGGGACGGATTTTTGCCTTTCTCGGCATGACCACCGGTGTGATCAAGCAGGGCATCGACGATGCCGAGCGCAAGGCTGCCTATGCTTGCGACATCACCTATGGGACGAATAATGAATTCGGGTTCGATTATCTTCGGGATAATATGAAATATTCGCTCGACCGGATGGTCCAGCGCGGTCACGCCTATGCGATTATTGACGAAGTTGATTCAATTCTGATCGACGAGGCCAGAACGCCATTGATTATTTCGGGGCCAACCGATGACCGGTCCGAGCTTTACAAGACGATCGACCGGTTGATTCCGCAGCTTGATCTCGAAACCGGCGTTGATCTTGACGAAAAACAGAAATCTGCAGTGTTTACCGAAGCCGGTCTGGAATTCATGGAAGATCTTCTAAGCAAGGAAGGTCTGCTTGAAGGATCGCTTTGGGATCCGGCAAATGTCTCGATCGTGCATCATTCAAATCAGGCGCTACGGGCGCATGCTTTGTTTCATCGCGACAAGGAATATATCGTCAAGAATAATGAAGTTCTGCTGATTGACGAATTTACCGGCCGCCTGATGGAAGGCCGGCGCCTGTCGGAGGGCCTGCATCAGGCGCTCGAAGCGAAAGAGAATGTCGATATCAAACCTGAAAATCAGACGCTGGCTTCGATCACCTTCCAGAATTACTTCCGGCTCTACGACAAACTGGCGGGCATGACCGGGACCGCGATGACCGAAGCGTCCGAATTCGCCGATATTTACGGTCTGGCGACATTTGAATTGCCGACAAACAGACCAATCCAGCGGGTCGATAGTGACGATGTTGTCTATCGGCTTGCCACGGCGAAATATAAAGAAATCGTCGATGAGGTTCGAGAAGCGGTCGACAAAGGCCAGCCGGTTCTGCTCGGCACTGCGTCGATCGAAAAGTCGGAAATCGTCTCGAAATGCTTATCGGATGCCAAGATCGAACATAAGGTTCTCAATGCACGGCATCATGCGCAGGAAGCCGAAATTGTTGCTGATGCAGGTGTGCCTGGCGCAGTCACCGTGGCGACCAATATGGCGGGTCGCGGTACCGATATCCAGCTGGGCGGTAATCTGGAAATGCGGATTGCCAGTGCGGTGTCTGCCCACACCGAAAAACATGGCGCAGCGCCGAGCGCCGAGGAATTGCATCATTTGCGTGAGACGATCCAGACAGAAGTATCGGCCGCAAAAGACAAAGCAATTGCGGCCGGTGGTCTGTATGTTCTGGGCACCGAGCGGCATGAGAGCCGCCGGATCGATAATCAGCTGCGCGGCCGGACAGGTCGACAGGGTGATGCCGGTAAGTCGAAATTTTTCATTTCTGTCGAAGATGATCTGATGCGGGTATTCGCGGCAGAACGATTGAATTCGATTATGAAAGGGCTCGGTATCAAGGAAGATGAAGGCATTACGCATCCATGGATGAATAAGGCTATCGAAACCTCGCAGAAGAAAATCGAACAGCGCAATTTCGAAATGCGTAAGAATGTCCTCAAATTTGATGACGTCGTGAACGACCAGCGCAAGGTGATCTTCGACCAGCGCCGCGAATATATGAATTCCGATAATGTCCTCGATGCGATTATCGATATGCGATCAGAAGTTATTGAAGATGCCGTCAATCTTCATATCCCTGAAAAAGCACATGCCGATTTGTGGGATCTTGAGGGTCTGAAGGCATTCTGTGTCGATGTTCTGGCGCTTGAATTGCCGATCGCTGACTGGGCGGATGAAGAAGGCGTGGCGAATGCCGAAATTTTTGAGCGTATTCAGGCGGCGGCGGACAAGGCCTATGAGGACAAGGTAAAGCTCGCGCCCGAGGGGCGGTTCAGATCGATTGAACGGCAGGTCATTCTACAGGTGCTGGATGGAAGATGGCGTCAGCATTTACAGCAGATCGATCAATTGCGATCGGTTGTGCATCTGCGCTCTTACGGCCAGAGAGACCCCCTCAACGAATTCAAGGGCGAAGCCTTCAAGCTCTTTTATGAAATGATGGCGGATTTACGAACCGAAGTAACCCGCTGGCTGATGAATGCGCAAATTCAGGCGCCGCCACCGGCCGAACCTTTATCGGTTGCGCGCTCGGAAATCTTCGAGACCCACCTTGATCCTGATACTGGACGCAATGAACGCCAGAATGATACAGGCGCGGAACAGATACCGGCCGCGAAACTTGCGCAAGCGGAATTAGACTGGTCGCGTACGCCACGAAATGCGCCGTGTCCTTGCGGGTCCGGAAAGAAATACAAGCATTGTCACGGGCGTCTGGCCTAGGCGTTTGGGCTATTGACGGGCCGGCCGGGCAATACCAGCAGAGCGTCATAGCCAGCTTGTCAGACCGATAATGCCGGCCGGCTGGGCGCGCTGCGGTCTGGCGTCGGACCGGCCTGATGGTTTGTGACCATAAGACCCTGACCGGATTTGGCCCGTTAGGAAACGGTTAAGAGCTAATGCCGTCCACCGTTCTAATGCTGAATGGTAAAAGCCTGGTCGGGATTTTGTTCGAGATCGGTTGAGACATAGTCACGTAAGGCTGTTGTGAGAGTGTTTGAATCCCCGATCAGGCCATCTGGGGGGATGATCGGACCGAAGTTCAAACCAAACCGGCTATTCTTCTTGTTTAGAAGTTCATTGAACAGCGTTATGTCGCGCAACTGACCGTTCATCGCCGATAATAAATAGAACAGGTTCGAATTCTTGGCTGACACATTTAGCGGCTGAATCGGCGTATCGTATTTTCTCGCCAGACTGACAGCAGATGACATCCAGTCCTGTTCTGTAAGTTTTCCGTCAATGCGTTTAGCCAGCCGCCCCGACGGGAAAATAATAACGCATTTTCCCTCATTCAAGGCGGCTTTTGTGCGTGTAAGCGTCTCCCGGGTCTTTTGCGGCGTCCGCTTCTCCTCAACCCATTCCACCGGGATGATGATATCGGTGAAGTCCGGATTCACGCGGATCGCATCGGCATTGGCCATGAAAACGACATCCCGGCGTACTTGACGAACCGCATCCCAGACGGCGATGCCATCAGCCAGCCCTGTCGGATGGTTTGCGGTTATGATGACCCGTCCTGTTCGCGGTATCCGGTCTTGCCCGAATAGGTTCAAATCGACCGCCAGCTGGTCGGCGAGATAGTCGAAGGATGTCCGTCCATCAAACTCCTGAACGATGTCGGCAAGGTTCCGTGCGGTTTTGTATTTGAGCGCGGCGTATAATAATGGCCGCACGGCGGGCCAGCTCCAATGCTCGACAAAAGACGGACAGCGTTCTTCGATCATCGTGTCGATAATGTGCTGGTCAGATTGATCGCCGGTGTTGAGGAAGGCCGATCCCGGCATGGTTGTGTCGAATGTAGGTTTTTGCATCGGGTGTCTTCTCATGCGTGAAACAGGGAGGGGCCATAGCGCTTTCCCGAAAAAATCTGACAGAATCTGATTTTTTAACGATTTATCCTCAATTTCAATGCTTTGGTTATCACGGCTTTACCAAGCTGAAAGAACATTATGAGCATACTGGCTCGTAAACACCAGCTAGGAAAAGACCTGCTGGCATCAATTTTAGATAAGGGCATGCGAGAATGAAGGTATTATGGGTCGAAGGCCATCATTCCTTTGCTGAGAAACTGGCCATTGCCGCTGAGAAAACGGCGCGGGCGCGATTGCCGGTCGATCTCGTGCTTGCGCATAATTTGATGGAAGCGGAACGCCGCCTTCGGCTTGAAAGATTTGATTTAATTATTCTCGATGTCGTCCTGCCCGATAGTCCTGACGGCGATATGACGATCGCGCGGATTGCCAATATGGGTATCCATCGCATCGCAATATGTTCAGATCTAGCAGAACGCGATGCGATCATCAAAACAGCTTCGAATTGTGGCTGCAATATTTCTCCGACTGCAATTGTTAAGTCTGATCTTCCTTTTAATCGCTTTATTCAGCGCGCGGAGAGCTTTCATGATTTTCTCGTCTCGCAAATGGGTGACCATAAAGCTGCCCACCAGCGTGCAGCATAAATTGTAGAATCTTTGAAAACTATTTGCCCCGGACCGCCTTCTATGCGATGGCGATCGTGGGCCAGCCTTCCCCAACGAAGGTCAGCCTATCTGTAAGGATAGGAGTAAAACAGATGACCAGTACAATTTCCAAGCCAGACCTGCGTCCGGCCTGCCCCCTTTTTTCGTCAGGGCCAACCGCAAAGCGGCCAGGTTTTTCACTCGCTCAACTCGAGACGGCGGCGCTTGGACGCTCGCACCGATCAAGTGACGCAAAAGCGAAACTCAAAGAAGCCATTGACCGGACCAAGACCATTCTTGGTTTACCCGAAGACTATCGTGTTGCGATTGTTCCCGCGTCTGATACCGGCGCTGTCGAAATGTGCATGTGGTCAATGCTCGGCCAGAGGCCGTCTGACATTTTTGCATGGGAAAGCTTTGGCAAGGACTGGGTGACCGATGCGGTCAATGAGCTGAAGCTTGAAGATTGTAATATCCATACCGGTGATTTTGGGGTGCTACCGGCATTTGATAAAGCCCGCGACGATGCCGATATCGTCTTCACCTGGAATGGAACGACGTCGGGTGTCCGGGTGCCAAATGCCGACTGGATCAAACCAAATCCTGACCGAGTTGTGATCTGTGATGCAACATCGGCTGTTTTTGCGCAGGATATTGAGTGGGAAAAACTCGATGTCATTACCTATTCCTGGCAGAAAGTCCTTGGCGGCGAAGCCGCGCATGGCATGCTGATATTGTCGCCGAATGCTGTGGCCCGCCTGGAAAGCTACAAGCCGGACCGGGCACTGCCAAAATTGTTCCGGATGACCAATGCCAAGAATAAGTTGAACGAGGCCCTGTTTGAGGGCGCGACGATCAATACGCCGTCGCTCTTGTGCACGGAAGACTATCTTCAGGCGCTGGACTGGGTCGAGTCACTCGGTGGCGAAAAAGCTCTGAAAGCACGGTCCGACCGGTCGCTGGAAATTCTGACTGACTGGGTTGCGAAAACCGACTGGGTCGAATTTCTTTGCGCGGATGAAACCGTTCGTTCGAATACCGGTATAACGTTTTCGATTGCGGATCCGGTCGTGGCCAAAATGGACGCAGCCGATCAACGTGCTTTTGTTGGTCGTATGATGAAACGTCTGGCGGCCGAAGAGGCCTGCTTTGACGCCGCCGCCTATGCCAAGGCGCCTCCGGGGCTCCGGATCTGGTGTGGTGGAACGGTTGAACCGGATGATGTCGCTTTGCTGACCCCCTGGCTTGACTGGGCCTTTGCCGAGGAGCTGGCCGCACTATAGGCCGCACAACTTTATTCCAATTTTAAGCAACCGTCGCCCGACCTGCTCGGGCCCGGTTTGTTACAACCATATAAATTCAGGTGATCACTATGCCAAAAGTACTTATTGGAGACACGCTGTCTCCCGCTGCCGTCGAGATCTTTGCCAGTCGGGGTATCGAAACCGATATCAAAACCGGCTTGTCAAAAGACGAGTTAATTGCCGCTATTCCAGACTATGATGGTCTGGTCGTCCGGTCTGCCTGCAAACCCGATGCCGATGTCATCGCTGCGGCAGATCAGTTGAAAGTTATTGGCCGCGCCGGAATCGGAGTTGATAATATCGATATCAAAGCCGCGACGGCCAAAGGTGTTGTCGTGATGAATACACCGTTCGGCAACGCGGTCACAACGGCCGAACATGCGATCGCCATGATGTTTGCTGCAGCGCGCCAGATACCGGCGGCTGATGCTGGCACCCAGGCCGGCGAATGGCCGAAGAAAAAGTTTATGGGAACCGAATTGTCATACAAAACACTGGGGCTGATCGGGTGCGGGAATATTGGTGCTCGCGTCGCCGAACGCGCCAAAGGTCTGACGATGAAAGTCGTGGCCTATGATCCTTTTCTTACCGCCGAACGCGCCATCGAGCTCGGTGTTGAAAAGGTCGATCTTAAAACATTGCTGGCGCGGGCAGACGCCATCACACTGCATACACCGCTGACCGACCAGACGCGGAATATCCTGTCTGAAGATTCGCTGGCAAAGACCAAAGAAGGCGTGATTATCGTAAATTGCGCGCGTGGCGGTCTAGTCGATGAAGCCGCGCTCGCGGCTGGCCTGAAGTCCGGTCATATCGGCGCTGCGGCGTTTGATGTGTTTTCCGAAGAGCCGGCAAAGTCAAATGTGCTGTTCGGCGCCCCGAATTTCATCGCCACCCCGCACCTCGGTGCGGCGACAACCGAAGCGCAGGAAAATGTTGCATTGCAGGTTGCCGAGCAAATGTCGGACTATTTGCTAACGGGTGCGGTGACGAATGCGCTGAACATGCCATCTGTGACTGCCGATGAAGCGCCACGGCTTAAGCCATTTGTCGATCTTGCCCAGAAGCTTGGCTTGTTTGCCGGCCAGATCAGTGATTTCGGATTTGAAGAGGTTGTGATCGAGTATGAAGGCGATGTCAGCGAGCTGAACTTGAAGCCGATGACAGCTGCCGCGCTGGCCGGGGTGTTGCGGCCATCACGAGGCGATGTGAACATGGTTTCCGCCCCCTCAATTCTGGCCGAAAGCGGTATCAAGCTGTCTGAGGCAAAGACCGAGTCGACGCCAATTTATGGCAGCCTGATTCGAATCAAAGTGCTGACCAAACGGACTGAAAACCAGCCGGAGACCAGCTGGCGGTCACTGGCCGGGACGGTCATTGCAGGGCAGCCAAGGATCGTTGAAATCAAGGATATGCCATTGGAGGCGGACTTCTCGCCGACCATTCTTTATGTGAACAATATTGATAAGCCGGGCTTCATTGGCAAACTTGGTGGCCTGCTCGGCGATGCCGGCGTAAATATCGGCACTTTCCATCTGGGGCGTCAGCAGGCAGGTGGTGAAGCGATTGCTCTGGTTGGTACCGATGCCGAGCCACCAGCTGAAATGATGGAAACATTAAATGCGATACCTGACGTCAGATACGTTCGGGTTCTGTCTTTCTAGATTTTGAATTTACGTTGGACGGCTTCGGATTGCCGATTAAGGCGAGCCGTGGCCGTCCGGCTATGCCGCTGAAGCAGTTAGGTCAGCGCTGTTAACAAGACGTCGATCCTATATGCGGTCATTGTCTATGTGACAGCAGTTTTGATCTTGCGGCGGAGATCAATGCCGGCCTAGACTCCGAGCACGCAAAGGCGATGCGATTGGAATGGCAGGGAGGTCGGCTCGGATGGTTTCAAAACAGGATACGCGCCTGACACTGCCCGATGGCGGGCTGGGCCAATCAATGCAGGTCACGGCCGGCGTTGTTGCTCTGCGAAAGGCGCCACAACCCGACGCTGAAATGACCAGCCAGTTACTGCATGGCGAGGCGCTCATTCTACATCACGAAGTCGGCGAGTTTGGGCTGGTTCAGTCGCGCCACGACCGGTATACAGGCTGGGCGCTGATGGACGCTTTGTCGGCGCCAGTACTGTCACCGACCCATAAACTCAAGGCGCTGCGGGCTTATGTCTATCCCGAGCCGTCCATCAAGGCGTCGCCGCATTATCTGATTTCAATGGGAGCGCGGCTGGTGAGCGAGGACCGGCGAGAGGGGCGGTTTCTGAAGTGCGCGAGGGCCGGCTGGGTTATCGAAGACCAATTATCTGTTATTGATGACAAGCAGTCGGATCCCGCAGCGGTGGCACAAACCTATTTGCATACCCCATATCTCTGGGGCGCGCGGGAAAGCCTCGGCATAGACTGCTCGGGTCTTGTCCAGCAGGCTTTTGCAGCCTGCGGTGTAACTCTGCCACGCGATAGCGATATGCAGGCCGCCTGGGCCGGATCTCCGATTGCCGGATGGCAGAATGAAGGGGCATTGCAGCGCAATGATCTTGTGTTCTGGCAGGGGCATGTCGGGATTATGCTGGACGGTTCGCGGATAATACACGCGAACGCCTATCACATGGCTGTTGCCATTGAGCCGCTCGCACAGGCCGTTGAACGCATTGCGCCTTTATATGGTCAGCCGGTTTCGGCCCGGCATATTGATTTGCAGGCAGCCGCTATCGCTTCTCCCAACTGGCAGGACACCACCGACGGGTAGGCGAGAATCGCCCGTCTAACTATCTATTAGGCGTCCGGTGCGACCGCGTCTGCTGGTGCTGCCTCGTCTGCACTGGCCTCGACGACCATGTCCGCATCCTCAACAGTTTCCTCGACGCTTGGCAGCGGCAATGGGAATTCCGGGGCTTCGGGTGTATAGGCGGCGAGATAGGCCAGCATATTGGCCCGCTCATTATCGCGCTTCAAGCCGGCAAAGGCCATGCTCGTGCCACGTGCATAACGGCTTGGCGCTTCGAGCCAGAGGTCGAGACTCTCATATGACCAGTCGCCTTCTGTCACCGCCAGGGCTCCGGAATAAGCGAATCCATCTTTCGCACCTTTGGCAGCACCGACAATTGCGAACAGGTTTGGCCCCGTCCCGTTGACGCCGTCCTGGTCAATCGAATGGCAGGTTGCGCATTTCCCTTTGAAGCTGCGCTCGCCTGCTGAAATGTCCGCGCCGGCGAGCAATAGGCCAAGGTCATAGATTTCTTCGACCACCTCTGCGCTGCTATTTTCGGTCATTTCGACACGGTAGGCAAAGCTTTCCGCCGCCCATTCATTAACTGACGCATAATGATGCTCTTCGTGATGACCACCACCGAAAACAATGCTCGACACTTCTCGTAAGCCGAGAATAACGAGTGCAATCGCCAGTATCGCGCCAAAAACTTTGTTCAGACCTAATTCGCCCATGAGGTAGTTCCCTGAAAATCCGTTCTGTGCGCGCCTTCTGGCACGCTATGCGTCGCCAATCAATATAAAGAAGTTATAGATATTTTGCTGCAACTGTATTAGCGGCGAAAAGGCGCAGGCTTAAAGGGCGGATAAGGATTAAAAAATGGCAGGAACGAAACAGCGCTCAATAGCTTATCAGGGCGAGTCCGGGGCAAATTCTCACATTGCCTGCCGTGACGTCTATCCCGATTATGAGCCAATTGCTTGTAAAACCTTTGAAGATGTCATCGCACTCGTTGAATCTGGCGAGGCGGATCTGGCGATGATCCCTATTGAAAATACAATTGCTGGTCGGGTTGGTGATATTCACCATTTGCTGCCGGCCACGCGATTACACATCATTGGTGAACATCTGATGCGGATCCGGTTCCAGCTGATGGCCCTGGAAGGGGTGCAATTATCGGATATCACCACAGCGCAATCACACATCATGGCGCTCGGACAATGCCGCAAATTCCTGCGGGCCTATAATATCGAAGCGGTCACCACCGCCGATACGGCCGGGGCTGCCCGCCAGGTCGCCGAAAGCGGCGACCGGACGTCTGCAGCGATCGCGCCGTCGCTTGCTGCCGAGGTCTACGGTCTGCAGATACTGGCTGAGAATATTGAAGACGCCCATCATAATACGACTAGATTTGCAATCATGGCGAGAGAACCGCTCGAGACCGATCCGTCCGCCGGGCCGGTTATGATGGCGTTCATTTTCGAGGTTCGGAATATTCCTTCGGCTCTATTTAAAGCGTTAGGGGGCTTCGCGACCAATGGGGTCAATATGACCAAGCTGGAAAGTTATCAGGTTGAAGGCTCTTTCAGCGCATCGCAATTCTATGCTGAAATCGAAGGGCACCCTGATGATC
>CBFHPC010000048.1:0-14220 GCA_965657655.1 Henriciella sp.
ACGGGCGATGGAGTCCGGGACTCTGGGGACGTTGCCGCATGCTTATGCTGATTATCCCGGGATGATTCTTGATCGCGGGCAGACAATGTTGCGGCTCATTGACAATATGCTGATCTGTATACGGCCTGATTCCGGCACGCTCGATCTTGAGCTGCAAGAGGTCAGCCTTGTCGCGTCGGCGCAGGCGGCCCGCCAGGCATTTGATGCCGAAGCGGCCCGGGCGGGCGTGCGTTTGACGTTCGATGCCGGGCCGGGTGGATCAATAGTGGCCGATCCATTTGCGTTACAAAGGATGTGGGCCAATTTGATAGCCAATGCGATCAGCGTTTCAAAAGCCGGCGATGCCATCCATCTTGCGGTCCATCGCCATGGCGATACTGCAGGTTTGTCGGTTCAGGATAACGGGCCGGGGCTGGATCCGGCGGCTCTAAGGCGCATGACCGAGCCGTTTCAAAAAGGTGGGCAGCGGGCCTGGCACAGTGGGAGTGGTCTGGGATTGGCAATCACTGCTTTGCTGGCCGGCCAACAGGGGGGCGTTTTAAACGTGACAAATCATCAAGCGGGCGGCGCGATATTCAGCATCATGTTTCCGTTGGCCCCGTCAGACGATCGGGTTGAAAGTGTCAAGCATGTTTGAAGAGAGACTGCCAACCCGGGTCTGGGTCGAGGCCCTTATCAGGCGCGCGCAACTGGCAGGCGCCGCCGGGTTTGTTGTGCATGCCGGCGACGCCGCCCGTGGCGATGTCGTGATTAAGGTGGCGGACCTTAGAGGGGGGGCGAGGGTGTATGTGCCGGGCACGGGTATTGATGGCGACCGTCGGTTTGTGGCGCTGGACGCGCAGGGCGTCGGGCCGGACGAGGCCAGTGCAGATGATTATTTCAAGCGAGCCCGGAACCGGGATCACGATGTCTGGCTGATTGAAATAGAAGACCCCCAGGCCCGGCATTTCCTGACCGAGCCGGTTGAGCCCTGAGGGCTGGGCCATTGCTTCATTGCAGCTGACGTCGATATCGGTTAACCGCTCGGTCAAAGATCAAAGAGTGTATCTATGTCGACAAGCATATCCCAGGAATCCGCCCGGCGGCGGACATTTGCAATAATCTCGCATCCTGATGCGGGCAAAACAACGCTGACCGAAAACCTGCTTCTGGCCGGCGGTGCCATCCGTGCGGCTGGCGAAGTTGCGGCGCGGGGCGTGCGACGCCGGACGACATCTGACTGGATGAAGATTGAACGTGATCGGGGGATCTCGGTTAGTGCATCGGTTATGACATTCGAATATAACAATAATGTCTATAATCTGCTGGATACGCCGGGGCATGAGGACTTTTCGGAGGACACGTATCGCACGCTGACGGCTGCCGACTGCGCGATCATGGTACTTGATGCGGCGAAAGGGATCGAGCCACAGACACTGAAATTATTTGAAGTCTGTCGCTTGCGGGACATCCCGATCGTGACCTTCATCAATAAAATGGATCGTGAGGCTCTCGATCCGCTGGAGCTGCTCGATCAAGTTCAGGAACAGTTACAGCTGGATACCGCGCCGCTCTATTGGCCAGCGGCCAGCGGGCAACGGTTCGGGGGTATGATCGATATGCGAACCGGCGAGTTTCTGCATTATTCCAAAAAGACAGCAGAAACCGGCGTCGAGCCGGGCATGTCGCCGCGCATTGATCTCAAAACGGTTGCGCAGACAATTGATCCGAGCGCGTTGGAAGAACTTGAAGAGGGCCGCGAGCTTGCTGCGGCCGCGCTGCCGACAATTGACAAACAAGCCTTTCTCGAGGGGCATTTGACGCCGGTTGTCTTCGGAACTGCACTACGCCATTTTGGTGTGGGCGAGCTGCTTGCCTGCTTGGAAGAATTTGCGCCACCGCCACGGCCTCTCACGGCCCACAAAAAGGATCAGGAAACGTTGATTCACCGTGAGGACGATACGGTATCGGGATTTGTATTTAAAATTCAGGCCAATATGGATCCGAACCATCGTGACCGGGTAGCCTTTTTACGATTGTGCTCGGGTGAATTTAAGCGCGGTATGCGGTTGAAAACTGGATCTGGAAAGCAGATAAATATTCACAATCCGATGATGTTCCTTGCGCAGGACCGCGATATTGCCGAAACGGCCTATGCGGGTGACGTCATTGGGGTGCCCAATCATGGCCAGTTACGGGTCGGCGACAGTCTCAGCAGCGTCGGCGATATCCGGTTTGCCGGTATTCCGAATTTTGCGCCAGAAATCCTCAGACGTGCGCGGGCGCGAGATCCGATGAAGGCCAAGCATTTGCGCAAAGCGCTCGAAAGTCTGGCTGAAGAGGGGGTAACTCAATTGTTCAAACCGAATATCGGCTCGGATATGATCGTCGGTGCGGTTGGAGCCCTGCAGATTGACGTGATGGCCGAACGCATGGTGAATGAGTATGACCTCGACATTATTTTTGAAGTCGCGCCCTATAATATTGCGCGCTGGGTCCAGTCCGACGATCCGGCAAAGCTCGACGCTTTTGTCGAGAAAAATAAGGCGGCCTCTGGTACCGATCTTGATGGTGCACCGGTTTATCTCGGCAAAAATGCCTGGGATGTCGGCTATGCCGCAGAAAAGAACCCTGATCTGCGTTTCACCATGACCAAAGAGCGTGAGGTGTGATAGAGTTGTTTTTACAGCTTTGGGCCTATGAAATTGCCTGAAATCTGGGCAGGAATATGCTTTGCTTGGTCTGACTATTTTGAACGGGCATGCAAGATTGAACTTAGTTTGTGTGGAGACATGTTTTGACTTTTAGATCTGCGACTGTGTTAATAACAACTTTGTTAAGTCTGGTCGTCGTCGCGTGCGGCGGGGGACAGGTTAGCGAGGATATTCCGACTTTAAGACGCGGGATCTCTGCCAAGGTCGATACGCTCGACCCGCATCGGTCGGCGGCGGCCTGGGAGAACATCATTATTGGCGATATGATCGTCGGTATGATGCAGACCTCGGCTGATGGTGAGGTAATCCCCGGCGTTGCTGAAAGTTGGGACGTCGACGAGTCAGGCCTCGTCTGGACCTTCAAAATGAAAGAAACGACGTGGTCGGACGGGGCGCCGCTGACAGCGCACGATTTTGTCTACGCATTCCGTCGGATACAGGATCCGGCGCTGGCGGCGCAGTATTCTTCATTATTATACGTCATCAAAAATGCCGAAGCGGTAAATAATTACGATCCTGAAACCGGCGCCGGTCTGCCGCCAGAGGAGCTAGGCATCCGGGCGATCGATGATTATACACTCGAGATCACATTGGCCGAACCAGCCCCTTATTTGCTCGAGTTGCTCACCCATTACACAACTTTCCCCGTGCCTGCGCATATTGTGGAAGTACATGGCGAAGACTGGGTTGATCCCGAAAATATCGTCGTTAACGGCCCTTACAAGCTCGTCTATTGGGTAACCGGGGATCAGATCGTGGTCGATAAGAACCCGCTCTTCTATGAAGCTGACCAGGTCTGCTTCGAGCGTGTTACCTATTTCGAGATTGAAGACCTGTCAGCGGTCGAGCGGCGAATCGAGGCCGGACAGCTGGATATTAACAATGCCTTTGACGGGACTCGTGAGGCCGAAGTTAGAGAGAGCTTTCCGGGCTGGCCGCGAAAGTCGCCGGTTCTGGCAACGACATATTGGAGCATGAACTCCAGCGCGCCGCCATTTGATGACGTTCGTGTGCGCAAGGCCATTGCCATGGCATTGGATCGGGAATTCATGGCCAATAATGTGCTATCGGCCGGAATCCTGCCTGCCTATGGCTTTGTACCAACTGCGATCGGGAATTACGACACCGAAAAGCCGGTTGTTTCCTGGGCGGAAATTGACCGGGCCGAACGCCTCGAAATGGCAAGAGCGTTGTTGATTGAAGCCGGATATGGCCCCGACAACCCGCTTACATTCGAGTATATTTATCGCTCTGGTGATGGCAGTCAGCGGGTCGCCCCGGTCGCGCAGGCGAACTGGTCTGATATTGCGCCATGGGTTAATTCGGAATTGCTGAAACAGGATACGAAGGTTCTTTACAACCGGTTGCGTCAATCTGATTTTGAAATCGCTGATGGCGGCTGGGTTGCGGACTTCAGTGACCCGATCAACTTCCTGTATTTGCTGGATTCAACGACCGGTCAGCAAAATTATGGCAATTATAATAACCCCGAATATGACGCCTTGCTGAACCGGGCCAGTATGGAACTGGATCTGGTAAAGCGTGCGGAGATATTTGCCGAAGCCGAAGCGATCATGCTGGAAGACGCACCAATCACGCCAATGTTCTATTCGATGAATTATAATTTGGTTGATCCGACTCTGACCGGCTGGGGTGAAAATGCCAAGGATATTCACCGCTCTCGCTGGTTGTGCCGTGATGATATCCAGCCTCGGTCTTAATTGAACAGCCTTATCAAGTCCCGGAACCCGAGGGCTTGATAAGGGCGTTTCAATCAGGAGGCGCTTGCAATGGCGGCCAATGCACACGGTTAGTGTATTGCCGCGCTTGCATTAATGGCGGTTAAAGTTTTACCAACGGGTCATGCGCAATCGATCCATACCCGCCATTTCCGATCAGGATAAGGACTATGTCCGGTCTCTGATTATCCATGAAGACGCCAGTCTGATTGCGTTTGACAAGCCTTCCGGTCTGGCCGTGCAGACCCGCGGCAATCGCGGTCGATGCCTCGACCATTTATTGTGGACGTTTGCGCGATCGAATGGCAAGCGGCCACGGCTCGTTCATCGCATTGATGCGGCGACGTCGGGGCTGGTGCTGGCGGCTAAGACAAAGCCGGCAGCGGCCCATATTTCAGAGACATTTGCGGCCCGTCGCGTGAAAAAGACCTATTTCGCTGTTGTCGAGATGGCCAGGCCGATCGCCAAATCGGGTTCGGCGATTGATACATTGGTGAGCCGCGGACGAAAAACCTTCATCGGGACCGGCTCCGGAGAGGGCGGTGCAGCGCAGACTGACTGGACATTGGTCGCTGAAGGCAAGGCGTCGACGGCCTTGTTATTGGCACGTCCGGTCACGGGGCGTATGCACCAGATCCGGGTGCAATTTAGTGCGATGGGCTGCGGGCTTCTCGGTGACCCGCTATATGGCGGGGCCAGCGAAAAGGCACCACGTCTAATGCTGCATGCATTCGACTTAAGCTTGCAACATCCGGATGGATCGGACATGACCCTTTCGGCGCCGCTACCGGCTGATTTTCTGGCTGTTCTTGATGATTATGGTATCGAGGCCGGGAACCTTCCGACAGCGCTAGAAGTGCGGTGACTGTCGGGGGGAGAGGATAATGAGCATGTACGGATTTTTCATGGTCGGACTAGGCGGGGCGATAGGGGCCTGCCTGCGCTACGCAACCGGGCTCGGCTTTGCCGGTTTAGGTGCCGGCGGGGCGGCATATGCAACCTTGTCGGTCAATCTTATGGGTAGCTTGTTACTGGGCGTGCTGTCGGCAACCAGCATCGGGCGGGCGGCTGCGACGCCTGAGAACGCATTATGGTTGCTGCTCGGGGTTGGTATGATGGGCTCCTTCACGACTTTTTCCGCCTTTTCGCGTGAGACATTTCAGATGTTGCTGGAGGGTGCATTTATCCGGGCCAGCCTGTATATGGCCGCAAATCTGTTTGGCGCAGTCGCTGCGTTCTGTGCCGGCGTGCTGATTATGAGAAGGTTCGTGTCATGAGTGGTCAGATCATCACCGAAACAGTAACGGAAAAAGAGGCAGGCGCCCGGCTGGACCGTTGGGTGAAGCGCCGTATGCCGATGACACAAGGCCAATTGGAAAAGCTGCTGCGGACCGGACAAATTCGTGTCGACGGCGCGAGATCCCGCGCGAATACGCGGCTGGAAGCCGGTATGAGTGTGCGTTTGCCCCCCTATCAGGCAAATGCTGGATCCGAGCGCCCGGCGGCATCCCGTAAGCCTGATTCGCGGGCGCTGGCATTTCTGAAACCGCTGATCCTGTATGAAGATGACGATATGATCGTGATCAACAAACCGGCGGGAATTGCCGTTCAGGGCGGCACCAAACAGGGCGGTCGTCATATTGACGGCATGCTTGATGCGTTGAGCGATGGCGAGTTTCGGCCACGTCTGGTTCATCGGCTTGATAAAGAAACATCCGGTCTGCTTATTCTGGCGCGACACCCATCATCGGCTGCGTGGCTGGGTGAGGCCTTTCGGTCTCGTGATATGACCAAAATATACTGGGCTATTACCGTCGGCGTGCCGCATCCGCGATCGGGCCAGCTGCGTTCCTGGATGCGAAAGGGCGTTGATCCGGAATTTCGCGAACGCATGGTGCTGGGCGCGCACGGTGATCGCGTTAGCAAACATGCCATTACCGATTATATGACCGTGTCGACTGCGGGTCAGAAGGCCGCCTGGGTGGCTTTACGGCCGCAAACCGGACGGACGCACCAATTGCGGTTTCACATGCACGAACTCGGCACGAGTATCGCCGGTGACGATAAATACGTCACACGTCGCGAAACCCCGCTCGGGATCGCACCGGGGCTGCATTTACATGCCCGCACGATTACTGTGCCGCGCCCCCGACAGAAGCCTGTCACAATTCAGGCCCCCTTATCGGGCACCATGCGTGAAACTTTCGCAATCCTCGGTTTTCTCGAGAGTGAGGCAGGTCAGACCCCGGAAGAATTATTCAGCTAGCGTTCTTTCGGATCCAAAGCGTCGCGCAGACCGTCACCGATAAAGTTCAGGCAGAGCAGCGTAACGGCCATGGTCAGTGCGGGTGCTAGCAGCATCCATGGCTTCTCATTCATCTCTTTCTGGCCTTCGGAAATGAGAACGCCCAATGAGGTCAGCGGCTCGTTTACGCCCAGTCCGAGGAATGACAGAAAGCTTTCGGCCATAATGACGGCGGGAATCGTAAGCGATACATAAACGGCAACGGGGCCCACAACGTTCGGCAAGACGTGACGCCGGATAATCGTTAAAACAGGAACGCCGGTCGCCCTTGCGGCTTCGACAAATTCCATATTTTTTAACGCTAATGTCTGACCGCGAACAATTCTCGACATTGTCAGCCACTCGACCGCACCAATCGCGGCAAAAATCAGAATAATGTTACGACCGAATACGGTCAGCAGCAGAATCACGAAGAAAATGAATGGCATAGCGTAGAGAATATCGACAAATCGCATCATCAGATTATCAACCCGGCCGCCGAGGAAGCCGGCAATGGCGCCCCAGGAAACCCCGATGATCAGTGACACCATGGTGGCAACGACGCCGACCGATAGTGATATTCTCAAACCGATCATAAGACGAGCCAGAAGATCACGTCCCTGCGTGTCGGTGCCGAGAATGTGGAGATTCTCAAATGTTGGCGCGATTTCATTACGGTCGCTAATCGTCCGGAAGTCATGAACCCAGAGCATCGGTCCGAATATCGCGATAATGACCATTGTCCCGAGAACAAACATTGACGTCATGGCGGCGCGGTTGCGAAACAGACGCCGCTTGGCATCGTCCCATAGAGACCGTCCGCCGTCGAAAGCACGTTCTAAGGTTTCGGTCTCAACAAGCGTTTTTATCGGATCAGACATTAGCTGTAGCTCACTTTTGGATCCAGTACTGCATAAAGGATGTCGGTAATTAGGTTAAACAGAACAATCATCACGGCGTAGATAATCAAGGCGCCCATGACCAGCGTATAGTCTCGATTGATCGCGCCATCGACGAAATAGCTTCCCATGCCGGGCAGCCCGAAGATGCGCTCGATAACAAGGCTACCGGTCATCACGCCGGCCATGGCAGGACCGGCATAAGACACAAGAGGCAATATCGCAGCAGGCAGCGCATGCTTTACGATCACATCGCGTTCCGACAGGCCTTTCGAGCGTGCGGTGCGGATGTGGCCGGCGCGCATGGTTTCAATGATGGAGGCCCGCATCAATCTCGATATGACGGCGATTTGTGGGAGCGCCAGGGTCAGGACGGGCAGCGTCATATTGTACCAGCTCATACCAATATTCGGATAGGTGCCAAGGCCGCCAACTGCGAACAGGCCGGTATTCAAGGCGAGGAGCAATACAAGCAACGGGCCAATGATGAAGGTAGGGACTGACAGGCCGAGCATCGCGAAAGCCATGACTGAATAATCACCGGTCGAATTCTGTCGCAGCCCGGCAAAAATACCCAGAAGCGTTCCGACACAGATCGCGAATGACATCGACAGCAATCCGATGCTGAGGCTGAGCGGCAGACCATCACCGATAAGCTCGTTCACATCTTTGCCAAGGACCTTCATTGACGGGCCGAAATCAAGTCTCGCAACGCTTGCGAGATAATCTGTATATTGGAAGAATAATGGCTTATCGAGGCCGAATTTTGCATTGATCGCCGCTTCAGTTGCAGCGCTCAGCTTGCGTTCGCCATCAAATGGCCCGCCGGGCGCGAGGCGCATCAGAAAAAATGCGAGGGTGATAATTAACAGTAGCGTCGGGATCGCTATCATTAGGCGACTGGCGGCATACGCCCACGGTATGCGGTTTAGGCTTCTTCGAAGGGCTGACAAGCGTCCTGTACTCCTCTATGTCGAGATCAAAAGAGGTTTTGACCGTCGATAGGCTTCTATAATTCGTTGGTCTTCGAGACGGCGGTTCTTGTCAATGGTCTGTTATATTGGAGTGTGCACTTGGTTGATTTTCGCAAAGTAACAGACAGTTTCGCTGTCGCGTCTCAAATCTCTGATTCCGACGTTCAGGCACTTCATGATGCGGGCTATAAAACCATCATCGCAAACCGGCCGGATGGCGAAGGTGGTATTGACCAGCCGCGCATGGGAGCGGTCCGGAAACAGGCGGAGGCGCTAGGCCTGAGCTTTGTTGCAATACCGTTTTCGGGTGCGCCGACCACTGAAATTCTGGAACGTTTCAACGCCGCGCTCGCCGAGGCGCCATCGCCGGTGCTTGCCTATTGCCGCACGGGTACGCGGTCGATCACCGCCTGGGCATTGACACATGCCGGACAGGGAATGAAAGAAGAAATTCTCGACGCTGCAGCAGCAGCAGGGTATGATTTGTCTAGTTTACGCGATTTCCTTTAATGCAAATGAGCCAATGCGGGTGCGTTCGATTGCAAACTGTACTAAGTGAATAAACGGGCCAGCATTTTTGATATTTCGGTACCGCAAAGAGCAGTATCTTGGGAGTAACCTATGTCGCGTATTTGGTTTGATGATTTCAAATATGACAATGGAGCCTGGTTAATCAAGAAAACCGGTCATCGCGTTCCAGCACGATTTGAACTATTAGAAGACATGGCGGCCTGGCTGACATTCTATACGCTGGCCCAGTCTTGGCGAACGTGGCGCCGGATTACCGGCAATCAGCGTCCGACGATGGCATTTTATCCAGAGAAGCCAAGGCCCTGGTATTTTATCTGGCCGGTGATGCATGCGTCCGGCGTTAAACTGATTTCGGACGTCGGATCAGCTGATATTGTTTTTCAGTTTGACGATTCCACAGAAAGCTATCACGAGCCGCCAGCGATCAAGCCGGGCGCACGCCTGGTAAACTTCAAGTGCAATGATATTTCAAAAAGCCGTGTTGCCGAGGCCTTTAAACGGGCCGCCGGATACAGCCTGTCTGTGGACCCTGAAACCTATAAGGGGCCGATGGTCGAGAAATCGGAGAAAAATGCCTGTCATGATGGCCGCATCATTGAGGGGCCTATGTCGGCAATTGCTGATAAAACCTATCAGGTTCTGGTCGATAATGAAGTTGAAGGTGGGCTTGTCGAAGATCTCCGCTGCTGCATTGTTGGCGGCAAGCCGGCAATTGTCTTTAGAAAGCGGCGGCAATTGGAGCGCCGGTTTCTCAACGAGAATGCGTTTGTCGAGCTCGACACACCCGAGAATACCTATTCCGATGACGAAATTCGTCTGATCAGCCAGTTCGCCACCGAAATCGGCCTGGAATGGGGCGGTGTTGACGTCTTGCGGGATCGCCTGTCGGGAAAAATCTATATTGTTGATGCCAATAAAACCGATATGGGGCCGCCGATTGCGTTGAAATTATCTGATAAGCTCAAGGCGACGCGGCGTATGGCCAAAGCTTTGATCGCGGCGTTCGCCCCTTAACAATTCGGGTGTAATATCAGGCCCGCTGTGTCAGCATGGAATTAGAAGGCAGAGGCAGTCATGAGTATCCCTTTTATCCGGGAAATTGACTTTGAATATGGCAAGGTTGAGCAGGTTTCGCCTCTATTGCGGCGGGTAATCGCCAATAATCCCGGGCCGTTCACCTATGTCGGAACCGGCGTCTATATTGTTGGGCATGGCGAGGTCGCGGTAATTGATCCCGGCCCAATGGACGATACCCACTTTCTGGCGCTGAAATCAGCCCTGGCCGGCGAAGTGGTCAAATATGTTCTGGTCACGCACGGCCATTCCGACCATTCGCCGCTGGCGCACCCGCTTGCAGAATGGGCCGGCTGTAAAGTCTATGCCAAGGATTCCGGACAACCGACGGCGAAGGGCGCACTTGGTGCCGAGGACCATGTTGGCTTCAAGCCGGACAAAAAGTTAAAAGACGGTGATATCCTGTCAGGCCCGGGCTGGACGCTTGAGACAATGGAAACACCCGGCCATACGGCCAGCCATGTATGCTTCGCATTGCAGGAAGAGAATGCATGCCTGACCGGCGACCATATTATGGGGTGGTCGACAACAATTGTTGCTCCACCAGACGGCAATATGACGGCCTATTTTGACAGTCTGGACAAGATAGAAGCGCGTGGCTTCGAGACATTGTGGCCGACGCATGGCGCACCGGTGCGCGGGACGCAATTTGTCAAAGAATTCGTTCAGGCCTATCGCCAGCATCGCCAGGACCGCGAAGACGGTATTATGCGGGAACTCGAAGCGGGCGCATCCGGCATACCCGAAATCGTCGAGACCCTTTATGTCGGTCTCGAACCACGGCTCATTCCAGCCGCTTGCCTGTCGGTTCTCGGTCATATGTTCAAGCTACTCGATGAGGGGCGCATCTGCTGTGATGCAGACGAGCCCGCCATTCAGAGCACGTTCCGACTTAGCTCGGCACCGTCGGACTAGAATTCCCAGCGGCCATCCTGGCGGTCTTGCAGCTCGCTGAGCAGGCCATAAACCCGCTTGGAATTGGCGCCAAGATCTGAAAGCCCGGCGCGGCTGACTGAGCGGATATCGATCCGGGTCGCGCCTTCAATTGGTGTAATCCGGATGCCGACATCATCCTTGAAGCCATACCAGCCCGAGACCGCTACGGCTTCTATCCGGAGTGGCAGTCCGGTGTCTTCCGAGACGTCCGGAACAGTGACAAGCTGCCAGCCACGCTGGGCTATGATGGCGAGCGTTGCTGCCGCGATTTCATTTGGTGCCTGATCGAAATAGAGCGGGGCAAGCCTCGGATAAATGGCCGGTTCGCCATTGATTGAGGTTTCGGCCTGTTCCTGAATTTCGGATACAAGACGGCCTTCTAGGCCGGGCCAGCGTCGTGCGGCGCGATCAGCTATGACCGGTGCATCGACCACTGGATTGCTGCCATCACCGGCATTCCGTTCGGACATGATAGCGTCACTGAAACGGATCGGATCATCCCAGTCGGTCTGGACGTCATGAATAGGGGGGACCGCGGCCAGCTGGCTGGCAAATCCTAAAATTCTGAAGAAGCACATTGCGGAAATCAGGGTCGCCGCAAGGGCGACGATAAAAATCTGCTTACGTGGGAATTTGTACAGGGCGACGCCTTGGGCAGCCAGACTCATTGTGACCGCCAGCACGGCCAGCACGCCGCCACCGGCAAAAGTCAGGCCATACAGACCGGTTTGCCAAGTCCATAATCCGAGTTTCGTGCCAATGGCCGCGATTGCGAACCAGATAATTGTAAATAGTGAGAGGGCTAATGCGCCGATGGAAAATTTCATGCGCCAGCCCGCAAACCAAGCTGCATCCGTTGTCTTCAAGAGTGTCTCCAAAATCTAGAATTCGTCTGAGAGAATTTGTCAGGCGGTTGGTAACTTATAATCCTTAAAGTGTTCGCGGAGCGCCAGCTTGTTGATTTTCCCGGTGGCACCTAATGGAATTTCGTCGACGAACTGGACATCGTCCGGTGTCCACCATTTTGCGATTTTGCCTTCAAGTGCAGCCAGGATCTCTTCGCGGCTCGGATGTTCCCCATCAACAGCCTGAATGATGAGCAGCGGTCTCTCATCCCACTTTGGATGGTAGATGCCAATCGCTGCGGCATTGGCAACTTTGGGGTGCCCGACGGCGATGTTTTCAATGTCAATCGAGCTAATCCACTCGCCGCCTGATTTAATAACATCCTTGGCCCGATCGGTGATCTGCATCGTGCCAAATTCATCAATATTGGCGACATCGCCGGTATCAAAGAAACCGTCGGCGTCGAGTACATCGCCACCATCGCCTTTGAAATAACCGGCCGCGATAGCCGCGCCACGAACGAGCAGTTTTCCGGCAGCTTTACCGTCATTGGGCAGCTCTTTATTCTCGTCATCAACGATTTTGAGTTCGACACCGAACGGTGGCCGGCCTTGTTTCAGCTTTTGCGTCATTCTCGTGTCAATATCCGCGTTCACCATATGCGGAGGCAATGACCCCAGCGTACCGAGTGGCGAGGTTTCAGTCATGCCCCAGGCATGGATGACATCAACCTCATAATCCTGCTCAAAGGCGCGTAAAATCCGCTCCGGTATGGCCGATCCGCCAATAATCACTTTGCGAAGATGAGGTAGTTTTAAATTATTCTCTTGGAGATAGGTCAGAAGCATTAGCCAAACGGTCGGAACAGCCGCTGTTATCGTCACTTTTTCGCCATCAAGCAGTTCGTATATCGAAGCGCCATCCATTTGCGCGCCCGGCATTACCATATTGGCGCCCGTTGCGGGGCACGATAGAGCAAGCCCCCACGCATTGGCGTGAAACATCGGTACGACAGGCATCACAATGTCTTCCGCGCCCATTCCCATCGCGTCTTTGCCCATGGTGACGAAAGTATGCAGCACATTTGATCTGTGCGAGTAGAGAACGCCTTTCGGGTTGCCTGTTGTGCCGGACGTATAGCACAGGCCGCAAGCGGTATCCTCGGGAAAGTCGCCCCATTTGCGCACTGTCGAGCGCCCGTCAATCCAAAGGTCGAATGCGACGGCCCCGAGTTTATTGGCAGGCATTGTTGCGGCATCGGCATAGATTACAAATGTCTTGATCGTTTTAAGCTGGTCTTTGATCTGCTCAACAATCGGCAGGAAACTGGTATCGAATATAAGGACTTTATCTTCGGCATGGTTGGCAATCCAGGCGATCTGATCAGGATGCAGACGCGGATTAATCGTATGCAGCACGGCGCCGATCCCCATGGTGCCATACCAGCTGCTCATATGCCGCGCAGAGTTCCAGCCGAGTGTTGCAACCCGGTCACCGAGACCGACACCTTCGTCGATCAGTGCATTTGAGACCTGTTTCGAAATATTATAAAGCTCAGAATAGGATGTCCTGACGATTTCACCGCCAACCCGCCGTGTGGTGATATGCCGGTCCGGGTGAATACGGTTGGCATGATCGAGAATTTTATCGGCGGTTAATTGCCAATCCTGCATGATTCCTAACATGGGCGTCCTCCAAATAGTCTTTTATAATTTTTGAACCAATATTCTCGGTATTAAACCGTCTTTCCCGCTTTTTGGAAGCGCTGAATGGCTGTCATAAATGGGTTTCTTGGAAATTTTTCACCGCGAGAGGCGGTCGTTTTTTCTCAGCCGGAGGCGCGCGTGTCTTATGCACCCTGATGAGGAACACGTCCCCGATATGGCCTACATGAATATTGGCATAACATTCGCAAGAGCGTGTGACCCGACGATGCTGTGCATTCGATTTCGTTAAACCTTTTCGACGGTGTCCTCGTTACGGGGCTTACGCTGCGGCTTATCTTCACGATAGCTGAAAGACAGCTTATCAGGATCATCTTTCTCGACGCTGATTTTGACCAGTCCACCCTTTGCGAGTTTGCCGAAAAGTAGTTCCTCGGCCATCGGCTTCTTGACGTGTTCTGAAATGACCCTTGCGAGTGGGCGGGCGCCAAAGTCACTATCAAATCCGCGTTTTGCCAGCCAGGCTTTGGCTGCCGAGTCGAGCTCGATCGAGACGTTGCGATCCGATAATTGTATTTCG
>CBFHPC010000049.1:0-14211 GCA_965657655.1 Henriciella sp.
CTTCTCAACGCCTGTTTGTCCTTTGGAGGTCGTTTAATATGCCAAGTCTAAAAGCGCTTCTGACGCTTGGGTGCTTTCTGTGGCTGGCTTCACCGGCCTCTTACGCAGATCCATTGCCTGACCAGCCGCCGGCAACGAGTGTGCCGGATGCCTGCCAAGCGCCGGATGTCAGACATTTTACCCCGACCGGTAACGCCCGTATCGATGAATGGCGAAACGCGTTTGCCGCGCGGGCTGTCGCGGCCGGGCATTGCTGGACGTCAATCGAGTCGGTTCTTGCTGATTTATCACCACTTAGTCGGTTCATGGGTGATGGAATAACGGCGCCGTCAGCGGGGATAAGTGACCAGGCCGAATTTTCAAAATCGATATGGCAATATATCGACGATTCGGTGACCGCTTATCGGATTGAGAATGGCCGGCTGAAACTGCAGGAGCTCAGGACTTTATTCGATCAGATTGAGGGCGCGTATCGGGTTGATCGTGCGATACTTGCTGCCATCTGGGCCGTCGAGACGAATTATGGCGGCTATATTGGGACGTTCGATGCCGCCAATACGCTGGCCAATATGGCGGCCGAGGGGCGACGCAGAGCACTGGCCGAACGCGAGTTGATGGCCCTCATCCAGCTGCTCGATGCCGGTGAAGTTCGCCGCCAGCAACTTGTATCAGGCTGGGCCGGGGCGATGGGTCATGTGCAATTTATGCCGACAACCTTCAAAGCCTATGCGGTCGATTTCGATGATGATGGCAATAAGGATATCTGGCAGAATGAAGCCGATGCGCTGGCGTCGGCGGCCCGCTATATTGCTGCTTCGGGCTATCAATTCAACCAGCCATGGGGACTCGAAGTCGAGGCGCCGGCCTTTTTTGACTGGAGCCTTGCCGATGGTCAGGATCGCCGGCTGAGTACCTGGATGAAGGCTGGCCTATTGCGCGCCGACGGGCAGGCTTTTTCGATTGATGAAGGACGTTATGCCGAGCTCTGGCTGCCGGCCGGCGCGGATGGCCCGAAATACCTGTTGCTGCGGAATTTTGATGTTTTCAAAGCTTATAACCGGTCTGATGCTTATGCTCTGGCTGTTGGATTATTGAGCGACCGTCTGGCCAACCGTCCGGCACCGCTGGCCGCATGGCCACGAGATATCGAGCCATTGTCGAAACAACAGGTTCTGGCGCTTCAAGCCGCTCTTAATCGCCTCGAATATGACGCCGGTACGGTTGACGGGGTCGCCGGCAGGAATACCCGTCTGGCGCTAAGCCGTTTCCAGCGTGATAATGGACTGCGGGCCGATGGATATCCGACGCCGGCGGCATTGGCCTATGTCTTACGCGCCAGTCCGCTCTGATTATTCTGGCTGTTGTTCGGCGTGTTCACCGACCCCGGTCGAGATTGCGAAATGCGCGAATATGGCCATTGCGACGATCAGCACAAAACAGATCACAAAGGGTAGCGGCCGGGATATAAATTGATACAGCACCAGACCAACGAGCGGCGTGACGATATAGCCCATGCCATTGGCTGAAATAACTAGGCCGGCAACATTACCCTGCAGCTCCGGCGAGACCGCCAGAGACGCGCCGCTAGAGAATCCCGGACGGGCCAGTCCCTGACCAATTCCGATGAAGAACTGCGCCGTAATCAGGATCGGATAAACGAAAGCCACCGTGTTTTGATCGGCCGGCAAAAGCATTACCGATAGCAGCAGTAACGCCCCTAGCGCCAATGGGCCGCAGCCTGCGATCATGAGCGTTTTGTTACGCAAACGCAGCAGCGGGATAAGCGCGAGCTGTGAAATCATGACAGCCATGGCACCGACCATGAAGGCCGGACCGGTGAAGCCGGCCACGCGCTTTCCGCATTCAAGTTGCGCGCTATCGCCATTTGTCGCGACGGCGGTAGCGGCCGGACAGAGATTGAGCTGATCAATCACAATGAACGGGAAAACCTGGGTGAGTATGCCGGTGACCAGTGATAGCGAGACCGCATAAAGTAAGAATGGAAAAACGACGCGCGACCGCCAAAGTCCGGCCGCGCCGGGAATGATGTTGACTTTCGAGCCGTCCGACACGGGC
This sequence comes from Henriciella sp., assembly GCA_965657655.1. GTDB lineage: Bacteria > Pseudomonadota > Alphaproteobacteria > Caulobacterales > Hyphomonadaceae > Henriciella. Next base: position 2,077 of record CBFHPC010000049.1, read on the forward strand.
GCCCGGTTTTCGGGCAAATACCGGAATACGAGTATGGCCATGACGCCCGCTAACGTGGCGGTTATAATCATCGGGCTAAGAATGCCAAGCATTGTTACAAGGACTGCCGCAAAGGCCGGGCCGACGATTGTCCCAAGACTAAATCCTGACGTTATGAAGGCGATTTCCGATTGCCGTTCGTCAGGCGCGGTCCGATCTGCAACATAGGCCTGTGCGGCCGGATTGGTTCCTGAGCCGATAAGGCCGAACATGGCGCGCGACAGGGCAAGGCACATGAAAATCGCAAACGTACCGGTCAGCAGTTCCGATACGGATGCCCAGGCTGCGATAAATAATAGGGCCATGGATACCGAGTAACCTGCCAGTCCGATCGCCGCGACACGGCGTCGGCCCCATCGATTGGACCTGTTTCCCCAGAAGGGTGAAGACAGCGACCAGCAGAGTGCCGAAAGTGAGAAGATCGCCCCTGCGACCCAGTCCGGCAGGGCAAGGTCTCTGATTAAAGGCGGTATAACGGCTGCGATCAGCATCGTATTGCCGGCACCAATCGCCATCAGTGAAAAGAATAGAAGGAAGAAAGCCGCGCGGCGGTCGGGTTGAGGATCTGATGGCGGCGCAGCGTTCACATCGGGCATAGAGGTGTTGTTATCTGCCATTCGCGAAATAGCAAGGACCGTACCGGCGCGCCGGTATTTGTGGCCGGCCGGTCCGGCTTCATCTTATACCGGTAAACGCTTGTCCTGTGTTTACGAGGCTTTCGGTTGCGGTCCGATGAGCCCTGTTCTTAAGCAAACGGATGTCATACAGCGTTTGAGCTATTGAATTTCTTTGCGCCAAATGCCTGCCGGGTTGATTATAATGTGAAATTAGCAGATCAGCATTCTGTTGGACCGGGTGGCTGAGGCCTGTAAGGCCATCGCAATTTATCAAGAAGGTGCAACACATCATGGAAGCATTGTCATGACGCAAGTTAAACCTTCTCGTCTGCGGCGGCGGAGTATGTCATGGCGCCTTTAACAGAAATGTCCGATGTCGGGACTCATTCCGGTCATAGTGAGGTCATAATCGCCTGCGCCCTGATCGGGACGCTCGGACTTGGCGCGCAATGGCTGGCCTGGCGCCTGCAGGCGCCAGCCATTGTCCTGATGTCGGTAGCCGGCCTGTCGGTTGGTCCGCTCTGGTCTCTTCTGTTCGGCGCGCCATTGCTCAATCCGTCAGACACATTCGGCGACGTGTTTCGACCAGTGGTGTCTTTAGCGGTTGCCGTTATTCTTTTTGAGGGTGGTCTGGCGCTGAAATTTGAAAGTCTCAGGGATGCCGGTGCTGCGGTTCGCCGGATGGTCCTGTTTGGTGGTCCGCTTGCCTGGGTGCTGGGGTCTTTTGCGGCGCATTATGCGGCGGGTCTGGACTGGGGTAGCGCAATCGTGTTTGCCGGTGTCATGGTGGTGACCGGGCCGACGGTGATTATTCCGTTGATGCGGCAATCGAAACTGGGTGGCCGGCCGGCAAAGTTTCTGAAATGGGAAGGTATCGTCAATGATCCGGTCGGGGCATTGTTTGCGGTTGCTTCGTTTGAAATATTGCGGGTCGCATCGCAGGGTGACAATATTGTTGGCGCCGGTTTATGGGTGCTGGCGGCAGCGCTTTTCGGTGTCGCGCTGGGTATCGGCTTTGGTCTGGGCATGTCGCGGTCGTTTCGCGAAGGCTGGACACCGGAATATCTGAAAGCGCCTCTGATCCTCGCATCTATTGTGCTGTGCTATGCGCTAGCGGAGTTGATTGAACGCGAAATCGGACTGGTAGCGGTTACGGCCTATGGAATGACGCTGGCAAATTCCCGCCTTGCCGGGCTGACGGATCTGGAGAAGTTCAAAGAGGATATTGCCGTCCTTCTGGTGTCAGGCGTTTTTGTGATGCTGACGGCCGACCTCAGTCCAGCTGTGATTGCGACCGCGTTCAACCTCAATACCTTGTTCTTTCTCATCTGCATGTTGTTTATTGTTCGTCCGCTATCGGTCTGGATTGCAACATATGGAACCTTGACCCGGTCGGAAGCCCTGCTGCTCGGCTGGATTGCACCACGGGGTATTGTCGCGGTTGCCGTCTCGGGCCTGTTCGGTTCGCTCCTAATGGACTTGTCCGAGCAAAGCCGGTTTGAGTTTGCGGCCGCCGATCAAATTGCGCCGCTCGCCTTCGCGCTGGTGTTTGCAACCGTTGTCATTCACGGCTTCACTATCGGGCCGCTGTCGCGACAGCTCGGCCTGGCCCGAAAGGAAAAGCCGGGCGCCCTGATAGTAGGGGCGAATGCCTGGAGTCTCGAATTTGTTAAAATGCTCAGAGCAAACAATATTGAGGTTATTCTGGCGGATAATTCGTTCAGGCGGCTGCAGCCGGCAAGCGATGCCGGCGTTGATGTGTTTTTCGGCGAAGTTTTGTCGGAGGATTCAGAGCTGAAGCTCGATCATGCCCGGTTCTCGACAGTTGTCGCATTGTCGACCAATGATTCCTATAATGCCTTGGTGTGCAATTATTTCACGCCGGAAATGGGCCGGCACATGGTTTATCAACTGTCGGTTAATGAAGGCGATGAGCTTGATGAACGCGGTCCCGGGTCGAATGCCCGCGGGCGGACGCTGATCCGGCGCGGCCGAAATTATGACGGCTTGATAAGAGATCATTATCGCGGCTGGGTTTTCTTGGAAGCGCGGCTTGATGAAAACTATTCGTTAAAACAGTTTATCGATGACAATCCGCAGGCCGATATTGTCGCTGAAATTCGTCCCGATGGCACCTTGTCGATGGTCGGTCCCAATCGCGAGGCGCGAGGCGGTGACGGCGTTGTGATTATCAGTTTTGCGCCACCCCCAGTGGCAGGTTGAGTTGCCAGACTAACCAAGCTTGACAGCATGCAGGGCGCTGCCATTTCGGTGCAGCCATGTTCGCGCGGCGCGCCAGTCAGGCTTGCAGGCTTCAACGATCGACCAGAAGGCGGGACTATGGTTCATCTCGATGAGATGGGCGCATTCATGCGCGGCGACATAATCGAGGACGTCTGTCGGCGCCATGATCAGTCGCCAGGAAAACGAAAGTTTGCCGGTTGATGTGCATGACCCCCAGCGCGAGCGCGTATCCTTGATTGAGACCGTGTGCGGCTGTAGATCAAGTTTGTCGCAATATTCGTTAACCGCGCGTTCAAGATCGCGACGCGCCGTCGCCCTGAGATAGCGCAGTGCGCGCCGCCCGATTGTTTCCGGGTCGCCGGGTAGCCGCAGGAGCCGTGGTGGTCCGGCTTCGAGAATTGGTGATCGACCAGATCCTGTCGCTGTGATCCGGCAGGCGTCGCCACGTAGATATATTCCGCTGCCATCTTTGACATGCACCGGTTTGGGAAGCTTCGATAATGCGGTGGCCAACCAGTCAATGCGGGTTTTTGCGAATGCGACAGCCTCTTTAATATGGCGTGGCGAGGGCGCTACTGCGACCGCTTCTGTGCGTTGTTCGTCGAGGCGTAATATCAGCCGGCGGGCTCTTCTATTGATTTCAATGCGGAGCGGAATGATCTGCCCGTCTGACGATTCCAGTGTAACGCGTTGGTTTGGATCGACATTCATTTGCTTAGCCTATATATGACGGTAACATTTTAAACTTGGTTGATACATTTGAAATTAGGATGCCCAGATGAAACACTTACTTACCGGCGCAGCCGCTTCCTTTATACTGGTAGGCTGCGCAAATGACAGTCAGCCCGCGGCGCTGAAGGACCGCAGTGCTGATTCTTTTGTGGCCCGATCAGGTGATCCGGCGCAAGCTGAAAAAGCGCTAACTGCGATGTCACTGAACGAGAGTGGGGCTGGCCTATTATCATTCTCAGAGGCGTCGCTTGATGGCGCGACTGCGTCGTTTGCAGATGTAACGATCAAGTCCCTTGACGGCGTCACGATTGGCAGCGTCAGTTTTGAGGGTCTCGATGTCGTTGATGGTGATGTGAGTTTCGGCCGGTTGAGCCTTAATGATGTCGAAATGTCCGGGGATGGTGCCGTGGAAGGCGGGCTTAACTTTGGCGCCATTCAGCTGATAAACCCGTCCCCAGACCTTATGGGCTCGATCAGCGGCGTGCTGCAAATGGCGGGTCAGCCGGACCTGCCATCTGATGTGTCGTTTGATGCTCTGTCGTTTTCGGGGCTGAGCGGTAATTTTTCAGACTATGATTCCGATGGCTCGTTCACACTCGGCAAAATTGAACTGCTTGGTATGAATGATCAAAAGCTCGACCGGTTCAGCATCTCGGATGTTTTGGCCAGCGGGCAGGATGGTAACAGCGTCGACTTCTCCTTGAATGAGCTGGTTGTCGCCGGCATGGATCTGCGCCTGCTTGATGCGCTTATCGAGAATAGCGACGATCCGGATGCCATGGCGGAAGCCATGATTGATCTGGTCTATGGCAATCCGATTGAGCCCGGCTTTGATGCCGTCGCCCTTGACACTATGGCACTGGATATGGCGGGCGCGAAGCTCGAACTTCCGTCGCTGGTATCTTACGTCGAGCGGAACCAGGACGGAATGCCGGTCAAATTCGTGACCGAGCCGTTTGAACTGACGGCACGGGGCGACGCGAAAGACGGCCCGATCGGCGCAGGCTTCGCAGAAGCGCTCGCAATGGTTGACCTTGAAGAAGTCTCTTTGAAGTCAGCGAGCGATGGCCGTTATGATCCGGAGAATGATATAATCGAGTTTGCGTCCGGCAGTAATTATTTCGAGCTTGGCGGTGTTGCCCGTATCAATATGGGCGGCAAGCTAGGCGGCTATGTCGAAGCGATCGGCGAAATGACCGACTACAATCAGATCCTTCTCGGTATGGAGCCGGATCCGGATCAGATGTTTGAAGCACTCAGCGAGGTTTCAATTCATAATTTTGAGATCTCGATCGATGATCTCGGGCTGGTTGATCTTGGTTTCAGCCTGGCTGCGGCACAATCAGGCCAGTCGCCAGACGAACTTAAATCGCAGATCATTATGGGTCTGGGCATGGCCCCGATGATGGCGCAAGGCGCTGGTGTCGATATGGCCTTGGTAAACGAGACGGTAACGGCTTTTTCAAGCTTCTTGCAGTCGCCGGGTCAGTTATCGATCAAGCTTGCGCCTGAAAGCCCGCTTTCTATGGCCGATATTATCGCAGCCGGCGATCCTGCGGCCCTGACGAAAGAGGCGCTGGGTCTTAGCATTACGGCAAATTAGACCGGTCGGCGTGGCGTTGTTTGGGCGAGTGCCTGACGAACGCCACGCCGCTCATTAAGAGTCAGGCGCAGCGTCTATGAAGATTGCTTTTTTTGGAGATGTTGTCGGCAAGCCGGGCCGACGCGCCGTGCTGGAACACCTGCCTGACGTCAAAGCCCAGCTCGGGCTCGATTTTGTGATTGTTAATGCGGAGAACGCGGCCGGCGGCTTCGGGTTGACCGAAGCGATTGCAGAAGAGTTTTTTGCGGCTGGTGCGGACTGTCTGACGCTGGGCGATCATGCCTGGGATCAGCGTGAAGCCCTGACCTATATTGCGCGCGAACCACGTTTGTTACGACCTGCCAATTATCCGGCCGGCGCGGATGCGCCCGGGCGCGGCAGCAATCTGTTTACCTTGCCCGACGGACGCCGGGTCGGTGTAATACAGGTGCAGGGCACCGTGTTCATGCGGCAGATTCTCGACAATCCGTTTGCAACCGTCGACCGTGAGCTGAATGAAATGCCGCTCGGTCTGGTCGCAGATGCGGTCATCGTAGATATGCATTGTGAGGCGACCAGCGAAAAAATGGCGATGGGTCATTTCTGCGACGGCCGCGCATCTTTGGTGGTTGGCAGCCATACACATGTGCCGACAGCCGACCATATGGTGCTTGAAGCGGGTACCGGTTTCCAGACTGATGCCGGCATGTGCGGTGATTATGATAGCGTGATCGGGATGCAGAAAGAAAACTCGATGAACCGGTTCCTGACCCAGTTGCCGGGCCAGAGATATGAACCGGCGCTCGGAATTGGCACGCTGTGCGGGACGCTGGTCGAGATTGACAACCAGACCGGTCTGGCAAAACGGGTAGATCCGATCCGGATCGGCGGCAAACTCTCAACAATCATGCCAATGTAATGTATTCAGACTTTCATACTGGCGGCGCCTGCGTTATCGCTGTCAGCACATTGGTTGCGAGAGGTTAGACGATGGCCGGTCATAGTAAGTGGGCAAATATTCAACACCGGAAAGGTGCGCAGGATAAAAAGCGCGCTGTCTTGTTTTCACGGCTTTCGAAAGAAATCACGATTGCTTCGAAATTGGGTGGACCGGATCCTGATGGAAACCCGCGCTTGCGACTGGCTATTCAGAATGCGCGGGCCCAGTCGATGCCTAAGGATAATATCAAGCGCGCGGTTGATAAGGGTCAGGGCGGCGCCGGCGATGATTATTCTGAAATTCGATATGAAGGGTTTGGCCCGGGCGGTGTCGGCATTATCGTAGAGGCATCAACGGATAATAAAAACCGGGCTGCCAGCGAAATCAGAACAACATTCTCGAAAAATGGCGGCAATCTCGGCGAGACCGGATCTGTATCTTTCGGCTTCGAGAATGTTGGCGAAATCCAGTATGATCTGGCGGCCGCAACCGAGGAAGAGATTCTGGACGCGGCGCTTGAGGCCGGGGCGAATGATGTTGCGACCGATCAGGATGGCCATTTCATCTATACCGACAGGGAAACATTGATGGAGGTCGCCGCCGCTCTGGATGCGACGCTTGAGGGACATCAGGCCAAGTCGACCAAACTCATCTGGAAACCGTCAAATACGGTCCCGGTGTCGGGCGATACAGCCGACAAGCTTCTGAATCTGCTTGATTTGCTAGATGAGCTTGATGACGTTCAAAGCCTTTATGATAATTCCGAGCTGTCTGCTGCAGAATTGGAACGGCTTGCAGGCTAGCTGTGCAGTGACGATAATCTGCAGCAATTTCTGCAATGCGTCTTGGACGGCCGGCCTAGAATAGTTTAGCGACTAGAACTCGAAATTTCAGAACTGTTGTTTGAATGAAGACCATTAGCCCTCTTATTACGGCCTGTATTGCCGGTGGCCTGTCGGCTGTGACCTCCTTTTTCCTGATCGCAGGGGCACAGGATGAGCCAGATATTGCAGTGTCGCGGCATTATGAGACAGCGATCTTTGCGGGCGGCTGCTTCTGGTGTGTTGAAGCTGATTTTGATCAGGTCGATGGCGTTGTCGACACTGTTTCGGGGTATATAGGCGGGGCCAGTGATCGGCCAACCTACCGCTCGCATGCCCGCGACGGTCATCTCGAGGCCGTGCGGATATTATATGATCCCCAGACGGTTGATTATACTAGCCTCGTCGAATTTTTCATGCGGTCGATTGATCCGACAGATGGGACCGGCCAATTCTGTGATCGCGGTCCGAGCTACACAACGGCTATTTTTGTCGGGGATTCCGAGGAACGCCGGATTGTGGAAACAGTGTTTTCGGACATCCGTGCGTCGGGCATATTGCCCGGACCCCTGGTAACGGCCATCCGGTCTGCCGAGGTTTTTCACAAAGCTGAAACCTACCATCAGGATTATTATCTGAATAATTCGACGCAGTATAAATTCTATCGGCGTGCCTGTGGGCGTGACGCCCGTCTCCGCGAAATCTGGTCAGACGCTGGTGCATCCTGAGTAAAGATTTTGCAGGCGGGTCTTGCCTCGGCTTCGGATCATTCCCACATCGGCTTTGTATGAGAGAGGGTCAAGAATGTCCGAACTGAATTCGCATGCCAATTATGTCTCTGACGGGTCAGACCAAAGCTTTATGCTGGACGTAATTGAGGCGTCACAAACTCAACCGGTGCTGGTTGATTTCTGGGCGCCCTGGTGTGGTCCTTGCAAGTCCCTGACACCTGTCCTCGAGCGTGTTGTTAATAATAGCAATGGCGGGGTGCGGCTGGTCAAAATCAATATTGACGAGAATCCGGATATTGCCGGCCAGCTCAGAGTTCAGTCGATCCCGGCGGTGATTGCCTTTGATAAGGGTCGCCCTGTGAATGGGTTTCAGGGCGCGCTGCCTGAAGGACAGATAAAGCAATTTATCGAGCAGATCCTGATGGGAACTGACAGCGCCAAGCAGCTCGAAAGTGTTCTCGACGAGGCTGATGCGGCATTGCAGAATGGTGATGTCGGTGCCGCCGCGCAGGCTTATGGTGCGGTTGTCGAAGCCGACCGGGGTCAGGTTCGTGCGCTGGTTGGATTAGCGCGCTGCTATCTGGCAAATGATGATCCCGACCGGGCCCGGCAAGTGCTCGAAATGGTCCCTGAAGACAAAGCCAATGACCCGCTCGTTTTGTCGGTATTGAAAACGCTTGAGCTAACTGCAGAGACCCCGGCGGACGATGAAATGGGTGCCGCGCTTGACCGCGTGTCCGCCAATCCCGACGATCATGAAGGGCGATATGACCTCGCTGAGAAGCTGGTATCGGTTGGTGAAAATGAATTGGCGATCGATCATTTCCTGAAAATCCTTCGCGATGATTTGACCTGGGAAGAGGGCAAGGCGAAGGCCAAATTATTTGAGGTTTTTGACGCCCTTGGACCAAAGGATCCCCTGACAGTTGAGGGACGGCGCCGCCTGAGCTCGATTATATTTTCATAATAGCCGTGCGACAATCATCGCTATTTATGCTACAATGGCAAGACATGGAGTGTTGCTGGTAAAGGGGTCGATTGATCTTGGAACAATATCACAATATCGCAGACCTGCCGGCGCACCTGCCGATATTTCCCCTGTCGGGCGCATTATTATTACCGCGTTGGTCATTACCATTGAATATTTTTGAGCCGCGCTACCTGCAAATGATCGATGATGCTCTGGCGGGTAACCGGATCATTGGCATGATCCAGCCTGCCGATGATGAGGCGGGATCGGACAAGCTCGCAAATGTCGGGTGCGCAGGACGCGTGACCTCTTTTTCAGAGACCGATGATGGCCGCTATCTCATCAATCTGACTGGTATATGCCGTTTTATTGTGGCCGGAGAGATTGAATCGCAGACCGCCTATCGACAGGTCAAAGCGAGTTGGCTCGGTTATGAGCATGATCTGGTGCCGGACAAGGACACAGAACCTTTTGATCGAAAGGCTTTGCTGGCTGCGCTTAAATACTTCACCAAGCAAAATAATATGGATGTTGACTGGGCGGCGATTGAAACCGCACCCTTGGAGACTTTAATAAATGCTTTGAGTGCGGGATGTCCGTTGACAATGATCGAGCGGCAGGCCCTTCTGGAGGCACCGACATTGTCGTCACGGGCCGAGGTTCTGATCTCGCTGCTCAATATGAATGATGCCAGCGATGAAAAGATGACACTGCAATGACCGAGGAAGATATGCCGAAGTTTGAGGCTACATGCGGGGTTGACCCGAAATTGTTAGAGCGGCTGATCTGCCCGGTATCCCGCGGGTCGCTAGAGTTCGACCGGGACCGTTGCGAACTGATCTCGAAATCAGCGCGCCTGGCCTTCCCGATCCGTGACGGGTTACCAATCATGCTTGAAAGCGAGGCCCGGGATCTGGACGCCGGGACAAAATGAGTATGCACGCCTGGCCGCTATCGCTTGAGTTTTCGAGATCCGAGCGTGTTTTAAGAATAAAATATGATGATGAGGCCGAATTTATGATTCCGTTCGGTCAACTTCGTCTTAATAGCCCGTCGGCAGAGGTGCAGGGGCATGGCAGCGGACCAAAGCCGCCACCGCCGGTAATATCTGATACGCTGACGATCGAAAAAGCGGACCGGGTTGGGCGCTATGCCGTCCGTTTGCACTTTTCGGATGGTCATTCGAGCGGTTTGTTCACCTGGACCTATCTGCGCGAACTTGGTGAGCAGCAGCTAAATTAGCTTTATTTCACTCTTCTTCTTACACAATCGTGCTGATTGGACTAAGTCGGTTAGGCACAGGGCTGAGGCGCGCGATGACGTCAGTTATCCGCCGACCTTAAGTTCCGTTAGGGAGCTGGCGCTGGTTAAGATCGTGGTCTTTTCCAACTGGCCCCCACCTAGTTTTTAGGTCGACGGGATACAAGAACCGAAACGGCGCATTCGGTCCTGTGCTCTCATACTATCCGACGCGGCGATTATGGCCCTTCCAGAAGGGTTCTCTGAGGTCTTTCCGTAAGATCTTGCCGGACGGGTTGCGTGGCATGTCATCGATGATATCTACCGATTTGGGGCATTTATAGGCCGCGATGCGCTCACGTGCCCAGGCAATAACGTCCTCGGCATCGGGGTTTGCCCCCGGTTTCGCGACGATCAGTGCTTTTACCGCTTCGCCCCATTTGTCGTCGGGAACGCCGATCACCGCGACATCCGCGACGTCGGGATGTCCGAAGATCGCGTTCTCGACCTCGGCCGGATAAACATTCTCTCCGCCCGAAACGATCATGTCCTTAACCCGGTCGAAGATATAGAGATATTTGTCTTCGTCGAAATAGCCGGCATCTCCGGTGTAAAAATAGCCTTCGCGAATGGCGTCCGACGTCGCTTCGGGCCGGTTCCAATATCCCTTCATGACAAGCCGGGATTTTATAATGATTTCGCCAACATCGCCCTGTTTTACATCCTGCCCCTGCTCATCGACGCAGCGCACATCGATATCCGGCCATGCGACGCCGCAGGAGCGCAGCTTCTGACGGGCGGGATCATGGGCTTCAGGCGGCAAATAGGTCGCGGCCCCAACCGTTTCCGTCAGGCCGTATAATTGGGTGAACCGTGCATTCATCTGTGCCATGGCGGTTTTAAGCAGGTCTTCGGCTATTGGCGAGGCGCCGTAAAAGACCTGTTTCAGGGATGAAAAATCCGTCTCGGCAAATTTGGGGTGTTGGGTCAGCATCAGAATAACCGCCGGCACCCAGAAGGCATGTGCAATCTTGTGGTCTTCAATCAGCCGCAATATTTCGCCCGGATCTATCTCTGGTAATACGACTGTTTTTGAACCTTGCGCCGTGCTGAGGATACCAACATTGACGCCGGCCACGTGAAACAGCGGCATTGCGTTCATAACAGCATCTTCAGCATCGTAACTGGACCATTCGAGCTGGGCGGCCTGCCGCATGAAATCTAGATAATTGCCATTGGTCAGCATGACGCCCTTGGGCAGGCCGGTCGTGCCTGAGGTGTAAAGCTGGATAACATCATCTTCGTCGAAGGTTTCGATGTCAGGCGCGGTGCTGGCCTGGTCGTTACGCCAGGTTTCATAGGTCGGCCAGTCGCGATGCGGATTGTCCATGGCAACAATGGTTGTAAGGGTCGGGAGCTTGTCGAGAATTGAGTCAATTAACCCGTAGAAAGGGGCGCTAACAAATAGAACGCTCGCCCGCGCATCAGATAGAATGAACTCGATTTCCGGTGCCGCCAGTCGCGTGTTTACGGCCGTCATGACCGCGCGGATCTTGGCGGCTCCAAACATCATTTCGTAATAGGCGGCGGTATTTCCGGCCAGATAGCCGACCCGCGTGTCCGGGGCGACCCCGAGCTCTGTCAGACCATTTGCAACTTGGTTTGCACGCTGCTCAAGCTCGGAAAAACGCGTCGTCTGCGCTTTGAAAACGAAGGCGACATCGTCCGGCCGGGTGCCCGCTTGTATACGGGGGATGTCTGCGATATGAGGCATTCGTTCGATATCCAGCATACTTTTTATCCTTGCGATAATAATTTTATTGGTGCGCGAGGATATTATCGGGTTTCGTCTATGCAAGGGCGGATCCTGCTTTTTATAAGGCGGAAAGATCAGAAAGTCTGGAGATGTTAATATGAGCCAAGGTTTTTCAACACGCGCCGTGCATGCTGGCGCGGCCCCCGATCCGGTCACCGGATCACGCGCCCAACCGATACATCAGACATCCAGTTTCGTGTTCAAGGATGCGGATCATGCATCGAAGCTCTTTGCGCTGCAGGAGTTTGGCGACATTTACACACGCATCGGGAACCCGACCTGCTCGGCGCTGGAGGCACGCATTGCTGACCTTGAAGGCGGGACCATGGGGGTTGCAACAGCGTCAGGGCATGCCGCGCAGCTTCTTGCTTTCCACGTTTTGATGGCGCCCGGCTGCAAGATTG
>CBFHPC010000050.1:0-14011 GCA_965657655.1 Henriciella sp.
GATGGCAACGCTCAGCGGGTTGAAGCAGATCTAACTTTGTTGATGCGATTGAACCCCTTTGTGTCGTCAGTCGATGTCGAGGTCGCGCCAAGTGCGCCACAGACGAATTTGAACATCTCCCTATCAGGGGTGTTCATGTCGACCGGCGGACGGGGTGGATCGGCGATTATCCGCACGGCGAACGGACGGAATGAAAGTTTTAGTGTCGGCGATACGGTGCTGCCCGGTGTCATTGTTGATCGCGTGCTGGCCGATCGCGTTATCTTGCAGCGCAATGGCGCGCTTGAAGCCCTTATGCTGTCCGGACGGGCGGAGGGGCTACGGGTGATTGGCGACCCTGCAAAGCAGGCCAGTCGCGGCGGGTCTGTGGTATCCTCCTCGATATCGGACGGTCGCGTTTCGAATGTAGCCGAGCTTTTGAATGCGGTCTCATACTCCGCAATTGATAGAGATGGTGGATTTTATGGCTTGCGAATGTGGCCATCGGGCGCTTCCGATGTCATGATGCGAGCAGGTTTTCTCCCAGGTGATATTGTGCTTACGATTGACGGGCAAACGCCAGCGAGTGAAAATTTTGCAACCATGTTATCGGGTCTGGAGGGGGGTGGCTCCGTCATGATCGAAGTTGAACGCAACAATTCCCAGCAGATCATTAGATTGAGTTTAGGCGAGTAGGACATTGCAATGAGAAGACTGGCTTTAGCCACCTTGTTTGGTAGCCTTTTGGCGTTCGTGCCGGCCGCTGTGTCACAAACCGAGGCAGGGGACGCACCACGCCACGTGCTCAGTCTGGATGATGTCGAAATTACGTCATTGATTGATGATGTGTCGATCATCACAGGCTATACTTTTATTCTTCACCCTGATGTTCGCCGTACCAAGGTCACCGTATTGTCGCAGACGCCGATGTCGACGGCCGAAGTGTTTCAGGTGTTTTTGTCGACATTGCGGGTACATGGGTTTGCCGCAGTCCCGGCTGAACGCGGTGTTTACCGGATCGTCCCGGAGCAGGCGGCTATTGGTGAGGCGGCGGTATCGGGTGACGAAGCCAACCGGTTCGTAACCGAAGTTTTCCGACTTGATTATTTCAATGCGATCGAGGCGGCTCAGATGGTTAAACCACTGATTGATACGCAAGGCCAAGTTGTCGCCAATGCCAAGGCGAATACGGTGATAGTCGTTGATTATGCCTCGAATATGCCACGCTTGCGCGAAATTATTACCGGACTTGATGCCACCGGGCAGGGCGTAATTGAAACCATTCAGCTCGCAACCGTTCCGGCGCGCGAGATGAGCAGTATTCTAGAGGCATTGTTTGGCGGGGACGAACGCAGCAGGAGCGAAGATTTCCAGGTTATTGCATCAACAACCAGTAATGCAATTGCGCTGTCCGGTCGTCCGGATCTGGTCGCTCAGGCGATCGACATTTCCCTCGAACTGGACGCGTCCGATAAGGCCCAGGACACGGTACGTGTGCTGTCGCTGAACAATTCCGATGCCGCCGAAATTGTACCAATCCTTGAAGCGCTTGCCGGATCGATGGCAGCGCAGCAATTAGGTGTCGATACGAGCCCGAATCTGGCGACGATTGCGCATCATGATCCCACGAATTCGATTATAATAAGCGCTACGCCGGATGTGATGATTGCGATGGAACGCGTGGTTCAGTCGCTGGATACCCGGCGGGCTCAGGTTCTTGTCGAAGCGATTATTGTCGAGATGTCGGATGATACCGCGCGTGAGCTCGGCGTTCAGTTTTTATTGTCGGGATATGGCAGATCGGCGGTTCCGTTCCTGTCGACAAATTTTTCACGGTCGGCCCCGAATCTTCTCGGTCTGGCGGGCGCGCTCGCCGGAGATGATACGTTTACCGGCACTAACCCGTTCACGGCCTCGGCTGTCAGCTCGCTGCTGGGTCTGGAAGGCTCGACCATAGGCGGTGGTGGAACAGATGGTGATACGCTGTTTGCCGCTGTATTGAATGCGGTTGAAAATGATACAAATAGCCGGGTGCTTTCCAAACCGTTTAATATGACTCTGGATAATGGCACGTCGCAACTGGTTATCGGGCAGGAAATTCCGATTACGACGGGCGAGGTTCTGGGCGATAGTAATTCTAATCCGTTTAGGACGGTTCAACGCGAGAAGATTGGCGTCAAGCTTGAGGTGACGCCCAAAATTTCGTCCGATAATACCGTCCGTCTCGATATTTATCAGGAAGTTTCAAGCATATTTGGGGGCATTGAAAATCAGGTGTCCGACCTGATTACGACAACCCGTGAAATTACCACGAGCGTCCTGGCAGATGACAAGGAAATCATTGTTATTGGCGGGCTGATTGAACAGACCGACCAGGAAGCCCGCAGCCAGGTGCCGGTGCTCGGTGATCTGCCCGGGGTCGGTAATTTGTTTCGGTCGCGCGGCCAGGCAGTGAAGCGGACCAATCTTATGGTCTTCATCCGCCCGACCATTATTCGGGATCAGGATGATGCCCGGAATGTTACGGCTCAGAATTATCGCTATATTCAGGCCGAATCTTTATTGCGCGATGGTCAGGCTGGTGAAAGTGCGGTGATGGACAATTTCATAAATGAAACATTTGCTCTCCCCTCTGATTTGGACGCCGTAGCGGATTAGTGGCATCATGATGTTGAAAGCGGGAATGTGATGTCTGCAGAAGCTGTAAATTTTCTGAGTTACGCATTCGCCCGAGATAAAGGGCTTATCGTGCTGGGGTATGATGACGAGGCTTGTACCGTCGGGGTTCGAAAAGGGGCCGAGCCGCAGGCTTTGATCGAGGCCCGCCGTGTTCTGAAGCGGCCATTTCAGCTGGAGGCGGTTTCGCCGGAACGGTTCGAACGCCTGCTGTCGGAGCATTATGCCCGCTCGGCAGTGTCAGGGGATGAGGCCGAGGCCGCAATGGCCGGCCAGGATAGTCTGACAAGCCTGATAGAGGGCATTTCGCCAACCGCTGATTTGCTGGATGGTAATGATGATGCGCCGGTGATCAGGCTCATCAATGGTCTGATTTACGAAGCGGTCAATCGCAAAGCATCAGATGTTCATATCGAGCCGCATCAGGATAACCTCGCCGTTCGTTATCGGATTGACGGGGTTTTGCAGGAAGTTCTGACACCATCGGTTCGCTTGGCTGCCCCTTTGATTAGCCGGATAAAAGTTATGGCTCGGCTCGACATTGCCGAAAGCCGCGTGCCGCAAGATGGCCGGATTTCGCTCACCATTGGCGGACGGTCAATTGATGTCAGAGTGTCGACGCTTCCGTCACGCTATGGCGAGCGTGTAACCATGCGTTTGCTCGATACCAGGCATGCCTTACTTGAATTATCTGATCTTGGTATGGATGAGGAAACGCTGCTGCGGTTCAAAAGCATCTTGTCTCAACCCAATGGTATCACCCTGGTGACGGGGCCAACGGGCTCGGGCAAGACGACAACCCTATACTCGGCCCTATCAGTTCTAAATAATGGCGAGCGCAATGTCATGACGCTGGAAGACCCTATCGAATATGGTCTGCCCGGCATCAGCCAGACGCAGATGCATCACAAGGTCGGTCTGACCTTTGCGGCGACATTACGGGCAATCCTGAGGCATGATCCGGATGTCGTCATGGTTGGTGAGGTTCGCGATTTGGAAACGGCGAAGGTCGCCTTCGAATTTGCCGCAACCGGCCGTCCTGTTCTGTCGACGGTACATACGAATTCGGCCGCCGGTGCGGTGCAGCGCCTGCGGGATATGGGGATTGAGCCTTATGTGCTTGCTGCAACATTAAGAGCGGTTATCGCGCAGCGGCTTGTCCGGCGTCTTTGTCCACATTGTAAAACACCCCATAATTCGACACCAGAAGAGCGCGAAATGTTCGGCTTCTCTGAGGCTGAAGCTCCAACTATCTGGCGTCCGGTTGGCTGTATGGCGTGTGGCCAGAGCGGGTATGACGGACGGTTGGGCGTCTATGAATTATTGACGGTCGATGGCGATATTCGCGATCTGATCCGGCGCGATTGTTCCGAGGATGATATCCAGCAGGCGGCGTTCTCCGCACATGATAGTCTGTTCATGAATGCCGGTCGCTATGTCAAAGCTGGAGAAACCAGTATTGAAGAGGTTCTCAGGGTTTGCCGGCGAGACGAGGATGGCAGCTAATGGCGGTTTTCGAGTACACCGCAATTGGTGGCGACGGAAAGCGTCAGAAAGGGCTGATTACAGCGGATACGGCGCGTGCAGCACGACGGGAACTTCGGCTAAGACAGCTGTCGCCGTTACACATCGCTGCGGCCAAGGAGAACCGCTCATTTAATGCTTTCCGCCCGAGCGGCTCAATTCCGGCCGGGGATCTTGTTCTGGTGACGCGGCAGCTCGCCATGCTGGTACAGTCTGGCGCAACAATTGAGGAAGCGATTGGCGCGATTGCCTCACAGGCCGAGCGGGCTGTGACGCGGCGCGTGCTGCTCGATGTCCGGGCGCAGTTGCAGGAAGGGTATTCCTTGTCAGATGCGCTGGCGGCATCGCCGGGGTCATTTCCGGCATATTATCGTTCGGTCGTATCAGCCGGGTTGCTGTCGGGGCGACTTGGCGAGGTACTCGAACGTCTGGCCCAGCATTTGGAAAAAACACGCAAGCTCCGCGGTAAAATAATGGCTGCGCTGATTTATCCGGCGGTATTGTCGGTTGTGGCGTTGACGGTTGTGGGATTACTGATGGTGTTTGTTGTACCCGCAGTTGTCGAGCAATTCGATACGGTTGATCAGGAGCTGCCGGCCCTGACCGCGTTTGTAATCTCGGTTTCGCAACTCCTGCGGGATTGGGGCTGGGGGCTGCTGGTCATATTCGGCACCGTCGGCTGGGGCGGCGGGCGAATTCTCAGAATACCACGGATCAAACGCCGCTGGGATCAGCTCGGCCTTGGTTTGCCATTGATCGGGCGTGTGTTGAAACTGGTAAATGCGGCGCAGTTCGCGCGCACATTTTCAACGCTGTCATCAAGCGGTGCGACGGTTCCCGAGGCATTGCACGCGGCGACCGGCTCAGTCCGTAATGAGGTGTTCCGGCAGGCGACCATACAGGTTCGACGCGAGGTTGAGGAAGGCCGCGCCCTGCATGCAGGCTTGCGCGCTACAAATGTTTTTCCGGCGATGCTCATTCATATGGTCGCCAGTGGCGAGCGCGGCAGCGATCTGCCCCAGATGATGGGATTGGCAGCAGACTATATCGAAGACGAGCTGGACCGCAATTCGACGGTCGCAATTGGTTTGCTCGAGCCGGCCTTGATTGTCTGTCTTGCCGGGATTGTTGCCATGATTGTGTTGGCGATAATGTTGCCTATCTTACAACTTAACACGCTGGCTATTGGAGCTTGAGGAGACGACCTATGTGCTGCAAAAAACAAATAAGAAAACGCCGCGAGGATGGTTTCACGCTAACCGAGATTATGGTCGTCGTTTTCATTATCGGACTATTGTCGACGGTGGTCTTGATAAATGTCGGGGGCGCCATGAGCCAGGGCCGGGTGACCAAGGCGAGGGCCGATATTGCCAATTTGAGCAACGGGCTTGAGCAATACAGCATGGATTTGTTTGACTATCCGAGTTCCGCGCAGGGTCTCGAGGCGCTTGTCGAAGCGCCACGCGATATACCGGCCGGCGCGTTTTATCGGCGCGGCGGATATATAAACAAATTGACATCCGACCCGTGGGGGCGGCCATATGTTTACAAGCGGCCGGCCGAGCGAGCCTCGGGCAGTTATGATCTGTATTCGCTGGGTGCTGATGGCGAGCCAGGCGGCGAAGAACTCGATGCGGATATCGGAAACTGGTAAGACCATTGGCAAGGGACATTGGTCTTCAACATCGTGATGCCGGGGCGACCTTATTGGAAGTGTTGCTGGTGATGTTCCTGCTCGGTTTGGTCTCGAGTTTTGTGATCCTGTCGCTGCCCGCGCGTGAAAATGATTTCGAGAAACAGATCCGGATTATGACCGAGTCAATTGAGAGCTATCGGCAAAATGCGATCATTAGCGGGCAAGTGATCGGTCTCCGCTTCGAAGGCGATGGCTATCAAGCAATGCGCTGGCTTGACGGTAGCTGGCAAGCCAGCGCCGGCAAGACCTCATTGCTCGAAGATCTGTCGATCACTATGATCGATGTGGTCGGGGAGACCCAGCCGGATCTGGGGGATTGGCCACAAATTGTGTTTGACCCGACCGGCGTTGCGGTTGACCGGAAGCTGTTTGTTAGTGGTGCGGGCGTAGACTTCGAAGTCTTGATTGCAGCAACCGGCGAGGTCTCTGTAGATGTCTTGTAAGAAGAGCGGGCGAGACAAGCTGACAGGGAAGCTGGTTGCTTTGCCACACCGGTCTGCGACCTCCGACAGCGGATTTAGTCTGGTTGAAACCATCGCCGCCCTGGCGATTCTGGCACTTGCTGCCCTGCCACTAATTCTAACAGCGACCAATACGGCGAATGCGACCCGGCGACTAGAGCACAGAATGTTGGCGCGCACGGTCGCAGAAAATTTGATGGCATTTGAACTGGTGCGTCCCGATTTAGTCGCCGCCGGCGAACGCTCCGGTGTCAGCGTGCAAATGAACATGTCATTTGACTGGACGATAATCTCGGCCCCGGCAGTGCCGGGTGGATTACGCAATATTGATGTGCAAGTCCGTCATTCGAATCGACCGGAAGTCCTGTTCCGTTTGAACGGAATACGATCCGTGCCGTATGGCACCATGCCGGACCGGGCAGACCGATGATAGCCGGTTTCACAAAGACTCGCGGGTTTACCCTGCTGGAAACGCTGGTCGCGCTGTTTCTTCTTTCGCTCATATCAGCCGCGGCGACAGCCTTGCTGCTGGGCAGTTTACGGACTTCCGGTCAGGTTGAGCAACGGTCGGCGGAGCTGCAAAAGCTCGATCTTACGCAGACATTCCTGCGTAATGATATCGCGGCTATGAGTATTCGCGGTATCATGCCTGATGATGGCTTTGGCCAGCCTGGCAATCTGTTCGGGGGTGACCGTGTCGGTGGGGAGCCATTTCTGCAATTTGTTCGGTCAGGCTGGATTAATCCGGGTGCGTTAGCGTCCCGTAGCAGTTTGCAACTGGTCAGATATCGGCTCGAGAATGGCGCGCTGATCAGGGAGGCGATTTTGCGTCCCGATTTTGTTCGCGCGACCCCGAATCATGAACAGATTTTGCTAACCGGTGTGCAGGATGTGAGTTTAAGATTTTACCGCAACGATATCTGGTCGGATATCTGGGTTGGAGATGCTGGTCAGCCCTTGTCATTATTACCTGACCTGATCGAAATCAGACTGATCTTCGAAAATGGCCGGGAACTTTCGATTTCGACAATGACAGGGGGGCGCAGATGAGGCGCATTCCTCGACAGTCAGACGCGGGCGCAGCCCTGATCACTGTGCTTTTGCTGGTGGCTACGATGTCAGCCGTTGCAGTCACCTTGACTTATTTGCTGACAAATACCCTGCAACGGAGCATCGCTCTTGGCGCCCAGGCGCAGATGCGTGTCTATGTTGCTGCGGCAGAGGATATTGCTGCAACCCGGCTAACCGACATCATGGCGCAGTTCGAAGGCCGTTTGCAGGCGTCGATGCCGGGGCTGATTGCGCCAATCGATGTTGCCATGCCAGAGGGGCGTTTGCAGATCTATGTGCGCGATTACAGCAATTGCTTTGATGTGAACCAGCTATATAGCCCGCCGTCCGAGAATCAGCTTGTTGTGGCAGCATCCGTATCGTCTAATGACAATGACACAAATGTTGACGGCCAGACTGCATCGACGCCGCGTGACGATCTGATCAGCATCTTGCAGGCTTCGGAGTTTGATCCAAGTCTGGCACAGGAACTCGCTTCCGCTATTATCGACTGGATGGATTCCGATTTGTCGTCCGGGCCAGGCGGCGCTGAAGATAGTTATTATTCGTCTTTGATACCGCCTTATCGGACATCAGGGCTGCCACTTGAGTTCGATAGTGAGCTGTTTGCAATACGCGGATTTGATCTTGCAAACCGGATGCGTCTGGAGACCGTATTGTGTGTAATACCAACGCATGCCGAGCTTGAGCATCGCAAGATAAATATCAATACAATTCGGATCGATCAGGCCGCCCGTCTGGCGCCAATTTTTAGCGACGAGCTGGCGATAGATGAATTGCAAAATATTATTGCTTCACGGCCAGTCGGTGGCTGGGTTGATCTGATCGATTTTTTTGCCAGCCCATCTGTGTCGGCACTCAATCCTGAGCTTATCAGACGAGACGAACTGGCGACCGTGTCTTCTTATGTGGTAATTTCGACGAAGATCGCATATCGAGAATATGCACGGGTCGACGATATTCTTTTTGAGACATTGCCCGGACAATCGGTTAGAGTGCTTCGCAGGGAGCGAACGAGTTGAAATGGCTGAGGTTTATGGCTTTCTCGACAATCATGGTGTCCTCAGTCTTGTCCGCGCACAAGGTTCTGAGTGGGTCGCGATTGGCAATGCCGAAATTGCCGGTTTAAACAGCCGGAACGTGCTGGTCTTTGTCGATGGACGGGAAACATTGTGTTTACACGCTGTGCTGCCGTCGCAAACCGATAAGGAAGCCCGACGCGCGGCCCCGTTTGCGATCGAGGACGAGCTTGCCGTATCGATAGACGATGTTCACGTGGCCGTCGGTCCGGCGGGGGATGGTCCGGACGCCGGCCGGCAGATCGTCGCAACCGCCAAAGACCAGATGCAGATCTGGCTGGCCCAGCTGGCCAAGGCCGGATTGCCCGATGCGCAGCTGATTGCGGCCCCGACAGTTTTACCGGAACGCGGCCTGATGATCGATTGTGACGACGTCATCCTCGGTCGGGTAGGTGACAAAGCCTTCGCATTGGAGAAGTCTTTTGGGTCGGAGGTATTCGCCAGCCTGATTGGTCGCCAGTCGGTCGAGGTATATGGCGAGACGCTGGCCGAAGAGATCGGACAAACCGTGACTGGCGGTGCTATCGAGACCCCGATCGGTCTGTTGCACGCGCTGGCGGGGTGGCACCGGGCAGCGCCTGTCGCGCCAATGCTGCGTCAGGGCGCGTTTTCGGTGCGCGCCAATCTATCTTTTGCAATGTTTCGGGAATGGCGAATTGCCGGGGCGCTGATAGCGGCTGTGGCGGCCTGTTTCTTTATCGCCACATTGTTCGAGCTATACGGTCTCGCACAGCGGAAAGCCTTACTCGAGCAAAGGCTGCAGGGCTATGTCGAGGCCGGCTGGCCAGCGGCAGAGGGGGATGTCGAGCGCGCTCTGGCATTGGCATCAAGCCAGAAAAGCTTGTTCGAAAACCGCGGGCAGCCATCACCGCTGACAATGCTGGCCTTGTTCTATCAGGCCCTCGAGGAAGGAAATAATGGCGATTTGAAGAGTATTCGCTACCAAAGCCAGAGGCAGGAAATACTTGTTCGTATCGGTTTTTCCGACTTTGTGAGTGTCGATCAGTTGTCGGCGCGCCTGTCCGAGCGTGGTATGCTCGTGACAACAGGTAATGCCCGCCAGAACGGTAGCCAGGTTATTGGCGAGCTAACGTTGAGGGGATCCAATGAGTGACTGGTGGCGAGGATTGGAGGATCGCGAGCGGATCTTGCTGGCCGTCGCTGGCGTGCTCACGGCGCTGGTTTTATTACTTCAGCTTATTTTAATGCCAGTATTCGAGCAACGGCGAGTTTTGCAGGCTGACCTTGAGCGCGCATCCGACCGGCTCGATCGCATTGAGAAAGCCTATCTGCAAGGGCGGGCACGCGGGGCAGGAAGCACTGCTGACACCGGCGAGGTGATTAGTGAAGACGCTTTCAAGGCTGCTATCACGCAGTCTGCCAGAGAAAAAGGGTTGTCGATTACGCGCCTTCAGAGCGGTGCGACAACAATCGGGGTCATGATTGAGCAGGCTGATCCGAGACTGGCGTTTTTCTGGCTTGAAGACCTTGAGCGACGGGTCGGTGCGGCAATAGTAAGCCTGTCCGTCGAGCAGGCGACCGGCGACCGGGTCCGGATCAATGTCGAACTCTCAAGAGGTGCGAGCTGATGCGTAAATGGATCTATGCCGCCTTCGCTGGAATTGTATTCCTGTCGACTATTATTGTGTCGATGCCATTGGGTTTCATCCTTGATCGCGTCGGCTTTGGCAGCTTCGGTATTGGCTGGGCCCAGATTGAGGGCACAGTGTTCAAGGGACGTATAAATGGCGTGTTTACACCAAGACAGGCAATTGGTGACATCCGGCTGACCTTGCGTCCCTGGAGTTTGTTCGGCGGCGTTGTGAAATATGATTTTGACTGGGGCAGCAGTGGCGGGCGCGGGTCCGGCGCCATTGCCGTCAGCACGACCTCCTTGCGGTTTGATGATGTTCGCTTCCGCCACAGCCTCGCGGCCATTGAAGGGATGTCCTCGTCTATCCGGATGTCGGGTGGTGATATTCGGCTCAGCAATGGTATGGTTGAATTCGACTCAACCGGTTGCCGGCAGGCCCGCGGACAGATTACATCGAATGCACTTACCAAAGCGGCGATGTCCTATGGTAAAAATTTTGGGCCGGTAACCGGGACGCTGGCCT
This sequence comes from Henriciella sp., assembly GCA_965657655.1. Classification (GTDB taxonomy): domain Bacteria; phylum Pseudomonadota; class Alphaproteobacteria; order Caulobacterales; family Hyphomonadaceae; genus Henriciella. Next base: position 10,604 of record CBFHPC010000050.1, read on the forward strand.
GCGAGCAAGGTGATTTTGTAGCCGAGATGTTGAGCGAGAGCCCGACTGGTGACCGGATTAGTATATCGTCCCGCTTCGGACTGCTTGGCGATGCGGTTGTTGAGGTTGATGTCACGACATCGGACCTTGAGATCATCGCTCTGTTGCAGCGCTATGACTTTGAATTAAACGATAATGTCTGGACCTATCGACTCTCCACGCAGGGGCTTTCATGATGCGGTTGTATAAATATATATTGCGGGGCCTGATCGGTGTAGTATTCGCCGGGGGGCTGGTCGCATGCGCGGGCCTCCCGTCAGTGCCGGCAAACACGACCGCGCCAAGCTCTATTCAAAGCGAGGCAGAGCCTGTTTCGGGCCTGGGGGCCCAGGTGCTTGCGCCGGGCGAGTGTGGATTGTTTCTATGGTCGCAAGCCAATCTGAGTAAGCTGGTATTTTTCAAACGTGCGCAGGCAACCGATGCCGCATTGAGCCTTTCAGACCGCCATTATGACCTCGACTTGGTATCGGAAGATGGTGAGGTGTTCGGGCAATTTCTAACCAGTAGCACATTTTCCGACCGGCAGGACGGTATGGTCGCGCTCGATTTTCAGCCGGGGGAAATGTTGATCGACGGGCAGCGGATTAGCGATGGCCTGATCACGCATACGGATGCGGCGGGGTGGCGGACGGTCGTCCCGGTGGCCGGAGTGCGGGCGTGTCTGAACGAGTAATGCCCACCGGTCTGGCCGGAATCGTCATTGATGACGGGCCCGGCGAGTTCAGAGCGGCAGCAGTGGATCGCGCTGGCCGTCCTTGGCATCTATTTATGGAACGCTGGGGCGGCAATGGGCTAGCCAGCCGGTACGGTCAGGTTCTATCAGCTCGGTTCCGGGCCATGGCCGATAATCGGCTGGATGGTTTCGTGGATTTGGAGAATGGTGAAAGTGCCTTGATCCGGGTCGCAAAAGGGCAGCCATTTGTTGAAGGGGAAGCCATAAGCGTACAGGTGCGGGCGGAGGCGCGGCGGGATAAAATCGCGCGTGTTGCGCTGGCATCGCCAGGCCCTGTTCTCACCGGATTTGATTTATGGAAATCGCATTTGCCGGGTCATGACGATTTGCCCCTTCGTGATGACCGGGCTTGCCTCGATGCTGCATTTGCCGACGTGCTGGAGGACACCGCGACACTGGCGGGGGGAGGTGCGGTGCATATACAACGTACCCGGGCGCTTATTGCGGCGGATATTGATAGTGCCGGCCGGCGGGGGCGGGGCAGTGCCGGGGCACAGGCGCTGTCACTGAATTGTGAGGCGGTTGCAGACATTGCGCGGCAGGTCTTGTGTCGTGGCTATGGCGGAACGCTGATCATTGATTGTCCGGGGCCGATAAATCGCGCGGCAGGTGATAAAATTTGCGACACGTTCCGGCGCGCAATGGCGAGGATGTCAACCCGTCAAAGCCGGGTTTTGCCATTGTCGGCATTTGATCTTTTGCAGGCGACGATTGCGTGGGCTGGCTGCCCCATCGAGGATCAACTTCTGGACGCGACTGGCGCGCCGACGGCCGAAACGCAGTTTTTGCACCTGCTGCGCGATGCGCGGCGCGAGACCGAAGCATTGCCGGCACAATTATTCAGCCTTGATTTAAGTCGGGATATATACACGTTCTACAAACAGAATCGGCAATTATGCGATTCAGTCCTAAAGTCATATTTCGGCGGCCGCGTTTTGGTAGGAAGCGGTACGGAAATGGTATCAGTTTTGAGGCGTCGTTAGGTGATGAAGTGTCCGATATGTAAGAAAACCCCGGTCGAAAAGACGCGCTTTCACCCCTTCTGCTCAGGTCGCTGTGCCGATATCGATCTCTCGAAATGGCTGAAGGGCAGCTATGCAATACCGGGGCTTCCGGCCGATGAGGCCGAAGATGTCCCGTCCGGCGAGGATATTTAGCGGCGCGGCGGTCTGGCCCGGATGGAGCGGGGGACGGGTTTTCAGCTTAAGAGGGCTTCACAAGGATAAGCGAGTCAATTACGAGGTCAAAAAGGGATCTCGCAATGAAAATTCGACAGGCTATAACCTTTGACGACGTGCTTCTACAGCCCGGCGCCAGCGAAGTCATACCATCGGAAGCTAATACTTCGACATTTTTGACGAAATCGATACCGCTGAATATTCCGCTTATATCGGCGGCGATGGACACGGTAACCGAGGCAAAACTGGCGATTGCCATGGCGCAAGCTGGCGGTATTGGCGTTATCCATAGAAACTACTCGATCGAGCAGCAGGCGGCGCAGGTCACCCAGGTCAAAAAATTTGAGAGCGGGGTGGTCATGAACCCGGTTACGATCTCGCCCGATGCAAGTCTCGCAGAGCTAAAGGCGCTCAAGGAGCGCACCGGATTTTCCGGTATTCCCGTCGTCGAGAAAGGCCGGCTGGTTGGCATTATAACCAATCGCGATATGCGGTTTGTTGATGATATGAGCCAGCAGGTTGGCAGCATCATGACGCGATCGGTTGTTTCGGTAACAATGTCGACACCGTTGCCGGAAGCGCGGCAATTATTGCACAAACACCGGATCGAGCGGCTGGCTATTGTCGACGAGGATGATCGTTGCGTCGGTCTGTTGACCGTTAAGGATATGGATAAGGCGGCGGTCAATCCGAATGCGGCGAAAGACGCCGATGGCCGGCTTCGGGTGGCGGCTGCATCAACGGTCGGGGATGCGGGTTTCGAGCGGACCGCGGCCCTCATCGAGTCGGGCGCTGATGCGGTGATCATTGATACCGCACATGGGCATTCGAAAGCGGTCGGCGACGCGGTACGTCGTGCAAAAACGCTGGCCAGCGATGTTCAGATTATTGCCGGTAATGTCGCTACGGCCGAGGCTACAAAGGCTTTAATCGATGCCGGTGCAGACGCGGTTAAGGTCGGTATCGGACCGGGCTCGATCTGTACAACACGGATTGTTGCCGGTGTTGGCGTGCCGCAGCTCACGGCGATTGAAGACTGTGCAAATGCTGCTGCATCTTCAGGGGTGCCGGTCATCGCCGATGGCGGGATCAAATTTTCCGGTGATTTTGCCAAGGCACTTGCTGCCGGGGCTTCATCAGCGATGCTGGGCTCGATGTTTGCCGGTACCGAAGAAGCCCCCGGAGAGGTCTTTCTGTTTCAGGGACGAAGCTATAAGGCTTATCGTGGAATGGGTAGCCTCGGTGCGATGGCGCGTGGCTCGGCCGACCGTTATTTTCAGAAAGATGCAGCCAGTGACAAATTGGTGCCTGAAGGGATTGAAGGACAAGTTCCGTTCAAAGGTCCGATTGCCCCGATCTTACATCAGATGGTCGGTGGTCTGAAGGCGGCGATGGGCTATGTCGGATCTGCGAATATTCGTGAGCTTCACGAGAAGGCGACATTCGTCCAGATTACCG
>CBFHPC010000051.1:0-13823 GCA_965657655.1 Henriciella sp.
AGCGTAAATCCGGGCGGGACCGGGAGACCCAAATTCGCCATTTCGGCAAGATTTGCCCCTTTACCACCAAGCAAATTCTTCAATGAAGCATCGCCGTCGGTCCCCGATCCACCAAAAGAGAAAATCCATTTGGTATCACTCTGAGCGGGTTTCGTCATATCATCCTCTTAACCGGAAGTATTATTTCGAGCAGGCCATCAGCCTGCGATCAAGTTGAAGTTTGCTACACCATGCAGGCCGTCTCGTATAGCAACCAGAATTAATAATCGATTATGCCGGACATCGCTATGATCGGAATTGACGATGATCGTTTCAAAGAAATTGTCGAGCGGCGTGCGCAGGCATGACAACGCCGCCATCGCACTGGTGAAGTCTTCGGCGGCTAAAGCGTCGGCAGCGGCACCATTGGCTGCGGTAAGGGCGGCATACAATTCACGCTCTTCGGCCGCTTCAAACAAACGCGGCTCCGGGATGCCCCGATAGGTACATCCGTCCTTTTTTTCCTCTGCCTTAAGAATATTTGCCGCCCGCTTGTAGCCAGCAAGCAAATTTTGCCCGTCCTCATTTTCAAGAAACACGTTGAGCGCTTCAACCCGCTTCACAATCGAGACCAGATCATCATCGCCGCGCCCGAGAACAGCATCTATCAGATCATGCCGCATGCCGGCATCACGTAAATATTGTTTCAGACGGTCAGCAAAGAAAGCCAGCAAATCCTCAATATCGGTTTGTTGATCGCCGACCCTCATCTGAGCCATGCCAATAACCGATTTCAGTGAGACACGCACATTGTTTTCGAGCAGAATACGAACGACACCGAGCGCTGCCCGACGCAACGCAAACGGATCCTTCGAGCCGGTTGGCTTTTCACCAAGCGCCCAGAACCCTGCCAGCGTATCAATCTTATCGGCAAGCGCCACCGCGATACTGACCGGTTCGGATGGAACCGGTTCGGACGGGCCTTGCGGACGATAATGCTGGGCAATCGCTTCGGCCACCTGCGCATCCTCGCCAGCCTCGATAGCGTAATATCTCCCCATAACCCCCTGCAGTTCAGGAAATTCGTAAACCATTTCCGATACCAGATCGGCTTTCGCCAAGCGGGCGGCACGTTCGGCAAGCTCAGCATCAGCGCCGATCATGGGTGCAATTTTCCGCGCAAGGCTTGCCACCCGTTCAACTTTATCAGCGATCGAACCAAGGCCCTTCTTGAAATCGATCCCCGCCAGTTTAGCTGCCATCGCATCTAGACCGACCCGGCGATCATTGTCCCAGAAGAATCTTGCATCCTCGAGCCGGGCAGACAGCACCTTGGCGTTGCCAGCGGCAATTTTGGCCCCGCCATCCGCCGCCTTGATATTGGCGACAACGATAAAGTGCGGTGCAAGCGCTCCGGTTGTCTTATGCCTGACAGCGAAATATTTCTGGTGAGTTCGCATCGATAATTGGACAACTTCACTTGGCAGGCTCAGAAATGACGGCTCCATATCGCCAATAATCACCTGCGGATATTCAGCCAGCCCGATAACTTCTTCGAGCAAGCCGGCATCTTCGACCCATTCGACATCCTTTGGGGCGCAGATGGCGGCGGCGCCTTCGACAATATTATTGCGGCGGTCTGCTCGGTTCAGAAGAACATGGCCCGGCCCTGACAATTGGGCGACATAGTCCGCCGCATTCGAGACCTCATAGGGGCCACGGCCATGGACCCGGTGACCCTCGGTGACATTACCGCTGACCAGGCCATCAATGTCGAATGTGACGACGTCGCCATCGAACAGGCAGAGTATCCGCTGCAGCGGACGTACCCAGCGTAAGCTGCCCCGCCCGGTTCGCATTGATTTCGGCCAGTGGAAATTCCGGACGATATCCGGTATCAACGCGGCAAGGATCGTACCTGTCGCCTGTCCTGGCTGGGACTGGACGGCAACATAATACGCCCCCTTTTTGGGGTCCTGACGTATCTCGGCCTGCGATATGTCACTCAGACCGGCTGCTTTCATAAAACCAGATATAGCCTGCTCAGGCGCAGTTGTTTTAGGCCCTTTACGTTCTTCTACCTTATCTTTCGAACGCGCGGGCAAATCGTCAATAATCACGCATAGGCGCCGCGGACCGGACATATGCACAACAGATCCGCCAGCCAGACCGAACTTCGCTAACCCCTTGGTAATAGCCGCCGCAAAATCGGTTTCTGCCTTTGCCTGCATTCGAGCAGGTATTTCTTCGCAGAAGAGTTCTACTAATAGTTCAGGCATAACTGATTAAAGCTCCATAATATGCGGGCCGATCGGCTGCGATCCAGCATCCGCCCGTCCCGCAGGACCGCGTCGATGCTATTGTGTTGAGTTGGCGTCGGATCATAATTTTCTTATCTGCCTTTTCTGACCGGCGCCGGGGGCAGGCGCCCAGAACCTGCCGCCTAGGCGACCGCCTGTCCTTGTTGTTCGGCCCAAATTTTCGCCGCACCACGCGCGAGATCGCGAACCCGCGCAATATAGGCCTGACGCTCGGTCGGCGATATCGCGCCGCGCGCATCAATTAGATTGAAGACATGGCTCGCCTTCAGCGCAAAATCATAGGCCGGCAGAGGTTTTCCTGCGTGCCGCAGGGCGTTTGACTGCATCTCGCAATCGGTAAACCAGCGCAGCAGCATGTCGATATCGGAATGTTCAAAATTAAAGGCTGATTGCTGGCGTTCGTTTTCAAGGAAAACATCGCCATAGGTCAGCGCCACCTCGCTATCAGGCGCATTGAAAGGCAAATCATAGACATTGTTGACGTCGAACACATACATCGCCAAACGCTCGAGCCCATAGGTCAATTCACCCGAAACGGGAAAGACATCCAGCCCGCCAACTTGCTGAAAATAAGTGTACTGGCTTACTTCCATCCCGTCACACCAGACTTCCCAGCCGAGCCCCCAGGCGCCGACTGTTGGATTTTCCCAGTCATCTTCAACAAAGCGAATATCATGCACACTCGGATCAATCCCGATCTCGTATAGGGAATTGAGATACAAATCCTGCAAATTGGCCGGATTGGGTTTGAGTATTACCTGAAACTGATAATAGTGACCAAGCCGGTTCGGGTTTTCGCCATAACGCGCATCTGCAGGCCGTCGCGAGGGCTGCACATAAGCCGCGCGCCAGTCCTTCGGGCCCAGCGCCCGCAGAACCGTTGCGGGGTGTAGTGTCCCGGCGCCAACCTCCATATCGTAAGGTTGTAAAATCGCACAGCCCTGATTCGCCCAATAGGCCTGCAATCGGAGAATCAAGTCTTGAAAGGATGCTGGTTTTGCCTTGGCCTGCGGTGTCGTCATCTAGATGCCTACGAATAATTATTTTCAGTTGTCCGGTAATCGGTCGGCGGCAATTAAGCAACCGACGCATCAAACACCGGACCAGTTCAACCCATGTCCGCCGCGGCTAATCGCTGCAATCTCGGCCGTTGGCCCGCCCCCCCGGCTCTCATAAAGGGTTAGCCCCGATAATAAACGCGCCGGTCCCGAACGTAGTCCCTTTCGCGCCCGGACAATTACCCGCGTTGCATCGCCTCCCGGAAAGCTCCGGATCGGCATGATTGCAATTTCGCCTGTCCGGCGTTCGAGAATCGTCATGATTTTCGCGAGCTCTGCGGCACGATGAATAAGCAGCAGCGTCCCCTTATGGCGGGCGGAAAACAACATGGCGTCGAGCCAGGCCTTCAAACTCAAACTTTCAATATAGGCGTCCTGCTTTTCCGGTGCCGGATCCTGGATTTTGCCCGCTTCGAAGAATGGCGGATTGGAAAATACATAATCATACTTATTCTGCCAGTCGGCAGGTAGCTGCCCGACATCGCCAATAATACAGTCAACCCGGTCGGATAGCTGGTTCCGGGAGATACCCTTCTCGGCCAGCGCAATCATTTTTGGATCCCGTTCCAGACCGGTCAGACTAAGTTGCGGTGCACGCACGGCCATTGGCAGCAGCGCTCCGCCCGCACCAGATCCGAGCTCTAGCGCCGCGCCCTTAGCATCCGCTGCCATGGCCGCTGCCAACAACACGCTATCTGTTCCAGCGCGAAAACCCCTGGCGGGCTGAAACACGGTAAGCTTCCCGCCGAGAAAGGCATCTTCTGTGAACGGGTCGGCCATTATCTCTAATCTTGTTCAAGGTCTCTTAGGACAAATATCGCGCGATTGGCGGCATCGGGATGAACAGCAACCCGGATTGGCACCATCGGACCCCGACCATCTATCGATGCGGTATGTTCATCAAGGACATATGACTGTATGCCCTCCTCCAACAGAATATGCCGAATGTATGATAATTTGACGAAATCATTCGTGCGAAACACTTCCTGCATGGAGAAATCCAATTATAAATAAAAAAGCTACTGCGACATCACAAAGACTATATATCAACGAGCAAGTAGTGATACCCGTAACTCGACTGGTTTAAAATAGGATATGATGGTGACCACAACGCTAAACAGCGAAAGACTGGACATTGGCGAGACCAGAACGGTCGCCGAGCGGCTTCAGTATATGCTTGCTGAAGACTTGGCGGCAACCGAGTCTCTATTGCTCGAACGCTCTAAAAGCCCGGTCGCTGTGATACCGGACTTATCTGATTACATCGTTTCTGCCGGTGGCAAACGTCTTCGGCCGATTGTGACACTGGCGGCCGCACGCGCTGTCGGCAATACCGGACATGGCACCCATGCCCTTGCTGCAGCGGTTGAATTCATTCATACCGCAACGCTGCTGCATGATGACGTCGTCGATAATAGTGATTTGCGACGCGGCAAAAAGGCTGCCAAAAAAATCTGGGGGAATTCGGCTTCTATTCTGGTTGGCGATTTCCTGTTCGCACGGGCTTTTACCCTGATGGTTGAAACCGGAAGTCTCGATATTCTGAACATCCTGTCCTCGGCCTCTTCGATTATTGCCGAAGGCGAAGTCAGGCAGTTACAGGCGACCGGCAAGAAAGATCTCGCTGCGTCGGACTATATGGCTATTATTGAAGCCAAGACAGCCGCACTGTTCGAAGCCGCTGCGCGCGCCGGAGCATTATCGGCTGGTAGCGAAATCTATGCCGAACCACTCGCGCAATTCGGCAAAAACCTTGGCTTGGCCTTTCAGATCGTCGATGATGCGCTCGATTATGGCGGCACAACCGCCGTCATCGGCAAACAAGTCGGAGACGATTTCCGGGAGGGAAAAATAACCCTGCCCGTTATTATCGCCCGCCAGAGAGCCTCCGCGGAAGACAAAATATTCTGGGACCGCGCCTTTTCGGTCGAAACCCAGACCGCGCAAGACCTGAGCCGTGCCATTCACCTCATTCGGGCAAGCGGCGCGATGGAGGCCACCGCCGAGGCGGCGCTGGCCTACCTCGATCTGGCCAAGCAGGCATTACGCCTACTACCCGACAATGAATGGGTCCGTAACCTGTCCGATCTCGCTGATTATTGCGGCGAACGCATAAGCTAGGCGATCGAATTCTAGACACCCGCTATCATGGCGCGCTTAACATAAAACGGGCCGGGAAAGACCTGATGCGACGACAAAGACGAACACCGCAGACATTTCTGAACCTACAGAAAAGCATTCTCTGCCTGATCCTGATGGTGACACTGCCACTATCCGGCGGCACGAATGCCGATCGAAAACCGACACTCGTCGAACTGGCCCTTATCGAAGCCTTGTCAGCCTATGCCGGAAATTATGATCTTTCCGGGGCTGCAATGGCAACTGCGGTCAAGGACGAGACAGGCGCGAATATCGGCGTTTTTGCCTATGAAGAACCGATTGATGCAATCAAGGCGGGTGATACTGCGGCTTTCCTTGTCGCGATCAAGACCGAGCTGGCACGCACTGGTGAAATACGACCCATCGCTCGGTTTGCATTATCAATCGACCACGCCGCAGCTGGCGACTACGACAAGGCAATTACACAAATTGAGCCATTGCTGGACGACGCCCAGAGCAAAGATTTCGGAGGGTTCGTCAGCGCCTGGTTCTGGGCCCTAAGCGGCCAGCCCGACCAGGCCATCAGGCAACACCGCGAGATTGCGCAAAACTTACCCGGCTTGACCGGCGATCTATCTCTCGCCGGTCTGCTTGAATCAGTCGGCCGTACGGACGAAGCGCTAGCCGTCTATGCTGCAATCACACCATCGGAAATTATCGCGCCAAAGCATCGCTTCGATCCTCAGGCCCTGATTTTTTCGCACATCAGAATGGTTATTTCGCGACAAACCCTGCTATTGCGACGCGACGGGCAGCTCGAACAGGCACAATCGCTTTATCGCAAGCTGGCCGCCGCAGAGCCAGAACGCGCTGTCGCCTATCAGGCCGCTATCGAATCGCTTGCTACCGGACGGGGACTGGAAAATGGTCATGTGACCCCCGAGGCCGCATTCTCGCGGGCGCTGACCGATTACGCCTTATCGCTGTCATTTCAGAGGCGGCTCAGCGGCGCATTGACATTTGACAGCGCCAATTCGCTCGATGAAACGACGGCAGTATTTTATCAACTCGCCCTGCTAGTCGATCCGGCGAATGATGCGCTACGGCTTAACGCCTATGAAGGCTTGTTCGACGCAACGCTTTATGATGGCGCGCTCCACATCCTTAGATCGGCGCCGGAGCCTTCAGCCCGCCTGAAAATGGCCGAAGCGCTGACGCTTTTGAGAATCGATGATTACGAGGCGGCCGCGCTTGCCATTGAAAGCAGCCTTAGCCTTGCGCCGGAAGATCAGCGTCTCGAAATATATTCAGGCGCTATGCGTATTTATGCATTGTTAAAAAAACAGGGCAGAGCGCTGGAACTGGCCAGCATGCTGCCGGAATTTGCGCTGTCCGATGCCGACATGGCGATGGCCTATGGTCTTAGCTCGGCCATCTACAGTCAATTTGGACAATTTGATGAAGCATTGGAGAATGCGCGCGCTGCAAAACGCATCGATGATACGCATGAACGGCGATTGGCACTCGCAGACGCCCTCGCAAATGCAGGGGAAACCGACGCAGGTTTGCTGATCCTCAGGACCGAAGCGCTTAACCGTCCCAATGATCCTTACATGCTCAACACTCTGGGCTATTATCTTATTCTCCATACAAACAGGTTGGAGGAAGCCTTCCAGGTTCTGGCCCGGGCCTCGATACTGGCCCCAAATGACCCCTATATCTCAGACAGCTTCGGCTGGGTTCGTTACAAGATGGGCGACCTCGAAGGCGCTTTGCGCTACATCCAGCACAGCCGGACAATTCTTGCCCCTCAAAAAAATTGGGAAGTCGAAGATCATATTGGAGATATCTACTGGCATTTAGGCCGTCACGACGAAGCCAGACAGGCCTGGACCGCTGCCCTCGAGGAATATCCGCCTCAAGAACAGCGTAGTCTGATTGTTGAAAAACTGTCCGACGGACTATCAGACCCGCCGCCAGCTATTATTCCTCTACCAAATCTGTCACTAAGTCGCGATGGACAAGTTGACCGCCAAGACATCTGATAAAAGGTTGCAATGTCGGCAATGGCTTCCGACTGCGCGGTCCTGGCACCCGCAATGGATGCGGGTTTCGGCAGGACTCGCCGGGCTGGCTATATTATCAGCCTGTGCGTCTGTTCCCGCCCAACCGGCAAATACACATCTCAACCTGATCGAACGCATCGAGGCGGAGACGCGCAAAAACGCTGATCTATACTCCGATTTTGCGATCGCCAGATATGCCAGCCTGACAATGGATCCGACAACAGCGCTCGACAATTATAGCGGGGTCTTCGAGCGAGCACCGGACGCCCAGATAGCCGCAGACCGGGCGATAAATATCGCGCTAAGCACCTCAAAAACCGACCGCGCCATCGCAATCGCCCGTCAGTTTACAACCGATGCGTCTGGGCGCAGCGATACTGTACGCCTGATGCTCGCCGTTGACGCTATCGCCACGCAACAGGACAATGCGGCCTCGGCGTTTCTGGACGGACCATGGGACAACCCACTTCAAGGCAGCATCGCGCGAACCATGTCCGCATGGCTGATTCTAGCCGACGATCCAGAAACCGCTATCGAACAACAATCAGTTGCCGGTGCGTCCGGCCCGATCATGTCACGCCTTGCGGAAACATTTGCGGCCATCATGAAAGCCCAGTCCGGTCGTGAAGAAGAGGCCGCGCAAGACTTGGCCGAGCTCTGGCAAAATTATGCCCGAACCGCGATTGGCGCCGAGCTCGAAGCACGAATATACGCCAATAAGGGCGATACAACCGCCGCCATTAATCGAATTAAGGCCTTTTACGCAACAATCGGCCTGCATACAGAACTAGCAGCGCTCGTCGACGAAATCGCGGCGGGCCGTGTTGCGCCGTCACGTCCCCTGAGCCCCCAGACGGCAAGCGCCCTGTTCGCATATTCAGTCGCCGCAATACTCGCAGACGAACCCCGGATGGTCGACGTTGCAGGTCTCTATTTTGCCCTTGCCCTGCATCTCGATCCCAAACTGGACCGCGCCAGAATAATGTGGGCAGACACATTAGTGGAAAGTGAGCGATATCAGGAAGCCGAACAGCTATTAAGCGGCATAAAGCCCGAGTCGCGCTACTATATCCGGGCACAGAGCTACATGGCGGATGCAGCTGAATCAGATGGCGATGCCGATCGCGCGCTCGATTTGCTACAAGCAATCATTCTAAAGCAGCGGTCGAGATCATTAAGCCTGCAATATGCCGCCATTCTCGGACGCACCGAGCAGTATTCTGACGCAGAGCGAATCTATACTGCGATGATCGAGTATGATGCCAGGCGTCAGCATAAGGATTGGCGCGCCTTTTTCGCCCGCGGCAGTATCAGAATGAAAATAAATGATTGGCAGGGCGCTGAGTCAGATCTGCAGATGGCGGCCCAACTTCGCCCGAGCAATGCCCAGATCAAAAATGATTTAGGTTATGGCTGGATCGAACGTGGGATCAATTTGGATGAGGGGCTCAGCTTGATCACGGAAGCTTCGAACCTGGATCCGCAAAATAGTCTGATCATGGACCGGCTGGGCTGGGCGCTTTATAAAATGGGTGACTATGACAGCGCCATTACACATCTTGAAAACGCTATCGTCATTTCACCATCAAACCCCGAAATACTTGACCATCTCGGCGATGCATACTGGCAAGCGGGACGTCGCCTTGAAGCTGGATATCAATGGCAACGGGCAGCCGATTTCGCAATTGATGAAGCTGCGCAAGCGCCGTTTTTGGACAAATTGGAAAACGGCCTTCAGGATTTCATGACCGAACGCGCCGAAACTGATCGGTCCGGATAATGTTTGGCGAGCTTGTAGAACTGGCGGCGGCCAAAATAAATCTGTCACTGCATGTTGGCCCGGCAAAGCAGAATGGCCGGCACGACCTGATTTCGATTGTGACATTTGCCGATGCGCAAGCCGCTGACCGGCTGGACGCGCGGCCCGATGACACCTTCAATCTGCAGGTCAGGGGGCCGTTTGCGGACGTTGCCGGGCGACCAGAGGACAATCTTGTCGGCAAGGCGGCCGTTGCAATATCGCAAGCCTTGCGAGCGCCATTACCCAAACTGCAGCTGACACTGACAAAAAATCTACCATGCGCCGCAGGCCTAGGCGGTGGCTCTGCGGACGCTGCGGCGACCCTGCGCCTGCTGTCGCGATGGTATGACAAGATACTCAACAGGACGGATTCATGGTACGTCGCAGAGACATTGGCACCGGCCTTGGGCGGCGATGTTCTCGCCTGCTTTTACAGCCGGACGGGCCTCATGAGCGGCGAGGGCGAACATTTCAGGACGATCGACGCGCCAGCCCATTTCCCGGCCATACTGGTTAATCCCGGCGTGGCCTGCCCGACCGGTACAATCTTCGAGATGTTCGACGCGCACCCGCCCGCCGCCCTCGCGCACCCGCCAGTACCGCCAGACAGCGATCCGGCGCGTTGGGTCCAACACCTGCGCACCATGACGCATAATGCGTTATATCCGCCAGCCGTCGCCTATCAGCCAGTGATTGCGGACATAGTGGAACAGCTCGAAGCCATGCCCGGTGCAAGGCTGGCGAGAATGAGTGGCTCAGGGGCAACCTGCTTCGCAATTTTCGATACCATCGAGGCCGCGACTGCCGCGGCCAGTCATATGGCGGCCCGGCATCCGGCCTTCTGGGTCAAGCAAACCAGCTTTGGCGACCGGCGCAGCGTAACGAGACGTTAGGCGTCAACCGAATCGGCAAAAACGCTGGTCTGGCCGATCTTCGACAGGATTTCAGACGGGCTGGCAGCATTTTTCGGGCGCCAGGGCTGAAATCTCAGTGCGGCAAAGGCAGAGACGACCAGCAAGAACATGCCGCTTAATCCCGGAATACCCTGAACGAGCGATTCAAGATTGGAACCGATCAACACGCCCCCGAGTATCATTCCGAGACAGCTCAGTCCAAAAAGAGCCCGCTCAACGACCCCGTTGCCATCGGTCGTAATTAGCAGGCCGGGTGCATCATCATCGAGCCCGCGCATAACCGCCATTATCAGGCGCAAAAAGGCAATCCGGTCTGGCCCCTGCCCCTGATCAGTGCAGGCAATCTTCATCGTGTCGCGGCCATTGGACAATTCCAGCCAGGCCGACCGCGTGCCGCGATAGCTCATATCGATCCAGCTGGCGCGCTTTACCTCCGACAGCCGCATTGCACTGCCACCGCGACGCATTACATGCCCGTCCCGGACCGTCCAGATATAGCGCCGGACCGCCGGTTCAGGCCGAAATTCAAATTCGATAAACCCGTTCATGCCGTGACTTAGGTGTTCGGATATGAAGGACCGCCACCGCCCTCCGGTGTGACCCAGTTAATATTCTGGTTCGGATCCTTGATGTCGCAAGTTTTGCAATGAATGCAATTCTGGGAATTGATCTGGAAGCGCGGCGCCTGTCCGTCCTCCTCGACCCATTCATACACACCGGCCGGGCAATAGCGCGCCGACGGCCCCGCAAAAACATCATATTCAGAGCTTTTCTGAAGCGCGAGATCAGCGACATGCAAATGCACTGGCTGATCCTCAGCGTGATATGTATTGGTAAAGGAGACATTTGTCAGCTTGTCAAAACTCAGCACGCCATCGGGTTTAGGATATGTGATCGGCTTGCACTGTGCGGCCGGCTTCAAATAAGCGTGATCAGGTTTTTTATGCCGCTGGGTCGTCATATAGCCGAAACCGACAAGATAGCGCATCCACATATCCGGCATGGCAAGCGCAGCGCCGACAAGCGTGCCGAACCGCGTCATCAAGGGCTTTGCGTTTCGTACCCGCGACAGATCCGTCCTGACCCAGCTCGACTGATAGGCTGCTTCATAGGCCTCCAACGTGTCTCCTGAACGACCTGCCTGAACAGCATCGAAAGCCGCCTCAGCCGCCAACATGCCCGTCTTCATCGCATTATGCGTACCCTTGATACGCGGCAAGTTCACAAATCCGGCCGAACACCCGATCAGGGCGCCCCCCGGAAAGGCCAGTTTCGGGACCGATTGAATACCACCGGAGGTAATTGCGCGCGCGCCATAGGCGACCCGCTTGCCACCAACCAGGAATTTCGAGATGTCGGCGTGGTGTTTGTAACGCTGGAATTCTTCATATGGCGCCAGATACGGGTTCTTATAGTTAAGGTGCACAACATATCCGACCGAGACATAGCACTCGTCACCATCCTTAAAATGGTAGAGGAAACCGCCGCCACTGCCGTCTTTTTCTTGAACCGGCCAGCCAAATGTATGCTGCACATAGCCGGCATCAAATTCCGGATGATCGGCCGGAACCGACCAGACCTCTTTCAGCCCGATCCCGTATTTCTGCGGATCCGACTCAGCCTCGAGATCATAAGTTGCCTTAACGGACTTCGTCAGCGAGCCGCGCGCGCCCTCGGCAAATAGAACATATTTTCCAAGCAGTTCCATGCCGGGCTCATAATCTGGTTTGTGTGTACCATCTGCTGCAATGCCCATGACACCGGCAACCACACCACGAACTTCGCCGTTTTCACCGTAAACAATCTCGGATGCCGCAAAACCGGGGAAAACTTCAACGCCGAGATTCTCCGCTTCCTGACCAAGCCAGCGGCAGGTATTCGCCAGCGACCCAGTAAAACATCCGTGATTATGCATAAAGGGCGGAAAGGCAAAGGTTGGCATACCGATCGATCCGCTCGGGCCGAGCAATTTATATTTATCGCCGGTAACTTCGGTTTTCAACGGCCGGTCATCGCGTGTCCGCCAGTCCGGTATCAGTTCATCGAGCGCTTTCGGATCAAGCACGACGCCCGACAGGACATGTCCGCCAATTTCGCCAGACTTCTCAAGTACAACAACTTCAAGCTCCTGACCGGCCGCATTCGCCAGCTGTTTCGCTTTTATGGCCGCGGAAAGCCCGGCCGGGCCACCACCAACGATAACCAGATCGTATTCCATAGATTCACGTGTACTCATCAATTATACTCCCTAGGCTGGCACCACAAAACGCTCTACCATATATCCTGTTTGTCGCTTTATCGTTTAACGTCTATTTTCAAGGTCACAATGCCACAAAATGCCTCTAATACAGCAATTTCTGTTTTGAGCGACTGGTGGCAAGCCATGGGCGTCGATGTCGAGCCGCAATCAGCGGCGCAGCCCAGGCGCCCGGCATCGCCTGATGACGCCGCGAAGCAAACGGGGCAGGCCATTCCTCAGCCGAGCCCTCAAGCAGGTTCGAAAGCATCCCACGCCGCTCGAAAAAACGCACCGGAGCGATTTGTCGAGAGCTGGACAGAAGACGCCAGGCGCGCCGCCGCAGAGGCCACCGAACTGGGCGCGCTGAAAACTGCCATCGAAGCCTTTGATGGCAGTCCATTAAAACCATTTGCGAAGCATGCGGTCGTCTATGATGGCGTCGAGCAGGCCGATGTCATTGTCATCGGTGAAAGCCCTGGTCATCAGGAAGATGAAGCCGGTCTGCCATTTATCGGGCCAGCCGGACAGTTACTGGACAGAATGCTGGCGACAATCGGACTCAGCCGCGAGACGAATACGCTGATCACAAATGTGAATTACTGGCGGACGCCTGCCAATCGGAACCCCGACCCTAACGAATTGGCGGTGTGTCGCCCGTTTGTCGACAGAATATTCGATATATGCGCACCAAAGCTGATTATTGCAGCCGGCGGTGTATCGGCGCAAACCCTGTTGCAAACCAAGACGGGGATTATGCGGTTGCGCGGTCAACTGACATCTTACCAGACCGAGAGCGGACAGCCATTCGACATTTTGCCGATTTTTCACCCCGCCTATCTTCTGCGGCGACCTCAGGATAAAAGCCGCGCATGGCGTGATCTGCTGCAAGCCCGGGCCGTTTTGCGAGAACGTGGCCTGGAGCTCTAGAAAGACACTCAAATCGTGCCGGCACCGATTTCCGTTATCATACCAACACTAAACGCTGCATCCGATTTGCCGGACTGTTTGTCCAGCCTTGTACCAGGCCTGTCGGAAGGTCTGGTCCGGGAAGTTGTAATTGTCGATGGTGGCAGCGACGACGAAACGTGTCGACTGGCTGATGCCAGCGGCGCCCGGCTTCTCACCGGCCAGCGCCGTGGGCGGGGTTCGCAAATGAATATCGGCGCCGGCGAAGCGCGAGGTGACTGGTTGCTGTTTCTACACGCCGATACCGCGCTGGCGTCCGACTGGCCCGAACGTGTGGCTGCTCACATATATGATCATCAGGATAAAGCCGCGGCCTTCACACTGGCCTTCAGATCAGATGCCAGAATGGCTAAAATTATTGCCGGCAGAGCCAATTGGC
>CBFHPC010000052.1:0-13697 GCA_965657655.1 Henriciella sp.
GCTCTCCTATACCGAGCGTGCTCCGAGCGAGAGCGAATTATTTGCCTTCGGGCCGCATCTGGCGACAAATCAGTTTGAAGTTGGTAATGCAAATCTCAGCAAAGAGACCGGCCTGAACCTCGAAGGGACAGTTCGTTGGCAGGGCAGCAATGGCGGGTTTGGCGTCAATCTGTTCGTCACAGAATTTGACGATTTCATCTTCCTAGCACCTGGGGTTACAACTTTTGAAGGCGAGGAAGTTGATGAAGCAGACGAGCTTCCTGTCTTCCTGTTTGTCCAGGATGATGCCAGCTTCTTCGGTGGTGAAATTTATGCGGGCTACACATTGGAAGATGGTTTCCTTGGTGCGACATGGCGCTTCGATGGGAGTGTGGACTTTGTCGAGGCAGATCTCGATGGTGTCGATGGCAACGGCAATGTGCCATTTATTCCGCCGGTGACTTTAAATGCCGGTGTAAAGGCCAGCTTGGGCGCGTGGAAAGTCGGTGCAGATGTAACCGTTGCGGCCGATCAGGACGATCCGGGTGCCGGCCAGCTTGAAACCGATGGTTACACAACACTGGATCTGCGCGCAGCCTATGATCTATCCGGGCATGGTATTGGCGAGGCTGGTACAAACCTGTTTGTTGAGGCCAGAAACGTTACCGATGAAGAGGTGCGTTATGCGACGTCCACGCTGAAGGAACTGACACCGGCCCCCGGCCAGAATGTTCGGGTTGGTCTGCGGCTGACATTCTAGCGCGGTATTTGAGAGGGGTGCAATATTCCGCACATGTCGGCGTGTTGCCCCCTATACCTGTTATATAGCGGATGCTGGCAAATTATTGCCGCATGACAGGACTAAAAGGCGTCGCAATTTGGTCCTGCCAGTCTGGGCCGATAAAGCCGGGGCGTGAATTCCCCGGGGCCGGAGGTTGGGAAAATACGACCTTCGCCCCAATATTAGAAATAAGATCGCAGTTGAACTATTCCGCCAAGAATAATAGGCAATCGGAACCAAGCGGTTCGAAGTGAAGGTAAAGCGGTGATAACTACTCAATACAGAAACGATAAAATCGCAATCGGCTTGTCGGCGGCATGTCTAATGCACTGCTTGTTGATACCGTCTCTGTCGATACTCGGTGCTGGCGCTTTATCGACCTATCTCGGCAATGAGTTGATTCATTATATGATTTTGTTTCTGGCGATACCGATCAGCGCACTGGCTTTGGTGTCGGGCACACTCAATCATAAAACCTGGCGGGTTTTGACCTTTGGTGTATCGGGCCTGTCTTTGCTAATGGGCGCCGTCCTCTTCGGCGATGCCATTGCCGGTGAAACCGGTGAGCTATTTCTGACAATTTTCGGTTCGGTTCTTGTGATATATGCGCATATCCGAAACCAGCAGATTTGCCGGGAGATCGATTGTCTCTGTCATGACGAGCAGTCGACCTCGGCGAGATAGAAATATGTTCTGTAAAAGCAGTTCGGTCATGCGACTGGTTGTGATTCCGGTGGACGATTTTGTGTAGGCCGGGATTAGTGCGGGCGACGACAGGGTCAGCTTTGTGGCTCTGTCTGGTGGCGCTATCTTTAAAACTCGTTTTGCGGACTGCCGGTCGCCGACATGAACTTTGGTGACGGCGGTTTTTTTATAGTCAAAATGTTTACTATCCGGACGCATGCGGAGATCATCAGGCCTTGATTTTTGATCAAGCCTGACAATCCTTAAACCGTGTCCGGGGCAATGTTTTTAGGCCCCTGTCGAGACCGCGACGTCAGAAGACATGGCTGTTAGGGGGCGGAAAATATTGTGTCGGAAGGTTAGCCTAGCGAGGCTGCGATCCGTTGGGCTGCCATCGCATTTTTCGTGCGCGTGCGACTACCGATCAGGAAGCAGTCAACGAGAACCCAAATACCAAATCCGCCCAATGTGAGCAGCTTCAGAATACCGGCAACAATATCGCCGACGAGAAAACGGTCGACACCCAGAAAGCCGAGGAAATAGTTGAACCCGAACATCAAGACTGGATTCTTTTCAACCGAGTTGAGTTGGCTCAGGAACTGTGCGCGCTTGGCGTCATCAAGACCGCTGGCGATGTTAACCACTAAATCGCGATAGGCTGCCTGGTTCATAATTATGCTCCGTGAATGAATATTCGAAATTTCTTAGTGTGATATTGGCTGGTCGAGATACCAGTTTGTGCAGTTTCACTATGTCGCCTAATCGTTTTTTGGCAACTTATCGTCTGCACAATTGGCGGCAGTGTGCCGTTTGTTCTCGATGCTGGTCGAAAACTAATCTTGTAATCGCGCTACAGAGTGCCGCATGAGATCTGGTTTCGGGAGCCGTCGCATGACCTGCATCACTGGCAACCCGTCGCTGCAGCGCGGCTGGTCGATGAAATCGAATTTCGGCATGCCTTTACCTCATTTTGTCAGCGATCAGCATGTGAATGACTGGTGTGGGACGGCTGATGTGACGCTGATAAACTTGGCGAGGCATTTGAGAATTCAAGAGTGTCCTAAAAGCCTGATTACGCGCCCTGACCGCAAACTCTGTTTGTGGGCCTTAGTCTGCGGTCCTGGCATTCGTGCCTAAACCGCCCTGCCGGCCGGTGATAGCGGGTATTGGTTGACCAAGGGGACATAAACTCGACTGGTTTGTTTCGCGCTGCGGCGGGGGATGACGGTATGTCTGGTCCTGCAGTTTCGTCGAGTGGTCGTGTTTGCTTTTACCACAGAACGAGCACGGTAGGGCGCCTTACAGCGCGTGCTTCGGCGCTTCATTCGGGGTCTGTGAGCCCGCCGACTAATGTTTCGTGTCGCGGCTTGATGTTAAGCTGCAGCGCGTCGGGAGTGACTGTATAAGTGCCACGTTGCGCGGCCGGAGCACCGGCCATTCACCCATCTGCGATTGGCCTGGACTTGAACGATCACAATTGCGGTGCGTAAGGTTAGCGGGGACAGTCTTAGGGGACATATTATGACCAGAGCTTTTAAAATCGTCACGGGTTTCATTTTGGCTGGATTTATGCCGCTCATTGCGAACGCGGATTGCGACATGGATGTAGCGGATTATGTTGGCTGGACCATTGCCCATAAAGGAACGGTGACAGGGTATGTCGATTCCGACGGGTCTCGGGACGATAATTTTCATGGCTGTACGTATGACCGAATTATCCTGATTGATGATAATAAGGCGGTGACCTGCGATGACTATAATTATGGCTATGCCTACCGGCCGGATATTGTCATTCTGAAGCGGAACTGGGACGCTGTCGCCTGCATTGATGACGAGGTCATGGATATCGAGATGGAATGGTAGTGTCGATTTTAGGCTTTATCGCGACGTCTGTTCAGGCCCGCTAGCGTAAACGTATGCGGCTACCGCTCTTCCGAGAGGGCGCCAGTTGCGATCAGGGCGTCAGACAGCACGGTCTGATACAAAGCCGCGTCGTTCAGGCGCGGTATGTCATCAAACGATAAACCAAGCCGGTCTGGACGCGGCAGCGACCAGCGGCGGTGTACCCGGCGCGCGCGGTAAAGGCGGCAGCACGGAGGGTCGTGACCGGGGCGATTCCGCGTCCGGTCATTCGCATGGCGGTGACGATCAGCGTCGTTATGGTAAGCTGACCATTGTATCTGTGCTGGGCGATTAAAACGTCAGCCGGCTTATTTTAGCGACGCTGCAAGTCGTAAAACCATTTTGGCGTTTTTGCTCCGGGTCCGGCCTGCGATCAGGAAACAGTCAACCAGAACCCAGATACCGAAGCCGCCCAGGGTCAGAAGTTTTAGAATTCCGGAAATAATGTCACCGACCAGAAAACGGTCGATGCCGAAGGTGCCGAGAAAGGCGTTGAACCCGAACATCATGACCGGATTTTTCTCAGTCGTGCTGAGCTGGCTCAAAAATAGGGCGCGTTTGGGCTCATCGAGGGTGGCGATCGTATTCACGACAAGGTCGCGATAGGCTTGAAAATGCATGCTGGATCCTCGTGTGTATTTATCTAATCTTTGGTCGGTTTTTAGGCGCGTGTTTAATTAGTTTCAATCGACCAGACACAGTAATTATGTTTGCTCTGGCCTGATAGCCTGCCGGGTCAGGGAAAGGCCGCTAAAGTATCTGTCTGGTCGGCCCTGTCCGGTCTCATAGGGCTTAAAAAGCCTAGCGGTAAAAGCCATCAATCGGGCCGAAGAACTCCATCTCGAAGCCATTCTCAGTGCCCCAATCCTTCAGCCGCTGTGAAATCCCGCCATAAATCACCAGCCGGCCGCCATCGGTGCGCTCGAGCACCTCGCCGACATAGCTGCCGGTTGCAAACCGGTCGCCATGGAAGATAACGGCGTCGACATCGGTAAACAGCTCGAGAAATGTGAACAGTGTCTCGTCTTCATTCATATAGACATTATAGGCCATGGTGTTTGGTTCGCCGGCATCATTGAAGGCCACCATTTCACGTGCGATGGCTCTGAGTTCGTCCGCCTTGCCGGGCTTGATTTTAAGTTCGTAGAAAATTTGCATTTTTTGCGCGTCCGCACTGGCATGATGACCGGCCCCCATATGGCCGTCTGCGAAGGCTTGAGCGGTGCCGAACATTGCCGCGACTGACAGTGTTGCTGACAGGAAAATCGATCTGATGAATGTCATAATGGTCCCCTTGAATTCTATTATGTCCAGCTGCTCCGGCAGGCCGGCCAAATCACTGATATCAGCCATCATCTGGTCGGCCAAGGCCTGTGGCTCATCGGCCGGCAACAGATGACCGGTCACGCCAATTGGTACGGCGCCTGCCGGCCGTGAAGCAGTGCAATCTTGGCTTGGATTTGCCGCCATCAGGAATGGATGGGGCGGCCATGAGCAGTCGCGGGCAAAGGCCTGCACGATACCGGGGCCTGGGTTCGCCTCATCGCCATTGTCGGACCCGGCGATGAGGCAAAACCGGTGGCGAGGTACCATTGAAATCAGCTGGGTATCGCCGGCAGCGACCGAATTATTGCTGCCCCCCCCCGCCCACACACACAGCCGCGGGGCCATCTGGGGTCGCGATGCGTGCGAGTGTTCGATGAAAAAACCATCGCTCCGGCGGCATAAGGTTGGCCGGTCGACGGTTGTCCTGCGCGCCAGAAATGTCTCGGCGATTGCTTCGACGCTATCCGCGCTGGGTACCGGTCCCGGTGCGATCGACTGGCTATGTCCGGACTATGCGGTTGCTTCAGCGGGGGTCTCCAAGGCGGTACGGTCGTCATTTGCTGTTTCGGCCAGCCCCGTCACCGGCCTAAATACCAAAGTGGTACGAATGTCCGAACGTAGTCCGTTTTTGTTAAAAAAATCAGCCTCAAATATCATAGTCAAAACTTTGTTTCACTATTTATGGGGCATCAATCTAAACCGGCCGTTTCGGTCAGGCTAAATCTCCAGAATGTTGAAGTATAACGCCCTTGCGCGCATGACAGCCTCAAATGTGTCGCCGATATTTGAGACGGTCTTGTCGCGCGATCAAGTGATTTTTTCACGGCAAGTATGACGATCGTAAGACCCGGTCTTTATGAAGTTACATTCTTGTAAGTTTCTGTATCTTCCGGTGGACTTCCCGACACAGACTAGTGTTATGGGCACGGTTTTAATGAAGAGGTAGATATGTCGTTATTGTCGATTACCGGACTGGAAAAGACCTATAAAAACAGGGTTCGTGCGCTTGACGGCATAAATCTGGACATCCCGAATGGTATTTTCGGCCTGCTTGGTCCGAATGGGGCCGGTAAGTCGACTTTGATGCGTACCATCGCAACCCTTCAGGCACCCGATGCAGGTCGTTTGACGTTCGATGAGATTGACGTGCTGGCCGAACCGCAAAAACTGCGTGCGCAGCTGGGATATCTGCCGCAGGATTTTGGCGTATATCCGCGGATGTCGGCGCGGGCCCTGCTTGATCACCTGGCCGTATTGAAAGGGATTGCCACGCCGAAAGTGCGCCGGCAGCTGGTTGATACTTTATTAGAGCAGACCAATCTGACGGTGGCGGCGAATAAGCCCGTCGCGGGTTATTCGGGCGGAATGCGGCAGCGTTTTGGTATTGCCCAGGCCCTGATTGGCGATCCGAAGCTGGTTATTGTCGACGAGCCAACCGCCGGGCTGGATCCTGAAGAGCGTTATCGCTTCCAGAACCTGTTGTCCGAAATTGGCGAAAATGTCGTCGTCATTCTCTCCACTCACATCGTCGAGGACGTTTCGGAGCTTTGTCCGCAAATGGCGATTATGGCCGGCGGACGCATTCTTAAGGGTGGTAATCCTGCGACATTGACCGCGGAATTGAGCGGGAAAGTCTGGCGGACCGCCATCGACAGGGCGCTATTGGCTGACTATCGCGCAAAACATCAGGTCATTTCGGCGCGGCTGGTGATGGGGCAAACGGTCATACAGGTTTTGTCTGACGTCCAGCCCGGTTCCGAATTCGACCCGGCGGATGCCACTCTGGAAGACGTCTACTTCGCAACGGTACGCAGCGCTTCCGGCCGTGCCGCGTCTCAAGCTGAATAGAGGCGTATTATGCTGATAGACATCACGCGATTTGAGATACGTTACCAATTAAAGTCACCAGTATTTGTGGCAGTATTTTTGATTTTTTTCCTATTGACGTTCGGAGCGGTCACGATCGATGAGATTCAGATCGGCTCGACATCTGCGGTTAACATTAATTCCCCGCACGCGATTATCCAGACCATACTCGTCTGGACGCTTTTCGGTATGTTCATTCCGACAGCATTTCTAGTAAGCGGCATTCTTCGGGATAGCAGTTTTAATACGCAGGAACTGTTCTACACTTCGCCGGTTAGGGAACGGGATTATCTGATCGGTCGCTTTATCGGTGGCGCGATTGCTACGGTCCTGGCATTCGCATCCGTCCCGCTCGCGATTATGCTTGGATCGGTCATGCCGTGGCTTGACCCTGATTTGGTTGGCCCGTTTGCGCTTGGTCATTACGCCTATGGCATGTTCGTATTCGGTGTCCCCAATCTTATGATTGCTGGCATGGTGATGTTCAGCGTCGCCAATCTGACCCGCTCGAACATGCTGACCTATGTCGCATTAGTGTTCTTGCTGATTATTTATTTTGTTGCCAGTGAAGCGCTTCAAAACCCGCAATATCGCAATGTGATGGCGCTGGCTGACCCGTTCGGCTTTAATACATATGCGGAAGCGACCCGCTATTATACGGCTGCTGAAAGGAATACGCTGCTTCCACCCTTGCAAGGTCACCTGCTTGGCAATCGCCTGATATGGGTCGGCGTGGCGGTGGCTCTATTTGCGTTCAATGTTGCGATTTTCCGGTTTCGAAAAGCCGGCCTGAAACGATTTGGCCGGGCAGGTGCTGCTGCGTTGTCGCCGACGGCCGAGATTGAACATATCGTTCTGCCACGGATTGCGCCGAGTTTTAGCCGTCGGGCAGCACTCACCCTGTTTGGCAGTCGGGTCTGGTTCGAAATCAAGGGAGTCGTCTTTAATGTCGCATTCTGGGTGTTACTCGCACTTGGTATTTTTAATACGCTCGGCGCGCTGATTTTCTCGGTTTCGGCCTATGGAACGCCGAACTACCCCGTCACTCGAATTATGGTCGATTTGATTGCTGGCGCGTTCAGTCTGGTACCGTTAATTGTCATCATCTTTTACTCGTCAGAGGTGATCTGGCGGGAGCGTGGCCTGCGTTTCAATGAGGTTATCGATGCGACACCGGCCCCGAGCTGGGTGTTTGTGTTCTCGAAATATATCGCGATGCTGTGCGTTCTGGCAGGCTTGTTCCTGGTGGTGATGCTGACAACAATGCTGGTCCAGTTGACGCGTGGCTATTCGGAGTTTGAAGTCGGGCAATATATTCAGAGACTCGTGGTCGATATTGGCCTGCCGCTCGCATTTATCGCCGTTCTGGCAATCTTCTTTCAGGTTCTGACGAATAATCGCTGGCTTGGCATGCTGGCCGTAATGATTGTTTTCATCGGTAGCCTGGTGTTTGATAGTATCGGGCTGGAGCACAATCTGTACGATTTTGGCGGCAGTCCCTGGTCGCCCTATTCGGATATGAATGGTTACGGGCATTTCCTCGCAATTTCTATCTGGTTCTACCTCTATTGGGGTGCGATCTCGGTCATTCTCCTGATCCTGTCCTATCTGCTATGGAATCGCGGAACACTGACCCCGATCGTAACACGATTACGCCGGCTTGGCGGATCCTTTGGTCCGGCAACTGCCATTGTCGGCCTGCTCTCTGTGGCGACAGCGGTCAGTGTCGGTGGCTGGATCTATCACAATACTGTGATCGTAAATGACTATATACCCGGACCGGCCGCGGAGCGTCGGGCGGCGGCGTTCGAACGCGGCTGGGGCGAACGTCTTCTTGATGTGCCGCAGCCTAAAATTACTGATGTGTCGATCGATGTAGACATCTATCCCAAGACGCGTCGCTATGAGGCGCGGGGCCAGTATACGTAAGAGAATAAGACGGACGCGCCGATCAGCCGGGTCTGGCTGTCATATGGTGAGGCCGCTATTATTGACCAGCATGCGATCGATAATGCGAGTCTTAGCGAATTTGATGCGGATTTTGGGATATACGGATTTGATTTCGAGACGGCGATGCAGCCTGGCGAACGACGTGATCTGCATTTCGTGGTTCGTGTCGAAAATCCGGGGTTCCGTAATTCCGATAATGTCAGCACGGTAAATTATAATGGAACATTCTTTAATAATTATGAGGCCATGCCATCGATTGGTATCTCGCCGACCGCATTCCTGCAGGACCCGCAAGCGCGCCGCCGGCAGGGACTTGAGCCGATACAGCGTGCCTATGCACTAGAAGACGAGCGCCGCTGGCGAGAGCATTATTTGCGTGGCGACTCCGATTTTGTATCTTTCAAAACCATTGTGTCGACGTCACGCGACCAGATTGCGGTTGCGCCGGGCTATCTCGAGCGCGAATGGGTCGAAGGTGACCGGCAGTATTTTGAATATGTGATGGATACCCCGATCCTGAATTTCTATTCCTGGCTGTCGGCGCGCTATGCGGTAGCCGAGCGGGACTGGAACGGAACCCTGTTACAGGTTTTCTATCATCCGCCACATAACTGGAATATCGAGCGTATGCTCGAAGCGTCGGAAGACTCCCTGAGCTATTTCTCGGACGCTTTTAGCCCGTTTCAGTATCGCCAGTTCCGGATCTTCGAATTCCCGGCCTATCAGTCCTTTGCCCAGTCTTTTCCGAATTCGATCCCTTCTTCGGAGGATATCGGTTTCATCGCCGATCTGCGCAATCCCGATGATCTGGATTATGTCTATTACGTTACCGCCCATGAAGCGGCGCACCAATGGTGGGCGCATCAGGTTATGGCGGCGAATGTGCAGGGTGGCACAATGCTGATCGAGACACTGGCGCAATATGGCGCACTCATGGTGATGAAGCAGGAATATGGTGAGGACGCCATGCGCCGCTTTCTGAAATACGAACTTGATAATTATCTATCATCTCGAGGGTCGGAGGCGCTGGAAGAATTACCGCTCTATAAAGTCGAAAACCAGGCCTATATTCACTATCGCAAAGGCGCGGTCATAATGTACGCCCTGCAGGATTATGTTGGCGAAGACGTTGTCAACCGGACCCTGTCGAGGCTGATCGACTTACGCGGCTTTCAGGGCGATCCCTATGCGACCACACTCGATTTTCTCGATCTGCTACGCGAGGAGGCCGGACCGGAATGGGATGATCTGATCACTGACTTTTTCGAACGCATCATCATTTTTGATCTAAAGGCGACCGGCGCAACCAAACGCGCGCTCGGGGATAATCTCTGGGAAGTGACGCTCGATGTCGACGCGGCGAAATTCGTTGCTGATGGCGCGGGTATCCAGACTGAAGAGCCGATCGATTATATGGTCGATATCGGCATTTTTACCCGTGATCTCGAAGGCAGCATTAGCGGTTCTGATCATGTCCTGTTTATGGAAAAGCGGCGGGTAAACGCGGATCAGATGCAGTTTGTCATAAGTGTTGAAGGCGAGCCCGTCTGGGCCGGTATCGACCCCTATAATAAGCTGATCGACCGCAATGCCGATGACAATCTCACACCGGTCAGCCTCACCAATTAGGGCTGGCTGGCGGCTGATCTAGCGGTTTGCTTTCAGGCGGTGTCGCAGCCGCGATACCCGCTGGGCTTTTACTTGTTTGTGACAGGGCCCCGCGATGCCCGGGCCCTGCTATAGGGCGGGCGCTGTTTATGAGTCAGGCGGGGCGTAAACGGCGTTATCGTGTTCTCAACCCAGAGCGCTTTCGATCTGATGCAGCGTGTCCTTGCCGAAGTATAATTCATCATTGACGATGAAAGAAGGTATGCCGAACACGCCGCTTTCGACGGCTTCATTTGTGTTTGCAACCAATCCCGCCTTCACGTCAGGGTCTTGCGTCTGGGCAAGCAGCTTTTCGCCGTCGAGACCGAGCCCGGTGAATTTGTCGACAAAAATCTCCGGATCATCCATTTTGAGACCGTCTTCCCAGACCAATTGCTCGCCGGCTGCGATAAAGGCTTCCAGCTCACCATTTATATCGGCGGCGACTGCGGCACGGCTGAGGACCAGCGTATTTAACGGGAAATGCGGGTTCATTCTGAATTTTGTCAGGCCGTGTTGTTTGGCGAACCGGTTCATTTCTATCTGCATATATTTCATCTTGGCCGGGATATTGCCAAAGGCGACGAATGGCGCCTTATTGCCGGTAGCTTTAAACACACCGCCAAGCAGGACCGGACGATAGGTGATTTGCGCGCCGGTGCGTTCGGCAATCTGTTTGAGAACCTTATTGGCAAAATAAGCGTTCGGACTGGCTAGGTCGTGATAGAAAAGAACGGTCTGCGTCATTGAATTGCTCCCCGGTGGCTCTGATAGCTAATGCTTGGCTTTGGTGTCAGGCTAAGCGGGCAATGATAAGTTGCCAAGCATAACCGGGCGCAGAGTCCTGACCGCGGTGGTTTGTCATCCATTTATATCAGACCTCACGGACCAGTCGGTATAAGCTTTTGAGACATATGTATTATGGCGCTGGCGTGCGACCTGGAGGCGAGATGCGGCTGTAATATGGTCCATGCAAGGCGCCCGTGTCGCATCGTGTCGTACAAATGTCGGAATTTAGCGGCCAGACTGTTTTCGATCCGGTCAATTTTGTTTATCTGGGCGTCGGCCTAAATCAGATCAGCAGCGATCAAAGACAAAAAACAGAGGTTCTGACGCAAGATGATAAACTCAAAAAATACAATCAATAAATATTTACTATCGACCGTTTTGACCGCTCTTTCGACGGCTGTACTCGCTGCCGGCGCAGCCTTTGCGCAAACCGTGCCGATTGTGCAGCCAGGCGCACCGGGCGAGCCGGTTCGTCGCCTCGATGCGCAGCAGGCGGCAAACATTGCTGATACCAGCTATACCCGTGACGATGTGCTTTTTATGCGTGGTATGATCCCCCACCACGGGCAGGCGGTCGATATGGCACGTCTTGCGGCGGGAAGCACGAATACACCCGAGATAATCGATATTTCGGATCGTATTATGGCGTCCCAGGCCGATGAAATCGAGTTCATGACCGGCTGGTTGGCGGCGCGCGGCGAGGATCTGCAGGGCGAACATGCGCATCATATGCATATGATGGCGGATATGGCCGGCATGGCGACGCCGGCGCAGATGGCGTCACTGGCCGCGTCTGAAGGCAAGGCCTTTGATGCCCTGTTCCTGCAATTGATGATCGAACACCATAAGGGCGCGTTGATCATGGTCGACGACCTGCTCGATCAGCCCGGCTCGGCATATGATCCGACCCTGTTTGAATTCACCAATGACATTGTTAATGACCAGTCAGCCGAAATCGAGATGATGAATAATTTGCTGGCGCGGCTGTCGGTAGATCCGCGGGCGGGTCTGGCGCCGGGGCTGTTTGATGCGGGCGAAGCGATCTCGAATCTAGAGAAAATTGCATCATTATCAAAGCCGGACGGGTTTTTTGATCCGAATAATCCATCGAATTTACCGCCAATTATCGCGCCGGGCGAAGATGATGAGGCCAATGATGCGACGGCGACTAGTCCCGAAATACAATGGGGACAGCGTTACCCCCTACTTAGTTTCTCCAATACGGATATGGCGTTTAGCGATGATATTATGGTGGTCGGCAATTATCACGGCTTCAATATCTATCGTCTGTCAGACGATCCGGCGCCGGAACTGATCAGCTCGGTTGTCTGTCCCGGCGGGCAAGGTGATGTGTCAATTGTTGGCGATCTCTTATTGATGTCAGCCGAACAGACACGAGGCCGGGTCGATTGCGGGCGTCAGGGTGTCGTGGAGGATATTAGCGCGGAACGTTTTCGCGGGATCAGAATTTTCGATATTTCCGATCCCGCCGCGCCTTTCCAGGCTGGTCAGGTTCAGACCTGCCGGGGCTCGCATACCCATTCCGTCGTGTCCGGACCTGATGCGGACGGCATGATCGTGGTCTATAATTCCGGTATTTCTTCGGTGCGTGACGAAGAGGAACTTGCCGGCTGTGTTAACCCTATTCTCGGTGACGAGCGCACCGCCCTGTTTCGCATCGATGTAATTGAGATTCCGGTTGATAATCCGTCATATGCCCGTCTTGTCGACAGTCCGGCGGTGTTTGCCGATGCCGAGACTGGCCAACTCGCGGGACTATGGCGCGGCGGCGACCATGGCGACGATACCCAGCGGTCGAGCCGGACTGATCATTGTCATGATATTACCGTCTTTCCCGCCAAACAGATCGCGGCCGGAGCCTGTTCTGGAAATGGTGTCCTGTTCGACATTTCCGATCCTCTGAATCCAAAGCGGATTGATGATGTTGTCGACCAGCGATTTGCCTACTGGCATTCGGCAACATTCAATAATGACGGAACAAAAATCCTGTTCACCGACGAATGGGGCGGTGGTGGGCGGCCGCGATGCCGGCCGTCTGACCGGCTCGATTGGGGAACGAATGCGATTTATGATATCGTCGATGGCCGCATGGTATTTCGCGGCTATTTCAAACCTGACGCGCCGCAAAGTGATCAGGAAAACTGCACGCCTCATAATGGCTCTATCGTGCCAGTCCCCGGTCGGGATATCTTTGTTCAGGGATGGTATCAGGGCGGATTGTCGATGATCGATTTTAGCGACAGCGCCGCGCCAGTTGAAATCGCCTATTTTGATCGCGGACCAATCCATGAAGAACGTCTGGTGGTTGGCGGCTTCTGGTCTGTTTACTGGTATGATGGTCGTATTTACGCGACTGAGATGGTCCGTGGTCTGGATGTGTTCGAGCTGGCAGAAAGTGATTTCATCAGTGCAAACGAGATCGCCGCTAGCCTGCTTGCCGATCAGGGCGCGCTGTTTAACCCGCAGCAGCAATTCGCGGTCAGCTGGCCAGTCGACGAGCCGGCGGTTGCACTGGCTTATATTGATCAGTTCCAGCGCGGTGGCCTGATAGCGGCGGACGAGACGGAGGCTTTGCGGGCTGCACTTGCCCGGGCCGGGAATGTCTTGAGTGCCGGTGAGCGTGACGGGGAGCTGGCTTTACTGTTACAGCAGGCCGGGTCGAATATGATCGAGATACTATCGCACGGTGCTGGCGGGGACCGGATGTCTTTGTTGACGGACAGTCTGTCGGCGATTGCTGCTCGGCTATAGG
>CBFHPC010000053.1:0-13411 GCA_965657655.1 Henriciella sp.
CAAACCGGGATCCATGTGCCGGAATACGCCCAGCCGCGACAGCCTCTTCGGCAATCAATGGTAGCTCGGGATCAAGCTTTTCCAGAGCAGCGAGAATATAGGCTTCCGCTTTTTCGTCCGCCAGCGTCACCGGAGAACTGTCATCCTTATGCGACACACTGAAATCGGACAGATAAATGTCCATGATGATCGAGCCAGCTTCAATGGCGATTGCAGCCAGGGCGTCAGCATTCATTGGCATGGTCGGGTCTCCGGATAGAGGTAATATGATGTGAGTGGGTTAAGAGTATCAGTGCAGCATGGCAATGCCATATCCGTTGTGCAGCCTGTCTATTTGGTGATTGCTCTGACATTATCTATTCGGCCTGGCAACAACGTCCTGGCCGCCTTCATGCTGGCCAATTGTAGCGCAAGGCCGTCCGCTGAATAGCGGATTGTCGGATGATGGTGGCAGGTGATTGCATTATGTGTTTCGGCGGCATGAGCTGCTTTCCGCGATCGCTATGGTTTAGAAGCTGGATCTAAGGAAATGTCTGGTTTAGAGGTCGTAAAATAGGCAGTTCACGCGATTCAAATGTCAGCGGGACGCGTTTTAGAGGTAAGTATATGACAGCGCTTTCAATTCCATCCTCGGACCGTTTAATCGGATCGGGTCAGCCACTCACCGTTATTGCTGGCTTGAATGTCCTTGAGGATATCGGTCTCGCGCTCGAGATCGGACAGGAACTCAAATCCGTCTGTGAAGGGCTTGGTCTGCCCTATGTTTTCAAAGCCAGCTTCGACAAGGCGAACCGGTCATCAATACGCTCATATCGCGGCCCCGGCCTGAATGAAGGCCTGCCGATCCTTGAGGCGGTCAAAACCGAGCTTGATGTTCCGGTCTGTACCGACATTCACGAGGTTGACCAAGCCGATGCAGTGTCGAGAGTGGCTGATGTCATGCAGTTGCCGGCTTTTCTGTGCCGGCAGACCGATCTGGTGGTGGCCATCGCGGAAGCGGCGGAACGCTCCGGGGCGCTCGTCCAAGTCAAGAAAGCTCAGTTTCTGGCCCCCTGGGACACGGCAAATATCGTTAGTAAAATAAACGAAGTTATGTCCACACCACGGGTTGTTCTTTGTGAGCGCGGTACAAGTTTCGGCTATAATAATCTGGTGGTTGATATGTTGGGTATCGCGCAGATGCAGTCACTGGGCTGTCCGGTCACAATTGACGCGACCCATGCGGTTCAGTTGCCGGGCGCCGATCCGCGGACGAAAGGGGCTTCGACCGGCGGGCGCAGAGAGGGCGTTGCGACACTCGCTCTGGCGGCCATTGCGGCGGGCGCAGATGGCGTCTTCCTCGAATTTCATACCGATCCGGATAAGGCCTTGTGTGACGGACCAAGCTGTCTTCCGATCACATCGGCCGCGACGCTATTACCGCGATTGAAGGCCGTACATGAGCTTGTGAACGAGCGGGCGGGTGGCGCGTGAGTGTCGATATCGAGATTGCCCAGCGGGTATTGCGGGCCGAAGCGCAGGCGCTTGAGCAATTGGCTGAGGCGCTTGACCATACGCTGGGTGATGTCATCGATATTTGTTATCGCGCGACGGGCCGGATCATTTGTGCCGGTGTCGGGAAATCGGGCCATGTCGCTCGCAAAATCGCGGCAACACTCGCATCGACCGGGTCGCCGGCACAATTTGTCCACCCGACCGAAGCCTCGCATGGCGATCTTGGCATGATCACGCCGAATGATGTGGTTCTGGCCTTGTCGCGATCGGGTGAAACACCCGAACTTTCCGATCTGCTGCATTATACGCGCCGATTTGATATTCCGCTTATCGGGATGACGGCCAAGGCAAAGTCGGCTCTGGGCGAAGCCTCCGACCAGTTGCTGCTGGTACCGGATATCCCTGAAGCCTGCGCTGTGACGAAGGCGCCGACAACGTCAACGACGCTGATGATGGCCTATGGTGACGCACTTGCGGTTGCACTCCTGGAACGGCGAGGTTTCAAGGCTGACGATTTCCGGACCTATCATCCGGGCGGCAAACTTGGCTCCATGCTTAAAAAAGTTTCCGAAATCATGCGGACGGGTGATGAGGTTCCGACTGTGCCGGAAGGTACCAATCTCGAAGATGCCATTGTGGTTTTAAGCGAACTTGGGCTCGGTTGTGTCGGGGTATTGAATTCAACTGGTCATTTGTCCGGCATGCTGACCGATGGCGATATTCGTCGGATTGTGCGTGACCGCAAGCATTACAAAACCGTCGATGAAGCGATGACGAAGGATCCGGTAACAGTCGAGTCGACAGGATTGGCGCATAGTGCAATTTCGATCATGAGCGATCGCAATATTACACAATTATTTGTGGTCGACGATGATCAGTGTTGCGGCATCATTCATATGCATGACGTGCTGAAGGCTGGGGTCGTATAGGTCCGGCCGGTCAGGGGCGGACATTCCAGTTAATTAGCTCAACCTCGCTGGCGGTTAGCCGAAGCCGGCCAAAGGCGCCGGTTTTCAGCTTGAGCGGTGTCAGGACGTCCCGTCCCTTTGTTACGGCGTCGAGCGCGAAACGCGCAATACCATTCGAGGTCACGATCAGCACAGGGTCCTGTGAACTGCTGGCTGCCAGATTTTCAAACAGCCTCGCCCAAGCCGTCCGGATAAAATTAGGATCAACCAGCCAACCTTGCGGCGGGATCGCCTGCGTGTCCCACAAATCCAGCGCTGATTGCCCGATCCGGGCGATAACAGCCTCTTCGGCACAGTTTTCATCCGGGCCATAATCAATCTCTTTAAGGAAGCCCAGCGTTTCAACAACGGTGTTTTCGCGCGCAGATGCGGCAAGGATTATGTCTGCGGTCTGACGGGTCCGTTTGAGCTGACTGCAATAGGCTGATGCAAACTTTATTTTCGCGGTATCCCGAAAATGATTGGCAAGATGTCGCGCCTGTTCGTGCCCCGAAACTGACAGATCGAGATCGGTGCGGCCGCCGACCCGGGTGACAATATCTCCGGCATCAAACGTATTGCCATGGCGAACGATATATATATCTCGAATCATGACAGGTTGAGCTCGACGTCGCCATAGGTTGCGATCAACTGTTCGGCATGGCGGGCATCTTCCGGCGTATCAATACCCCACATTGCGGTTTGTGTTGTCGCCACCGGCACGGCTTTTATGCGCATGCCGTTTTCAAGGAAGCGCAGCTGTTCCAGCCCTTCAAGCTTTTCATAATGGCCTTCCGGCAGCGCGGTGAAACGCTCAAGCGCAGCCCGTTTGTATCCATAAAGACCAATATGCCGCCATACGGGTGAGCAATCCGATGACTGGCGCAACGCGGCCTCTTTGCGGATGGCTGGTAGAATGTTTTTCGAGAACCAGAGCGCTTCGCCATCATCCCGCATAACACAGGATGTCCCCGAAAACGGCGTAATTTTCTTGCGCTCGCGAACCTCATCCAGCGCCGACCATGATAGTTGCACAACCGGCGTTACGAGGTCATGTGGCGCCGTTTCGCCGGCTTGTATAATCGCATCAACATAAGCGGGTGGCGTAAACGGAGCGTCACCCTGCAAATTGACGATGAAATCTGCATCTGGATCAAATCGGTTTGCCGCCTGCAGCGCACGGTCGGTGCCGGATGGCAATGCGCTATCTGTCATAATAGCGGCCGCTCCGATGGCATCAGCATGATTTATGATGTCTTCATGATCGGTCGCCACAACAAATTGGCGGTCGGGCCTGTCATGACAGGTTGCGGCGGCTATTCCAACCACCCGTTCGAGCAAGGATTTTCCGGCGATCGGCTGCAATGGTTTTCCGGGAAACCGTGTCGAGGCATATCGCGCTGGAATGACGATCAGGGTTTTCATAAGTGTCTCGTGCCAATCGGTTAGATGATATCTCTGAATGCCGTCACCAGATGATATAACATGCTTGCTGGCACCGCTTGTGCTATCACTTGTCGATCCTGATCGATTTCGTCAATAAAAAGTCCGTCGGGCATTGGCGAAATATAGGTCTCCAGGATTTTTCCAAATGTCCGGTTGACCGTTCCCGGTGGGG
This sequence comes from Henriciella sp., assembly GCA_965657655.1. GTDB lineage: Bacteria > Pseudomonadota > Alphaproteobacteria > Caulobacterales > Hyphomonadaceae > Henriciella. The sequence goes on from CBFHPC010000053.1 coordinate 4,060, forward strand.
TCGACCCCGGATGAAGAAGCTCGGCCCGGAACTTTTCCAATTGTGGCCATAAGCGGCGATTCGGGTCGACCGTGCGCCCGCTTATATCCACCGAATTCGGTGCGAAGCCGTGCATCTGATCAATCGTCGCGCGATCTGCCGTGGCGATCAGGCGTCGCCGCCAGCTGCCAGTATCGCGCGCGCAAATCGCGTCATGGCGCGCGAGCAGGACGGCCCATTCATAATGATGGCCGGGTTCGAATATGCGTCTTCTATCATCCTCCAGACGCGCCCATTCTATCGAGAAATATTCTGGTAGCAGATTGCGATCTGGATCAAACAGTATCCGTTCGAACAGGGATACAATGCTGGTTGCCGCCGTTTTCCAGGCCGGGTCCTGGGTCGCCTGGTAGAGTTCCAGATAAGCTTCGAGTAAATGCATGTGGGGGTTTGAGCGGCGATAACCACGGCATGGCTTGGCATCGATGAAACCGTCATGACCGGCCGCAACTAGTTCGGATGTGATAAAATTATGCGCCTCAGTCGCGATATCGAGCCCCTTTCTGTCACCAAATGCGCGGTAAAAGGCAGCGCCGGCTAACATGATGAAGGCGTGATCGTATAAATCGCGGGTGTCATTGGCAGGGTGTTCATCGGTTGCGAGTGTGTGCTGCCAGCCGCCTTTTTCGCACCGGCAGACTGTGTCGAGATAGTCCAGCCCTTGACGGGCCAGTTGTGCGGCCTGCTCGCTGCCGGCCCAGCCAAGTCGGACGGCCTCGGAAAAGCTGAAAATCTGCCGGGCCTGAACTCTGACACGTCTTGGTATCCCCGTATTCGGGTGCCCGGATAGCGAGGCGCTTTCGACAAAGCCGCCCGTTTCTGAATCCCATGCGATTTTTGACCAGGTTTCGAAGCTTCGCCACAAGGTCTTCCGGGCCAGACCGCGGTTTGCTTCGGTCAGGTCGCCATTTTCCCTTTGGGCGTTCGAATGTTGCCCGAGCCGTTTAACAGCCTCCGGATCGTGCCGCGAGCTGATCATGACCTGATCTGGCCGGGCGACAACGATCATGTCGGTCAACCCTGAAACACTAATTTGCGGCCCTTCCGAGCGAATGAAATTTCCATCTGATAATTCAGTGAATACCGGCCCGATCTTGGCATTACCAAACTGGTCTTTTGTGCTGAGATCCCATAGCGCTTGATATCCGCCAACATCATTCCATCCCATATTGACCGGGACCAGACAGATCGGTTCGACATGCTCCATAATGGCATAGTCGAGAGAGATATCTGGAACCTCGGCGAAGGCGTCGGGCTGCAATGTTAAGGGCGATGCTGTCTTGTTTTCCAGCGCGCATTTAACGCCGGCGAGGATGTCGGGGGCATATGTGTCAAAGGCGGCCAGCATCGTTTTCGCCTGAAACAGAAAAATTCCGGCATTCCAGTAATAGTTGCCAGCCTCGATATAGGCCTCCGCCGTTTCGCGGGCCGGCTTTTCGACGAATTTGATGACGTCTTTCACGGGCTTTGCCGAGGTCTCGGCCTGAATATAGCCATATCCGGTTGCCGGGAAATTCGGTTCAATGCCAAACGTCACAATGGCTCCGGCCCGGGCGTTGTCATATCCTGTCGCGATCGCTTGCGTGAATGCGTCGGGCGCCTCGATATGATGGTCGGCAGGAAGGATTAGCAGCATGTCGTCGGGGTCAGCGCAAAGGCATGCCGCGGCAACCGCCGGCGCGGAGTTACGGCCAAATGGCTCAAGAATAAGGAAGGCGCCGGGCAGCTGGGTCTGCAGAAGCTCGGCATGGCGCTGCGAACCAACAATTAGTAGTTGGTCGAGCTCGAAGGGAGCCCGCTCGCCGCTGAGCCGTTCGGCCGTGAGCGCGATCATCGTTTTCTCGCTGGTCAGTGACTGAAACTGCTTCGGTTTCTCTGCCGTCGACAAAGGCCATAGGCGCGTACCACTTCCACCGCACAGGATAACCGGTTTAATTCGCATAATGTCCCTACCCAAAATATCGAAGCGTGGAATCTATTGGTCTGCCAAATCTGCTAGCAGGCGCGCGGCCCGGTCGCGGCTATAATTTTCCGGTAATGGTGCATGCAAGATCAGTAAGCGGGCCCATATCGGGCCGGTCAGCGTGTCGATAACTTCGTCGAGATTGAAGTCGCGCCGGATTATTTTTTTGGATGCGATTTCAGCCAGAATAAGACGCAACGGTGCTCTGAGATTTTCCCGTATCCAGCCGCGTAAGTATTCACCGGCATGACTGTCGTCGGCGGCGGCGACCAGTGCACCCCGCAATAGTTCATAACCGGCGCTGGTCCGTGTAATCAGCTCCAAGGGCTCCAGCAGGTTGACGATCCGGTCGACCGGGTCGCCGGAATCGCGTCCCGGCTTTTTGATTTCGGTTAGACAGGACTCGACGCACATAACCCCGATGGCGGGCCATCTCCGGTATATAGTCTGCTTTGATGCATGCGCCTGGCGGGCAACTTCATCGACACTAAATTTCCGCCAGCCATTCTCGATTAAAACAGCTCGCGTGGCATCCAGAATAGCGAGACGCGATTCTTTGCTGCGGCGAGAAGCGGCTGATAATGCTTCCTTATGGTCCGGCATTTCGTCGGCCTTTTGGGATAAAATTTGATGACATTAGACACGTTTTCCTGTGGCGGTATAACTTGCATTCGTCAATATGTCGTTGCAAATAGCGCAAATATATCGCAATGGAGACTGCTTTGCCGGCACCAGCTGATCTAGTTCAAGGTTATCACCAGTTCAAAGCGGGTAAATACGCGCAACAGGCGGACCTATATGAGGCGCTGTCAGATGGTCAGAAGCCGCCCGTTATGGTCATTTCGTGTTGCGATAGCCGGGTTGATCCGGGGGATATTTTCGACGTTCTGCCGGGCCAGTTTTTTGTGGTGAGAAATGTTGCAAATCTGGTGCCGCCCTGCTCATGCTCTGACCATAATCATGCCGAAAGCGCGGCGCTGGAATTTGCCGTAACCGGACTGGGCGTCCAGCATATTCTGGTTTTGGGTCATGCTGCATGCGGGGGGGTCAAAGCGGCCCTTTCGGCGGCGAACGGGCAGCCCGCCGGAAAGTTCATCGCACCCTGGGTGGAATTGCTCGATAAGCCGAGACAGGCTGTTCTGGCGTCCGGTAAACAGGATAAGCAAACCGCACTCGAACATGCCGGCATCGTTTCCTCGCTCGACAATCTTATGACATTCTCATTCATTGAGGACGCCGTCGAAGCGGGTAAGCTGTCATTGCATGGCGCCTGGTTTGCGATCGAAACCGCCGAGCTGTCCTGGTATGATCAGGATTCGGGTGATTTTTTGAAACTCGAAACCTAGACAGGCTCGGGCAACGTTGCCATCAGGGCGAAACCTGCTGCAGCCAGCATCAAAATGGCGGCAAAAGCATTTGCTCGGCCGGCGAATTTCGGATTGCCGTAACGTTGTGACATGAAGTCAGCCAGCCGGCCATAAAGGGCTAGTCCGAGCATTTCGGTGATGGTCACTGTGATCATGGTAATTGCGACCTGCGGCAATAATGGGCGGTCGGCGGCGAAAAAGGTCGGTAATATTAGACCGAAAAAGATCAGCGCATTCGGATTGGCCAGCTGTAGACCGATCCCGCTGAGCAGCAGTTTTGTCGCCTTTGCCTGCTGGATTTGTGTGCGCCCGAGCTCGATAGCGCCTTGCCGGAACAATCCAAAGGCGAGCCAGATGATGAAGGCGACGCCAACATATTTCACCGCCAGAAACAGCATTGGAAAAGCTGCGGCGAGGGTGGCAATCCCACCCGCCGCCAGCCCGATCCAGACCAGGTTTGCCAGTGAAACGCCAATCGCTGGAAACATGGATGACCGGAAACCGTATTTCAAACTCGTCGAAACGACCAGCATGACGGCGGGTCCGGGTGTCAGACCGCCTGACATGAAAATGATAAACAGTGCGATCCAGACCGATACATCCATTCCCGGCTTGAGCTCCTATTCGCCGCGCTCGCGGGCATAGGCCTCACTGATAAGCTCGCGGGCCCGTTCGATACCGGCCCAGCCTTCGATCGTTGTCCACTTCCCTTTTTCGAGATCCTTATAATGGGAGAAAAAGTGCGTGATTTTTTCGATCAGTATGTTGGGAAGATCGTGATAGGTCGCTATTTTGTCATAATATGAGGTGAGTGTCTGGTGCGGGACAGCCAGGATTTTCTCGTCCGACCCTTTATCGTCTGTCATCATCAGCACGCCAACTGGCCGCGCGCGGACCACCGAGCCGGGCACAAGCGGACGGTTGCCGACGACCATAACATCGATTGGGTCGCCATCCGGACTCAGCGTATGCGGAACGAACCCATAATTACACGGATACCGCATTTCTGTGTAGAGATAGCGGTCGACGAACATCGCGCCTGATGCCTTATCGATTTCGTATTTGATCGGATCGCCGCCCAGTGGCACTTCGACAAGTACATTGATGTCATCCGGTAGGCTTTGTCCGGCGACGATCTTGGAAATATCCATTTTAGGAAACCTTTGTGTTTGGGAGGAAACTCCAGCTGCGATGAACGAGGCCTGCTCTGGGGTCAAGCTTGAAATCACCAATCCAGATAAACATTGCGACGTGGTTTAGATGTCGGTGAGGCTATAATTAAAGCTGATCGAGACCCGTGCATGGTCAGATTGATGGGGCATTACCTCGTGGCGCAGCCAGCTTTCCCACAAAATAATGTCGCCCGGTTTTGGCGCGATATAAAAGAACCTTTTCTGTTCCGGGCTTGCATCCGGCTTGATAGCGGGGGCCGCCATCATCATTATTTGCCGGGGATCTTCGAGCTTCAATCGTCCCGCGCCAGGCGGGACCGTGATATAGCAGGTTCCTGAAATCACACTATTGGGATGAATGTGTCCGGCGTGATGGCCGCCCTCGCCAAGAATATTAATCCATAGGCTGTCGCATTTGAGCTTTGCGGTTCCGGTATCCCAGCCCAGACTGTTAGCAAAACCGGCGGCTTCAAGATCGAGTTGCCTGACCAGGTCAGCAAAGGCGGGTGACCGTAAATCAAGGTCATTCAGCGACGCATAGGACGTATAGCCGGGATAGCCATTGGCATCGCTCCATGCGCGTCCGGCGGCGTCGCCGTCTTCAATATCCCAGCAGCTCGCTTCGAGATCTCTGAGGAGACCTGTTTGCGTCACCCTCGCGGTGCGTATCAGGGTCGGAAATAGGAGTTGATCGGACATTCAACGCGGCGCCCCCAGGCTACATCTGCATCGTCCAGCCTTCGACCCCCATGGCCGCCTGCCGGATAGCTTCCGACATGGTCGGATGGGCGTGGCAGGTTCGCGCAATATCTTCCGAAGCAGCTCCGAACTCCATAGCGACGCAGATCTCGCCGATCATTTCGCCAACCCCGACCCCCATCATATGGGCGCCAAGAATGCGATCGGTTTCAGCATCCGCCAGAATCTTTACAAACCCGCCAGTTTCATGATTGGTTCTGGCCCGTGAATTCGCCATGAACGGGAATTTACCAATCTTATAGGCGCGTCCGGCTGCCTTGAGCTCGTCCTCGGTGGCGCCGACCCAAGCTATCTCCGGATTAGTATAAACGACGCTTGGCACCAGATCATAATTGACATGACCGGCCTTATTGGCGATCAGCTCGGCAACGGCGGTGCCGTCATCTTCTGCTTTGTGCGCCAGCATCGGACCGTGAATACAGTCGCCGATTGCCCAGACCCCATCAGCGACTTTGAAATGGCCGTCAATTGTCTGAATAACGCCGCGTGCATCGGTTTTGCAACCAATATTTTCAAGGCCGAGGCCTTCTGTGTAAGGGCGACGCCCGACCGCGACGATAACGATATCGGCATCGAGTTTGCTGGCTTCGCCGCCTGCCGCAGGCTCGACCGTCAATTGTAGCTTGGTCTTCAATTTTTCGACGCCGGTGACCTTGGTCGACAGTTTAAATGTCAGACCCTGTTTTTTGAATATGCGCTGGGCATCTTTAGCTATATCGCTATCGGCCCCAGGCAGAATGCGGTCGAGATATTCCACGACCGTAACATCTGCGCCGAGCCGCGACCAGACGCACCCCATTTCAAGGCCAATGACGCCGGCACCAATCAGAACGAGCTTCTTTGGCACAGTCTTGAGCGATAGCGCACCCGTATTTGAGACAATTCGTTTTTCATCAATGTCGATACCAGGCAGGGTTGACGGCTCAGAGCCCGTTGCAATCACGATATTTTTGCCGGTGACGGTCTGGGTTTTGCCATCCTTGCCGGTGACTTCGACCGTTCCGGGGGCGGAAATGCGTCCTTTCCCCTGAATATGCACAACTTTGTTCTTTTTCAGAAGGAATGCGACCCCTTCGGTCAAGCCTTTTACGGCATCATCTTTCTGGGCCATCATCTGTTTCAGATCAAGCGAAAGGTCACCGATTTTGATGCCCATATCGGCAAAGTCATTTTGCGCTGCGGCGTAGGCCTCTGAGGCATGCAGCAGCGCTTTGGATGGTATGCAACCAACATTGAGACAGGTTCCACCAAGTGTTTCGCGGGCCTCGATGCAGGCGACCTTCAAGCCCAGCTGACCCGCCCTAATCGCACAATTGTAGCCACCCGGTCCGCCACCGATGATAACGACGTCATACTCAACCGACATAAAAATATCCTATAATTTTCAGATTGTCTGATATGCGCTGCAAACTAAGCGTAACGAGAATAAATGCAATCGCTCAGACGCTTAATGTCGTCTCACCGTTAAAAGTAAAATTGACAATAAGAAAGCAGCAAAACCTTCAAGGATCGTGTTCATCCAAAGGCTCTGATCAGCGCCGGTTGCAAAGATCAGCACCGCCATGCCGAGAATGATAAGGGAGCCTATCAAAGCGTACCCGCCGCCGCGAAGGCCCGAGAAGATCGCGGTCAGGCCGCCGGCTGCAACGAACAGGGCACCAGAGATCCGGATAATACTTGTCGGCGGGTTGAACAAAGCGTCGCTTACCGAGCTTCCGCGCTCGACGAGTACCCAGGTCGGCGTAATGCCATCATAGCTCAACTTCAACCCGAGTAAGAAAGTTCCAATTCCAATTATAAGGCGAAACAAAACACAATCCTTCACTGCCTTTGCGTAAGGAAGCGCACAAAACCTATTTCTGCAAGTACTGCATATGCATGAAAAGCCGTCGCAACCATTAGGGCGGCGGTCTTTAGGTTGTCGCCTGAGCGTTTCGGGCAAGACGCCTGCGGGACGGCCTGGTCAAGCCCGGCGCAGCGGCGCTTGCGCTGCTGCAGGACCGTGCTCCGTTTAATGACGGCGCAGCAGGCTCAGCTAAATGACAGCCCGTCAAACTCGCCCGAAGCGCGCCATGCCGCGATATGCTGAAAATAAGCCCGGGCACCCCCCGGATGTCCGACTGCATATTTAGCTGTGCCGCTTAAGCCCTGGCCCTCATTATTATAATAACCAGGGGTGCAGTCAGGTGAGCCGAGTATCATGCCGGCACCACTCAAAATTAAATCCACCCATGCTGTTTCGGCCGCTTCGGTGACTTCGACCTGTGCGTAATTGTGCGCCTCTGCATGTTTTACAATCGTCGCAATTGTATCGGCGTGGTCGACGATATTGTGCGGAATATTGGAAATGAGATTTGCCGCCTGGTTGGGCTGGACAATAAACGCATTCGGAAAGCCATTTACATGCAGACCATGTTTGGAGCGGATGCCTTCGGCCCAGTATTCTGACAGTTTTCGGTGTTCCCGTCCGATCATGTCGAAGCCCGCTCTGGAGGTATAGTCCGAACCTACTTCGAAGCCGGACGCGAAGATGATACAGTCAACGTCATATGATACCCCGTTGACGACGAATCCGGTCTCAGTAATTTTTTCAACACCCTGTCCGTCAGTGTCGACAAGTTCGGTTCCGGGTGTGTTGAAGGCCTGCAGGTAGGAATCATGGAAGCAGGGCCGTTTGCATAATTGACGGTACCAGGCTTTCAGGTTTTCCGATGTGTCTTTGTCTTCGACAATCTCGTCAACGCGGGCGCGAATTTCGTTCATCTTTTCGAAGTCAGCATCTTCGAACGCATCCATCATGGTTTCCGGTGTCCATTTATCCGGAGACAGGGCCATGACTTTGGTGCGAATTCGTCGTGAAATTTCTGTCCAGCCATCCATAACCAGATCTGTTTGGGGTAATCCCTGTGACTGGTTTTCGACAAAATTGTCAAACCAGTCCTGCTGCCAGCCGGGCTTGGCGATACCTTTGAACCAGTCCTCGTCGATCGGTGCATTGTTGCGGGTATCCACAGAGGATGGCGTGCGTTGAACAACCAGCAGCCGCTTGGCCGATTTGGCAAGCCTGGGCACGCACTGGACACTGGTCGCGCCGGTGCCGATGATCGCGACGGTTTTATCCGCGAGGTTTTCCATGACCGCGCCTTCGGGGCTGCCGCCAGTATAGGCATAATCCCAGCGGCTGGTGTGAAAGGACTTCCCCTTAAAGGTCTGGATACCCGGAATGCCGGGTAATTTTGCAATATGCAGCGGGCCGGTTCCGGTCGCGACATATTTCGAGGTAAACCGGTCGCCGCGGGATGTTTCAACAATCCAGTGGGCCTTGTCCTCATCCCATTCGAGGGCTGTGACTTCAGTATGAAGCAGAGCATTCTCATACAGGCCAAACTGATTGGCTATGCGCTGGCAATGCGCTCTTATTTCAGGGCCGTGGGCATATTTTTCAGTCGGGATATGGCCGGTTTCTTCGAGCAGGGGCATATATATCATCGAGGCGGTATCGCATTGCGCGCCAGGATAGCGGTTCCAGTACCATGTCCCGCCAAAATCTCCGCCCTTGTCGATCAGCCTGATGCGATCAATTCCGGCTTGCTTGAGACGCGCACCAACGACCAGACCGGCAAAACCGCCGCCGACAAAAGTGAATGTGACATGATCATGGACCGGTTCACGGTCGACTAAGGGCGTATGGGGGTCATGCCGCATGTCCTCGAACTCACCGAGGCGCCGATACTGATCGTTTCCGTCCGGCCGTAATCTCTTATTACGTTCCAATATGTATTTTTTTTTGATCGCTTCCTTGTCGAGGGTCGTCATATTCATTCTGGTATCCTCTGTCCGGCTCTGGATGCTGGGCTTTTGCCAAGGCATTATAGGTGTCTGTTTTAATTTATCGGCCTCATCCTGTGTTTTAGTGCCGGCCAGATATTCGACGCCTTGAGTGAAAAATCAATTGGTGCCGCAACGGCACAAATTGATTTTTCCGATAATGCCGGCGATATCGTCGCAATGTCGGACCAGTCACAGGCCGGACCAGTCACAGGCCGGATCAG
>CBFHPC010000054.1:0-239 GCA_965657655.1 Henriciella sp.
CCACAGGGAGATTGTATAAACCCAGCCACGCCCCGAGGCCGGCGAGTAGTTTTGCATCGCCCATGCCAATCCCGTCACGATTGTAACGGAACCGCCAATATCGTTCGATCAGGAAGATCAGGAGATAACCAATAACCGCCCCCAGTATCGACGCGATAAAATCGCTGCCCCGGATATAGGTCATAAGCAGGCCTGAAATGATAAGCGGACCGGTAATCCAGTCGGGAAGCCGGTACTGA
>CBFHPC010000054.1:249-13245 GCA_965657655.1 Henriciella sp.
TAGCGCCAGCAGCGTGACCGCCAGCGCCGCAGACACTATTCGGTCGACAGATGATACATTACCGGTCCATTCTTTCCCGCCCCAGATCAGGACAAACAGCCCGGCGAGGAGCAGGAGCCAGGCTCCGGTTTCACGCCAGTTCCGTCTCTGATCAAGACGCGTGGATAGGTCGATCGGGTCCAATTATGATCTCCGGCCTCGAAATCCCTTGGCAACAACAAACAGCTCGGGCGATCCGCGGCGGCTAGACGGTGGCTTGAGATGGCGGACATCCGAAAAATCGCTCTTTAATTGCGTCATCAATTGTAATGTCGCGCCGCCTTGAAACACTTTCGAACAAAAACTTCCGCCCTGAACCAGATGCTGGCGGGCAAACTCATAGGCCATATCCGCCAGCGCCGCCGTGCGCAGACTGTCAGTCCGGCGGTGCCCGGTTGTGTTGGCAGCCATATCGGACAGAACCAGATCGGGCGGCCCGCTTAATCCACTCATCATCGCCGCGACATCAGCCGCATTGTTAATATCACCTTCGATAATGTGCGCCATTGCAACTGGCTCGACCGGCAACAGGTCGATGCCGACCAGCTCGCTGACACCGCGCGCCTCGCAGACTTGTAGCCAGCCTCCTGGCGCGCAGCCAAGATCAACCACCCGCAATCCGCGGCGTAACAGTCGCATCCGCTCATCGATTTCAAGCAGCTTATAGGCCGCACGCGCCCGATAGCCTTCAGACCTGGCTTTCTGGACATAGGGGTCTGACAGCTGTCGCTCGATCCACTTTTTGGAACTTTCGCTTTTCGCACGATAGGCGATCACTTTGCGCTCTGACAGCCGCCGCCCCGAACCGGCCTTCCCGGTTTCGGCGCCCGGCCCCCGCCACCGGCGTTTCCCATCATCCGACATTGGCAGCCTGCATCTTATTCTCCGCTTTCGCTGATTGATCTGTCGGCTTGCGACGGCGACGTCGTCTGCGCCGTTTCGAATGATTCATCATGGATAAAAGCAAACCTTCACGTAGACCGCGATCTGCTACCCGCATTCTGGCATCTGGTGCAAGCTGCCAGACAGCTTCAACAATCGCGCAGCCCGCCAACATAAGACCGGCGCGCTCGGCACCAATCGTCGGAAAATTCTTACGTTCGACGGGGCCAGCCGCCCGTAACCGCTCAATAACCTCGAGCATGTCTTGGTGATCAACCCACATCCCGTCGACGAGATCCCGCCGATAGCGCGCGAGTCCGAGATGAACCCCTGCCAGACACGTAATCGTGCCCGACGTTCCGATTAAATGCGCCTGACTATGCGCAAATGCCTTCTGGACATCCAGGCCTCCCGACCACCCCGCAACATAATCCTTCGCCATTGCGCGCATGCCTTGTATCGCATCGGCTTCATCAAGGTGTGCGAACGCCTCGGTCAGCGTGACCACGCCAATCGGTAAGCTCGTCCAGAGTTTTATCGGCGGTTTGCGCAACAGGCCCGGCAGACCGCCCGCCTGCGCTGCACTTGAATCAACGAAAGAAACCTCTGTCGAACCGCCGCCAATATCTAACACACAGACAAAATTTGACTCTGGTGCAATCAAGTCGTGGCAACCGATGAGTGCAAGCCGCGCCTCCTCCTCCGCCCCGATTATCTTGAAATCGAGTTGCGTCCGCTGTTTGACCGATCGAATGAAGTCCGCGCCATTACTCGCCTGGCGGCAGGCCTGCGTCGCAACACAGCGGACATGCCGTACATTTCGCGCTTTCAACTTTGCCGCGATTTTACCCAAGGCTTCAACCGCCCGCGACATGGCCTGATCGGAGATCCGGCCGCTTTCGTTCAAGCCTTCACCAAGCCGGACGATTTGCGAATAGGAGTCGACGACCTTGAAGCTGCCACCGCGCGGGGCCGCTATCAAAAGCCTGCAATTATTTGTCCCCAGATCGACGGCGGCAAAGAGCGGCGCTCGATCCCGTCGTGATTGAGGAAAACCTTTCGAGACAGTCCGAGGACTATCATTTTTTTCGTTAGCCATATGCGGCCCAAATCTTGTCTGTTGCAGAAGGATGTAGCACACACTGTGTTGATGAGCCAACGACGAAACTTCTTTGCCCGAATTTTTGGGCGCTCCGGGTCGAAAAGCAAACGGTCCCCGGCGCCAAGCCCTGTGAGCGAGACTCGCGACGACCACTCCGATGCGTCCGAGCCCGAAACACCGCCGCATTCAACCATGACTCAAGCCGAGCCCGGACCAGAAATCACTGCAGACGGTGTTGCCGGCAAGCAGTCCCAGACCGTCGCATTGAGCGCCCCTGAGCCGGTTACTGCAGTTAAAGGTGAAGCAAAATCGACAACGCCAGTACACGCCAACCCGGCATCGATTGAAATGCGTCACGCCAAGTACCAAATCGGGCAGATCGTGCGGCATCGGCTCTTCGACTTTTATGGTATCATCTTTGACGTTGATCCGGTTTTCTCAAACACCGACGAATGGTATGAGGCCATTCCGAAAGAGATGCGCCCTGACAAGGATCAGCCCTATTACCACCTGTTCGCCGAGAATGATCGCTCGCACTATGTCGCCTATGTTTCGGAACAGAACCTGAAAATTGACGAGCAGACACTTCGAATTTCACATCCTGACATCCGGCAGATTTTTGACCTGACCGATGATGGCTATGTGTTGAAATCTGAACAACGCAATTAACCTACAGCACGAATTGTCTGCATATCATTCGCCGGCAATCGATCTCGCGCACCGGGCGCGGAACAGTGTTCTCCTCTGTCCTGTCTCCGGCCAACTACATCAAATTCCGGCGTCGCTGAGACAAACGCGCCAACCTTCCGACCACGACCATATAAGTCGCCGCAGCCTGCCAGCAGACCGAATTTGCATCGTGATTTAAGTCGGCTCAAAGATCGCTGGCGAAACAGGATCGACAGTTGAATACAGCGACACGCAACCACAAGCGTGATCGCGGCGGCAGCGCGACATCGGCCAGCTAACGCGACCCTTCAAAGATACAGAAACTACCTTTTTGCAGACCTACCCGTTTCGTCAGGTGCATTGTATGCTCGCGCCGGACTAGCATATTGGAAACTGATCAAGATCGGCAATCATATCGCCACCTGCAGGTGTCTCGCGGCCAGTGCCCATACCGTGGGCGCCTATGTCGTGGGTGCGCATACCGTGGGCACCTATGTCGTGAGTGCCCGTACCCTGAGTGCCCGTACCGTGAGTGCCCGTACCGTGAGTGCCCGTACCGTGAGTGCCCATATCGTGATCGGAACATATAGCATATGAAAGGACCCGGCTTAGACCTGACGATATGACCTCAATAATCAACCAGAACTGGCACGAATATACCCCCGCGCAACACGATATCTGGGATCAGCTCTATGCAAAACTGGCAAGATTATTACCGGGCAGAGCGGCGCCCGACTTTATAGCCGGCCTCGACGCTCTTGATTTGCATAAAGGCGGCATTCCGGATCTCGATGCGCTGTCGGATTGCCTCGAACCCCTGACAGGCTGGCGAATTGTAGGTGTCCCCGGCTTGATATCTGATCCCGAATTTTTCCGGCTTCTGGCAAATCGACGATTTCCGGCAAGCACCTTTATCCGCCGTCCGGACCAGATGAACTATATTCAGGAACCCGATATATTTCATGATATATTCGGCCATGTGCCGATGCTGAGCAATCCTGTCTTTGCCGATTACATGCAAGCCTATGGCGAGGGCGGGATCAAAAGCCTTAAATTTGACTCACTAAGAAATCTTGCGGCGCTTTACTGGTATACTGTCGAATTTGGCCTGATCAAAACACCGGCCGGGTTGCGTATTTACGGTGCCGGCATCGTATCATCCCCGGCTGAGACGGTGTTCTCGCTAGAGAGCCATTCGCCCAATCGGATCAACTTCGCTTTGAAACGGGTTATGCAGACCGACTATAAGATTGATGACTTTCAACAAACCTATTTCGTTATTGAGAGTTATGACGACCTCTACAAAGCAACCGCCGAAAAAGATTTCACGCCAATCTATCGCGCTCTGGCAAACAAGTTTGCATATACGCCCGAACAAATCCTGAGCTCGGATAAGGTTATCCATGTCGGGCATCAGGCGCATCATCGTCCAACCGCCGCAACCCATTAAGGTAAGAGCAAGCACGCATCGCCATAGGAGTAAAACCGGTACTTACTGGCAATCGCGTGCGCATAAGCGGCCTGCATCATCTCGGTGCCCATCATGGCACAAATCAACATGAACAGGCTTGAGCCAGGCAAATGAAAATTGGTCACAAGCGCGTCTGTCACTTTGAACTGGTATCCCGGCCGAATAAATATATCCGTATGACCGGAAAAATCATTGAGTTGGCGATTGTCCGAGGCTGCGCTTTCGAGCGTTCGTAAGGCGGTTGTTCCTACTGCAACACAACGCGCCCCGCCAGCGCGGGTCTGGTTGACTGAGACCGCGACATCATGATCGACCCGGCACCATTCCGAATGTAGCCGGCCGAGATCTATCTGGCTTGGCTTTAACGGTGCAAATGTGCCCAAACCAACAGTCAATCTGACAAAAGAATGCACAAGCCCCGCTGCTGCCAGCTCATTCATCAGACGCGGCGTAAAATGAAGACCGGCTGTGGGTGCGGCCACGGATTCGCCCACCCCGGACGCGAAACCGGTTTGATAATTGTCAGCATCTTTCATGTCGGCAGGGCGGCGACGCGCAATATAGGGGGGAAGAGGCATTGAGCCAATCTGCTCGAGCGCCGAAATCAGATCTGAGCCTGCCCTATTGAATTTCAGTTCGACCTCGCCATCCGGTCTTTTTCCGATAATCTCCGCCGACAGATCATCTCCGAACCGGATAATGTCTCTTAACTTCAATCGTTTACCGGGCCTTGCAAGCGCCAGCCACACATCATCGCCCAGTCGCTCGACCAAATTGACATCAGCGAGAATGTCGCGGCCATGCAGATTCCGGGCCGGCCGCAACCCCTTAAGCGCCGCCGGCAAGACCTTTGTATCATTGAAAATCAGCCGGTCACCGGGCGTCAGAAAATCAGGCAAATCCCTGACCGTGGCATCAATTAGCGAGCCATCCGACTTCACAACCAGCAACCGGGCCGCATCCTGTGGTTCAATTGGCCTTAGCGCAATTAGCTCTTCGGGAAGATCGAATGCAAACGCCTCAAGCCCTGCTTCAGACCTCACCCGACAACCACACTCGGAACTTGCGGCAGATCACATATATTCGTGCCGTCCCGGTCCGCATCCGACCTGATCTGGCTCCACTCCGGCGTATCTGTCCGCATCACATAAGCGGCCAGACGCTCATCTGCAGGCAGGTCTGATACTAGCGCTGCCGAGAGAACCAGATCAGGGTTCACAACAGGATATCCGTCAGGAACCGGGCCCTTCCGAAGCGCGCGCGCGACATCCAGCCCCGCCAGGATCCGTCCCTTTGCGGCATATTCACGGTCAAGATGCTGTCCATCCAGCGTGATCAGAAAGAATTGCGCATTTCCGCTATTCGGGTCGCTGGTTCGTGCCGTCGACAGAATGCCGGGGCAATGCGGCATCCAGACATCAATCAGACCATCATGGGACATCGCAGCCAGAAATGCCGGCTGCGCCTGAATCGGGAACCCTTTATGAAACCCCATCCTCGCAGAATCAGCTGGCCCGATACTGTCCATCGGCATCTCGCCAGGGGCCCGGCGAACGGTAAACTCCGCCTGCATCGGCGCCAGCAATTTGTCTTCACCATGGGTCAAGGCGACATCGCCGCCCTGCGCCATGAAATCCTTTATAACGCGATGAAAGATCGTTCCATCATAAAGCCCGCTACGCACATAGGCTCTAAACTGTTCGACATGCCGTGGTGCAATCTCCGGCAGCAGTTCGAGCACAATCCGCCCCTTGCTGGTATTAAGAACAACAAGATTGTCGGACTCTACAGTCCGCCAGTGTGCGGGGTGTGAGGCAACATCCTCATATGTATAAGCCGGACCAGCCTCTTCAATGGCCGGCTCTGCCTCAGCGCACGCTGAACAGGCCATCAGCGTGACCGCACCAATCAGATACTTCAATTTCATACCTTATACTTCTCCAATAGATGCTTCTTGACCATCGGCGTGACAAAAGGCGTGATATCACCGCCAAAACGGGCGATCTCTTTAACCAGACGCGATGCGACGGCCTGGTGTCTCACATCAGCCATCAAGAACAGGGTTTCTATATCTCTATTCAGCTGCTCGTTCATCGCAGTCATCTGGAACTCATACTCGAAATCCGAAACCGCCCGAAGTCCGCGAATAATCACGCTCACTTCGCATTCCTCGGCAAAATGCATCAGCAATTTGTCAAATGTCCGGATTTCAATTTCAGCCAGACCCGGCCCGGCCAAGCCCGCGCATTCTTCCTGCAGCATCGCCAAACGTTCTTCGAGTGCAAATAAGGGCTTCTTGGCCTCACTTACCGCAACGCCAATGATCAATTTGTCGACGACTTTCATAGCCCGGCCGATAATATCAAGATGCCCCATGGTAACGGGATCAAATGTTCCCGGATACAAGCCTACGCGTTCCATCAACCACTCCGCTTTTGCATATCAATCAGGCTCATAAGAGACTTGTCGCTATTCTGTAGCGGGTTCGCCATCATCTACAAGCCGCGCCACCGAAACAACGCGCTCATCATCCTTTGTCCGCAACACCCAGACGCCGGAGGTTGCCCTTCCGGCAATGCGAATCTGCTCAACAGGGGTCCGGATAAGCTGACCGGCATCGGTTACCAGCATAACCTCATCATTTTCCTGTATCGAGAAGGATTGGGATATCCGCTTGATGGGGCCGTCCTTCTTGTTGGCGCCCCATATATTATGCGCAACCAGACCCTTTCCACCACGTCCAATGACCCGGTAATCATAAGCAGAAGACCGCTTACCCATGCCATCGTCGGAAATCGTCAGAATGAACTCCTCGGCCGCCCCAAGTTCTGCGATCCGCTCGGCTGAAAGGGCCGCTTCCTCTTCCTCGGACTCACCGGCATCTGCACTATCGGCAGACGACAAATCCTCAGCCTCTCCGGTCGCTGCCCGACGCATCGCCGAGGCATGTTTCAGATAGGCCCGGGCCTCAGCCGTTGTGACCTCAACATGCCGCAAAATATCCATCGATATCACATGATCATCTTCGGCGAGCCGGATGCCGCGAACGCCAGTTGAATTTCGCCCGGCAAAGATACGGACATCATCAACCCTGAACCGGATACACTGACCAATCGCCGTGGTCAGGAACACATCATCCTTCTCACTGCAAATCTCGACTGAAACAATGCCGTCGCCATCATCTAGCTTCATCGCGATTTTACCATTGCGGTTCACCCGGACAAAATCAGATAATTTATTACGCCGGACTGTCCCGGTGCGTGTCGCAAACATCAGATCAAGCTGCTGACGCTCTTCCTCGCCATCTGGCAAGGGCATAACACTCTCAATCCGTTCATCCTTGGATAGCGGGAAAATGTTAACCAGCGCCTTACCCCGGGATTGCGGAGACCCAACCGGCAATCGCCAGACTTTCTCCTTATAGACCATCCCCTCGGAACTGAAGAACAGCATTTCAGTATGCGTATCTGCCATAAACAGGCGTGTAACGAAGTCTTCGTCCTTCATGGCGACCCCGGACCGCCCTTTGCCACCCCTATGCTGGGTCCGGTAGGTCGATAGCGGCGTCCGCTTGACATATCCGCCATGGGTTACCGTCACGATCATATCTTCGCGCTCGATCAGGTCCTCATCATCCATATCGGCGCCACCGAACGTAAATTCGGACCGGCGCGGCACTGCGAATTTATCTTTAACTTCGCTCAGCTCGCCCCGGATAATATCCAGGATACGGTCGCGGGACCTCAGAATGTCGAGATAATTTGCAATCCGCTCGGCCAGCCCTTTGGCTTCACCACCAATATCGTCGCGCCCAAGACCGGTTAGTCGATGCAGCCGTAAATCGAGTATCGCTCTGGCCTGTTCATCCGACAAGAAAATCGTATCATCACCTTCCCAGCGGGTCCGGCGGTCGGCAATCAGTCGCAGCAATGGCCCCATATCCATGATCGGCCAGGCTTTGGCCAGAAGCTGCATGCGGGCATCTGTCGGATCCGGCGCATTTCTGATGATCCGGATAATCTCGTCAATATTTGCGACCGCGAGCGCCAGACCAACCAAAACGTGCGCGCGGTCACGGGCTTTGTTCAACTCGAATTTAGTGCGCCGGGCGACCACATCTTCCCGGAACCGAATAAACGCCGTCAGTATCTGACGCAGATTGAGCTGTTCGGGACGTCCGCCATTCAAAGCCAGCATATTTGCCGGAAAAGATGTCTGAAGTTGTGAATAACGATGCAACTGGTTCAGAACCACGTCGGCGCTTGCATCCCGCTTGATCTCAATCACAACGCGAATACCGTGCCGGTCCGATTCATCGCGTAAATCGGCGATTCCTTCGATCCGTTTCTCTCTAACGAGCAGTGCGATCTTCTCGACCAGGCTCGCTTTATTGACCTGAAACGGGATCTCCGAAACGATAATGGCCTGACGGCCGTTTTTCATCTCTTCGAACTCGGTGCGCGCCCGCATTAAAACCGAGCCACGTCCTTCAAGCAGCGCTTTACGCGCGCCGGCATGACCAATAATCAGCCCGCCGGTCGGAAAGTCCGGTCCCGGTACAATATCAAGCAATGAATCATCATCGAGTTCCGGATCGTCGATCAGGGCCAGCGTCGCGTCGACAACTTCACCCAAATTATGAGGCGGCACATTTGTCGCCATGCCAACCGCGATACCGCCGGCGCCATTTACCAGTAAATTCGGATATTGTGCCGGCAGAACCATCGGCTCCTGCTGTGAGCCGTCATAGGTGTCCTGAAAATCGACCGTATCCTTATCAATATCGGCGAGCAAATATGTTGCCGCCTTGGTCATCCGGCTTTCCGTATAACGCATCGCCGCGGGAGGATCATTGTCTATCGAACCAAAATTGCCCTGCCCATCGACCAGTGGCAGCCCCATCGAGAAAGGCTGCGCCATCCGCACAAGCGCGTCGTAAATCGCAGAGTCACCGTGCGGATGAAAATTACCCATCACAGCACCGACGATATTTGCCGATTTTTTATAAGGTTTGTCGGGCGTATTTCCGTTTTCCTGCATCGCATACAGGATCCGCCGGTGGACCGGCTTCAAGCCATCACGCACATCCGGTAGCGCCCGGGACACGATAACACTCATCGCATAGTCGAGATAGGAACGTTTAAGTTCTGACTCGATATTTACCGGCGCTGTGCTTGCATCCTCCGGAAATTCTGGATCTTCTGGTGGCGTCATTTCGGCCCTCACGCGCTCGGTCTTAGGTATCCAGGCTGTCCAACTCGATTCGTTGAAAAACCTGAATTCACTCTATCAGACCGCCACCTCAGGGCAAACTGGAAAACGCTCTACCGACATCACCCCTGGCCGGCTAAACCTAAAACGGAATCTCGTCGTCGAAATCTTGCCGACCAAAATCGGTCGCCGGTCCTTCCATCGTTCGCGGTCCGCCCGATCCAGCCTGATCATATCCGGTCTGACGACCGCCGCCGGCCATATCATTGCGGCCATCCAGCATCGTCAGATTGCCGCCATAGCCACGCAAAACAACTTCGGTCGTGTATCTGTCCGCGCCGGACTGGTCCTGCCATTTGCGTGTTTCCAGCTGCCCCTCAATGTAGAGCTTCGAGCCTTTTTTCACATAGTTCTGGACGACCCGAACCAAGCCCTCATTAAAGATCGAAATCCGGTGCCATTCAGTCTTCTCGCGCCGCTCACCAGTATTCTTGTCTTTCCAGTTCTCGGATGTAGCCAAAGAGAAGCTGCAAACTTGACCCCCATTCTGAAACTGGCGTACTTCGGGATCCTGTCCGACATTACCAACAAGAATAACCTTATTCACTGAACCCGCCATGTGCCTACTCCAATCCAACTAAATGTCGTCCCGCTCTAACGGCTTGCGACGAAAATGTCGTGTCCAACACGTCATTCATCCACACAAAGACTCGTTAAACGATGAATTTATATAGATGTTCATTTTTTGTTCTGGTCGTCAAGTCTGAGTTGTGACACACTTGTTAGGCTAGTTACCGCGATCCGGATGAAAAGATGACCATGACCTCTATCGAATCTCCCTACATCCGCGTTCGCGGCGCGAAAGAACACAATCTCAAAAACGTGGACATTGATATTCCACGCTACCAACTCGTCGTCGTAACCGGTCTGTCAGGCTCGGGTAAATCCTCGCTCGCTTTTGATACAATCTACGCCGAAGGTCAGCGCCGATATGTCGAGAGCCTGTCAGCCTATGCGCGGCAGTTTCTCGAGCTTATGCAAAAGCCGGATGTCGAAAGCATTGAAGGCCTGTCACCGGCGATTTCAATCGAGCAGAAAACGACCAGCCGCAATCCGCGTTCAACGGTTGGAACAGTCACCGAAATATACGATTATATGAGGCTTTTGTGGGCTCGTATTGGTATCGCCTACTCACCAACAACTGGTCTTCCGATCGAGAGTCAAACCATCAGCCAGATGGTTGATCGGGTCATGGCGCTCGAAGAGGGCACAAGGCTATATTTACTCGCCCCGATGATACGCGGCCGCAAAGGCGAGTATCGCAAGGAGTTTGCCGAACTTCTTAAAAATGGTTTCCAGCGGGTAAAAGTTGATGGCGCGTTTTACGATCTCGAAGACCCGCCGACGCTGGACAAGAAATACAAGCACGACATTGACGTGGTCGTTGACCGGATTGTTGTCCGTCCCGACATGGAACAAAGACTGGCCGAGAGTTTCGAAACGGCCCTGCCGCTCGCCGATGGCATCGCAATCGCCGAATATGCGGATCTGGAAGAAAATGAGACCGAAGCAAAACGCCTGACCTTCAGTGCCAATTTTTCATGCCCGGTATCCGGCTTTACAATCCCTGAAATCGAGCCACGGCTTTTCTCCTTCAACAATCCGTTTGGTGCCTGCCCTAGTTGTGATGGACTTGGACAGCAAATGAAGATTGATCCCGGCCTGATCGTGCCGGATCAGGACCTTTCACTGATGCAGGGCGTTATCGCGCCATGGGCAAAATCAACCTCCCCCTATCAGACCCAGACCCTGCAAGCGCTGGCAAGCCATTACAAATTCGATCTGAACACGCCATGGCATAAATTGCCTGAACAGGTGCAACAGGTGATCCTGTTCGGCACCGATGCCGACGAAATCGATTTTGTTTATGATGACGGGCTTCGGCGCTATGATGTTCGCAAGACATTTGAAGGGGTGATCCCGAATCTGCAGCGACGCTCGCTCGAAACTGAAAGCCAATGGGTTCGCGATGAAATCGGAAAGTACCAGTCAGCTGCTGCCTGCCCAGCCTGCCTTGGCAAACGCTTACGCCCGGAAGCGCTAGCTGTCCGGGTTGGTGGGCTGGATATTTCTGACGCGGCCGGGTTTTCCATCCGCGAAGCCGGAGACTGGTTTAGTCGTGTGAATGAGACCCTGAGCGATCAGGCCCGCGAAATTGCGGCAAGAATTCTGAAAGAGATTAATGATCGGCTGATCTTCCTGAATTCGGTTGGTCTCGACTATTTATCGATGTCGCGGGCCTCCGGCAGCCTATCGGGCGGCGAAAGCCAGCGCATCCGACTGGCAAGCCAGATTGGCTCGGGCCTGACCGGCGTTTTATATGTTCTCGACGAGCCGAGCATCGGCCTCCACCAGCGCGATAATGCACGTCTTCTCGAGACCCTGAAACGACTGCGCGATCTCGGAAACTCAGTCATTGTGGTCGAGCATGACGAGGATGCAATC
Source organism: Henriciella sp. (assembly GCA_965657655.1). Classification (GTDB taxonomy): domain Bacteria; phylum Pseudomonadota; class Alphaproteobacteria; order Caulobacterales; family Hyphomonadaceae; genus Henriciella. Next base: position 12,129 of record CBFHPC010000054.1, read on the forward strand.
CTGACCGCCGACCATGTCATCGATATGGGGCCACGCGCCGGGGTGCACGGCGGTGAAGTTGTCAGCGAGGGAGCGGCTGACGCGGTTATAAGCGATCCGAAATCCCTGACCGGCGCTTACCTGTCCGGGCGCGAGGAGATTGCTATACCGAGCGAACGTCGACGCGCTAAGAAGAATAAATGCCTGACCCTTAAAAAGGCCAGCGGTAACAACCTCAAGGATGTGACCGCAACCATTCCTCTGGCCACATTTACCGCGATTAGCGGGGTCTCCGGCGGCGGGAAATCAACACTGATTATCGAAACGCTGTATAAAGCGCTGGCCCGCAGGCTAAATGGGGCGAGCGCCAGCCCAGCACCGTATCAAAGCATTGAAGGCCTGCAGCACCTCGACAAAGTTATCGACATCGACCAGTCGCCGATCGGACGGACACCAAGGTCAAACCCGGCCACTTATACCGGCGCCTTCGGGCCAATCCGGGAATGGTTTGCCGGCCTGCCGGAAGCCAAGGCCCGCGGCTACAAGCCCGGCCGCTTCTCATTCAATGTCAAGGGCGGGCGGTGTGAAGCCTGCCAGGGCGACGGGGTGATAAAAATCGAAATGCACTTTCTGCCGGACGTCTATGTCACCTGTGACACCTGTCAGGGAAAACGCTATAATCGGGAAACGCTGGATGTTGTCTATAAAGGCAAATCGATTGCCGATGTCCTCGACATGACGGTCGAAGAGGCTGCCCGCTTCTTTGCCGCCGTTCCTGCCATCAAGACCAAAATGGAAACACTTCGCCGTGTTGGCCTGTCATATATCAAGGTCGGACAGCAGGCGACCACCCTGTCAGGCGGTGAGGCCCAGCGGGTCAAACTCGCCAAAGAACTGGCCAAACGAGCCACTGGGCGAACGCTCTATATACTGGACGAACCAACGACGGGGCTGCACTTCCACGATGTCCGGAAACTGTTGGAAGTCCTGCATGAATTAGTTGATGCCGGAAATACGGTGCTGGTCATCGAACACAATCTCGACGTTATCAAAACCGCAGACCACGTAATTGATCTCGGCCCTGAAGGCGGTGATGGCGGCGGCGAAATCGTAGCAGTTGGAACACCGGAACAAGTGG
>CBFHPC010000055.1:0-13011 GCA_965657655.1 Henriciella sp.
ATTGGACGTCGGCCGCAAGACATTGCGCGGTTTAACGCCAGTCGCAGTGTCGTTTTTCGCGATGTTCCGATTGTCGTTCTGATTAATGCCGGTTCGGCTTCTGCATCTGAAATCGTTGCCGGTGCGTTGCAGGATCGGTCACGCGCGACATTGATCGGGATGACCAGTTTCGGCAAAGGCTCGGTGCAGACTGTCGTGCCGCTCGGCGGTGGACGCGGCGCGATCCGGCTGACCACGGCGCGGTATTATACACCGTCGGGTCGGTCTATTCAGGGTACTGGTATTTCGCCTGATGTCGAAGTCTCCAGTGTACGCTTAACCGAGGAGCAGATTGCGCGTATCGGGCGATACTCGGAGGCGAGTTTAATGAATGCGCTTGGTAATGAAAATGGAACCGACCGGGAGGTGCCACACTTGCCTGACGAACAGCCGCCTTTGGATTATGATGGCAGCGATTTCCAGCTCGACAAGGCGATCGAATTGATAAAGGCTGAGCGGGCACTGGCCGGATACCGGCCGCATAATGGTTGATTGAGGTATGCCGTCTGTACCGATTTACGGTCCTTATTGTCAGATGCCCGACCGGGCTATTTACGGGCGATTTCGAAGTTTGGCAGACGCCCTGTGTGGTCATTTTGACCAGCGCCAGCGATTGATTTTGATATGAAGACAAAGCATCGGGACCCGAAATTATACCGGGATAATGTCGGCCTTGCGCTGTTTTCGGCAGCGGGGTACGTATTCGTCGGGCGCAGAATAAATGGTCGCGGACCGTATCAGTGGCAAATGCCACAGGGCGGGGTCGATCCCGATGAGGCGCCTGCTGATGCCGTTCTACGGGAGATGGAGGAGGAAATCGGGGTTTCATCGAAATTTGTCGATATTCTCGATCAGACCGATGACTGGCTATACTATGATTTTCCGGTTGCCCTGAGAAAGCGGATGGGGGGGCCTTTTCTTGGTCAACGCCAGAAATGGTTCGCCTTGCGTTTTAAGGGGGCTGACAGCGAAGTTCGTCTCGATAAGCATAAGCCGGAATTTGATGCCTGGCGATGGGCGCGGCTAGAAGACGTACCCGGACTTGTGGTGCCATTCAAGCGACCGGTCTATCAGGCCGTCGCGAAACAGTTCGAGCCTTGGGTGAACAGGCTGGCGACAAACGGTATTAGTCAAGCGCCCCGATAAAGGGAATCCCGCGATAAAGACCGGCATCATCCATGCCATAGCCGACAAGAAAACGGGCTGGCGCTTCAAACGCGTAATAATCTAGCTGCGTATCGGATGCTCGCTCGACCGGCTTGATCGCCATTGCGCAGCTTACGACCTCACGTGCGCCCTTTGCCAGCATGTGTTTCCGCGCAAAATCGAGCGTGCGACCGGTATCGAAAACATCGTCGAGCAAGAGTACGCCGCGTCCTTTAATTTCGCGGGATATATCTGCTTTTATGCCGACGCGTCCCGAGCTTTCCCGGCCATCATGATAACTTTCAAGCCAGATGGCGTCCATAATGGGATGGATATCGAGGCGGGCCAGGGCTTTCATAAGATCGACAGCAAACGGCATTGCGCCGAGCAGAATGGCAACAGAAGTCCATTCGCCCGTGAGTCGTGGCTTGAGGCGAGCTGCCAGATCATTGAGTCGGGCCTGAACGTCTTCCTCCGACATGATAATGTCGATCTTTCGGGTGGCTGTGCTGGATGTCATGCGATCAAACCTGAATTGGAGCCGTATTGGTGGCTTTGACCTATCCTGAAACGCCGCGTTTTGTCGAGTTGGGAAAGCGCCGCGATGAGCGGTGAAATCGCGTATTTGCTATATCGCCAGGTTACAACATCACCCGGCGCGACGGGGTTAAATGCGATGTCTGGATATATACTTTTTATTCATCGGCGGCGGGCCGGTCCTATTGATGGCACATAATCATCGCCACCAAGGATAATTACGTTCGCTTTCACTCTTGATTGTTGATCGGGGCACCCGCAAAAGTAATATTTAGAAAATTGGTGGTGACTCTCTCATGCTGAAATTCAGCCATGATAGGCTCGACAGGGTAGGATAAGCGTCTGAATGTCTCGATTTAAAGCCGGCCCGGGTGATGATATAGCGGTGTCGCTCGATGGTGTTTGTCTGAACTATGACAAAACCGGGGAGGTGCTGACCGATATTGATCTCGATTTGGAGAAAGGTTCATTCAATTTTCTGACAGGGCCGTCAGGCGCGGGAAAATCATCCTTGTTGAAGCTATTATATCTGGCGCACGCCCCGAGCCGCGGCAATATCCGTCTGTTCGGGCGCCATACCCAGCGTATGAAACGGCGCGATCTGGCGCATCTGCGTCGACGTATCGGCGTTGTGTTCCAAGAGTTTCGGTTGCTCGATCATCTTACAGCCTTTGAAAATGTGGCCTTGCCATTGCGCGTTGAAGGGCAGAAAGCCTCGATGTATCGCGACGAGGTAATTGATTTGCTGCGCTGGGTTGGTCTGAGTGAACGGGTTGATATGCGCCCGCCATCGCTATCCGGCGGTGAACAGCAGCGGGTCGCAATCGCCCGCGCTTTGATCAAGAAGCCGGATCTTTTGATCGCTGACGAACCGACGGGCAATGTCGATTTCGAAATGGGGCGCAAAATCGTCCGGCTGTTTGTCGAGTTGAACAAGCGGTTCGGTACAACTGTTCTGATTGCCACCCATGATTTGGAGCTTATTCGCGAATTTAACGCGCCAATGCTTCGATTGAGTCACGGATTGCTGGCCCAGGACCGGGATTTGAGGGAAAATCAGTGATGCGCCAGACCCCCCTTTTACCACAAGGTGACGCGCGTGAGGCCGCTTTATTCTTTGTTGTTGGCGCCTTGTGTTTTTTAGCCGCTTTGTCCGCGCTGATTGCGCAAGGAACCTATACCGCCGCTGCTGCGTGGAGTGCGCAGATTGAAGGCGAGCTGAGCGTCATTGTCCAGACACCGGATCGCGCGCTTGCCGAGGATTTGGCCGACGGGATTCAACAGATCAATGGCGTTATCGAGGTGAATCTATTGTCCGAGGAAGAGGTCGAGGCGCTTTTGCAACCTAGCCTCGGATCCGGAGTTCTGGCGGGAAGTCTGGCGCTGCCGCTATTGATCGCGGTACAGGCCGATGTTTTGGTCGGTGACCCGTCACCGGATATCACCGCCCTGATGTCCGCAATGTCGATTGAAGGCGAAGTGAATGCGCATTCGGGATACACCGCCTATGTTCGCGAGGCGCTACGATTGCTGCGCTTTGTCGCCATGGCTGCGGTTACCTTATTAGCAGCAACCGCAATTGCGGTTATTGCCTTTGCAACCAAGGCAGCGTTGCTGGCCCGACGCGATATTGTCGATGTCTTGCACCTGTCAGGGGCCGATGATGCTTATATTGCGCGATTATTTGAAAAGAGATTCTGGGTTCTGGCTGTTCAGGCCGGCATTGGCGGTGCGGTCGCCGCTCTGGCGGCATCGGCGGCGATTGTCTTCTTTTTCGCGGAGACCGATGGCATCGCGGCGCAATTATTGCCGCAACCTGACCTCAATCGATGGAATATTGCGATTCTGCTGGCAACCCCGATCGTTGCCGGAATTGTTGCGCGCTCTGCCGCCCGCGTCACTGTTATAAGCTCATTAAAGGAAATGATGTGAAACTTTTACGCTCTCTGATTTTTGTAATCTGGCTGTATGGAACAATGGCAATTCTCGCAATACTGGCCCTGCCAGTGCTGGTTCTGCCACGGCGTGTTACAGCTTCAGTTATACGGGTTTATGCACGGCTTATTCTATTTGGCTTGTATTGGATCTGCGGTATTCGCGTCGAACTTAAAGGGCATGAGCATATTCGGGACGGGGCCCAGATTGTCGCCGGTAAACACCAGGCCATGCTCGATGTGTTTATACCGTTTCTTTTCTTCCGGGATCCGGTTGTGATCATGAAACGCGAATTGCTGTGGTACCCGTTCCTCGGATGGTACGCCTTGAAATCATTACAAATACCGATCGACCGCGACGGCGGCGCCCAGACGATGCGCCGCATGCTGAAAGCGGCCAAAAGCCGTGTTCTGTCGGGCGCCGGGCGACAATTAGTTATTTTTCCTGAAGGCACCCGGACCGAGCCCGGCGCCCTACCGGCCTATAAACCGGCCGGTATCCGGGCCTTCTACAAGAATCTTGACTTGCCAATCATACCGGTGGCGACAAATTCCGGGCTCTGCTGGCCGGCGCATGGTTTAATCCGCAATCCCGGCGTCGTCATTTACGAAGTGTTGCCGGAAATTGATGCGGGTCTGTCGCAAAAAGACATGCTGGCGACACTTCAGGCGCGTCTCGAGGCGGGGTCGAATGCGCTGCTGCCGCCCGGCGCGCATGGACGCGATAGGTAACTGATGGTGCATCCGACACCACATGATCTGAAGACGGCGTGTGAAACTCTGGCGGATCGCGACCATGTGATGGCGCGGATTTATACTACGCTCGGGCCTCCGGAATGGCGGACGGCCCCGGCATCATTTGAAACCCTGGCGCGGTCGGTCATTTATCAATTATTATCGACCAAAGCCGCTGCAACCATCTGGGGGCGACTGGGTGACTTGCTGGATGGTGATGTCAACCAGAACAGCATTCTGGCCGCCGACGAAACGGCATTGCGGGCGTGCGGTGTTTCGCGACCAAAAATCAGACATATGCGGGCAATTGCGGAAGCTGTTCTCAGCGGTGCCCTGGACTTTGACCGTCTGAGGCATTCGGACATTGGGCCGGCCCGGGCTGAACTGGTTGCGGTGAAAGGGATCGGTCCGTGGACAGCAGAAATATTCTTAATGAATGCTGTCGGTCATCTTGATGCTTTTCCGGTCGGTGATGTCGGTCTTATGGAGGGCTATCGCCGAGCGGCCGAAGATGCCGAGCGTCTCGCGTCGAAGCCGTTTTCCGAACTGGCTGAGACTTGGCGGCCCTATCGCGGCGTAGCAGCGCATTTGCTGTGGAACTGGCGTAATAATATGCCGTGACAAGATCGACGGGTGACCTGTGTCTGACTTGTCATATTATTGTTACAGGAATCGGTATGGTTGGAACGATAATCAGGAAGGAGACCTGTCTTCAAAATATCGAGCACGCAAGACTTTAAGATAAGCTGGGACGCCCGGCCATGACAGAGGTTTTACTGTCCCCGCCCAATGGTCGGCCAGCCCTGGTGCTGAACGCCGATTTCAGGCCCTTATCATATTACCCGCTATCACTTTGGTGCTGGCAGGATGCGGTTAAAGCGGTGTTTCTTGACCGTGTTGATGTCGTTGCCGAGTATGATTCATATATTCGCAGCCCGAGTTTCGAAATGAAACTTCCAAGCGTCATCGCGCTGCGGGAATTTGTAAGGCAGGATCGACCGCCGGCCTTTACACGGTTTAATGTATTTCTTCGCGACGGGTTTGAATGTGTCTATTGTGGTTCACCTGACGAATTGACCTTTGATCATGTCATACCGCGCTCAAAAGGCGGCCGGACCAGCTGGGACAATATTGTTGCGGCATGCTCAAAATGTAACCATCGCAAGGGTGGCCGGATGCCGAAAGACTGTGACATGCATCCAAAGATCCAGCCCTATCAGCCGTCAAACCATAAATTACAGGATATGGGACGGCGGTTCCCGCCGCACCATCTGCATCAGACATGGACTGATTATTTATATTGGGACGTCGAACTCAATGCTTGAAGCCGGCTGTGTTACCTAGCGGTTCAACCATAATAACAGTAATGGTAGCCAGATCAGAGATAATGTTAAAAGCCCTTTTACGGACTGATAGGCGATCCATAACCAGAATAGGCGTTTCTTGTTTTGCTTCAGGTATGATAGCGGGCCGCGGACCGAATCTAGTCCGCGTTTAAGGAAACCGGCATCGGCCTTTTCAATTGTCCGGTCGGTGTTTTCCGGCATTGCGAATAGGGCTTTCTATCAGCGGATGAAGATCGAGGTTGGAGGCAATAATCGACCCGGTCTGAAGCATGTCTTTGCCGTCAATTTCGGTGACGATTCCGGCGGCTTCTCTGACCAGAACAATCCCGGCCGCAATATCCCACTGGTTGAGTCCGCGCTCCCAAAACCCGTCGAACCGGCCACAGGCCACCCAGGCCAGGTCGAGGGCAGCCGACCCGTTGCGGCGAATACCGGCTATTGTCGGGGCGATAGTTGAAAGCTCCCGTGAAAACTGCATGTGTGTTTCTGTGCTTTTGCCGAACCAGGGGGCACCGGTTGCAAGAACGGCCTGATCGAGCTTTTTTCGGCCGGCAACCCGCAATTTGCGTTGGCCGAGCCAGGCGCCACGCCCGGTTTCGGCCCAGAAGATTTCGTTCCGGCTGACATCAAAAACAACACCTGCAACCAGTTGTCCATCGCGTTCGAGGCCAATTGAAACTGCATAATGGGGTTGGCCGTGCAGGAAATTGAGGGTTCCGTCCAATGGATCAATAATGAAGCGATTTGTCTTGTCGCTGCCCTCGACAATACCTTTTTCCTCCATCAGAAAGCTGTAGCCGGGCCGCGCTTTGGTAAGATAGTCATAGATGACTTCTTCGGCTCTGTGATCGGCGTTTGAGACGAAGTCACCAGGTCCTTTGCTCGACACTTGCAAATATTCGACCTCGCCAAAATCGCGGGCGAGGCTTCGGCCGGCCTTGCGGGCAGCCTCGATCATAACATTACCGACAGCAGATGGTTTCGACATCGATTATCGTCCTTTAGTCGGCGCGGCGGAGATAGGTGCGGTCGGAGGTTTGCACAATGATGCGCTCGCCAACTCCGATAAAAGGCGGGACGGTCACACGGACGCCGCCATCGCAAATGGCTGGCTTGAAGCTGTTGGCGGCGGTCTGACCTTTTACAACCGGTTCGGTCTCTTCGACCGTAACGGTCACTTGATCCGGTATGGCCACGCCAATCGGGGTTTCGGTGTAGAATTCGATTTCGACGACCATGCCATCCTGCAAAAAGTCGGCATCGTCACCGATAAAGTCTTTTGCGATTTCAATTTGCTCAAAGGTTTCCTGGTCCATGAAGGCGTAAGCCTCACCAGCATCGAATAGAAACTGATATTTTTTCTGTTCGAGGCGAACGCGTTCGACGGTTTCATTGGCGCGAAATCTCTCATTCGCTTTCGAGCCGTTGAACAGGTTGCGCATTTCGACCTGGTTGAAGGCGCCGCCTTTACCGGGTTTGACGGCATTGCATTTCATTGCACGCCATACGCTACCATTATACTCGATTACCATGTTCGGTTTAATCTCATTACCGTTAATCTTGGCCATGCTTGGATTCCTGTATATACCGGCCGCGGGGTAGACGCGGCTGCGGGTTCGGTCAAGTAATGTGGGCAGGTGAAAGCCATAGATTGGATTCGCATCATTGCCAATTAAGGAGTGAAAATATGGGATTTTTCGGACGGTTGGTGAATTTTGAGCGACCAATGGGGCCGGTGGTCGCACAGCTCTTATACTATATCGGTCTGTTCGCCATCGGACTGGGTGCCGTGCGGCGTCTGTTCGATGCGCTTAGCGGGCTGGCTGATGACATTCTAGGAAGCGCGCTGGACGCCGTTGCCGTGCTATTCGTGGCCGTGCTGTGGGTGCTGGCATTACGTCTGGTAACTGAACTGATCCGGGCCGTTTTCCGGATCGATACAAGCCTGCATGATATTCTGACGGGCCGGTCGGCGACCGGGCTGACTAGTCAGGCATCTCCTGATCGATCAGCTGATTGAACATCGCCACCGCTGCGGCCGGGCCGTCCGGATGCGCCCAGACACCATTCGACACCGCAATGAAATCAGCGCCGGCTGCAATCAGCGGTGCTGCATTCTGGACGGTGATGCCGCCAATTGCCACGCAGGGCAGGGTTAGAAACATCTGGCACCATGTTAGCAGGTCCGGCTCTGCGTGTTTTGCGCCCGGTTTGGTCAGGCTTGGGAAAAACGCGCCAAAAGCAACATAGTCGGCGCCGGCTTCGCCCGCCACCATGGCATTATGCCGGCTTGCCCGGCAGGTCGCGCCGATAATGACATCTGGCCCGACAATGTCGCGGGCAAGTTTGATGTCCATGTCATCAAGGCCAAGGTGGACACCATCGGCTCCCAGCGCATCGCACAATTGCGGACTATCATTTATAAACAGGGCAATATCATTGGCCTGGCATAATGGCAGCACGGCCTGCGCGACCTGGCGGGTCTGCGCGGTGTTAATGGCGTCACCCTGTTTCATTCTGACCTGCAGGCTGGCAATATCGCCGCCTTCAATCGCCGCCTCGAATTTGCCGACGAAACCATCGATATCGTCGATACTAGGTGGTGTAACAAGATAAAGGCGCGAGCGCTCGCGCGGCAGATTTGAGGTCATGCAGTTCTATAGACGCTGTTTCGCGGACAGCCTAGGGGAAACAATTTGAAAATTAGCAGCCTGGATCGCAGCTTGCCAGCTTGACCGCCGCCAGCCGGCGTCTGACACGCGCTCATCGCCTCGGATGCAGTGCCCGTCTGGTTTTCATCTGGTTTGATTGTGCGCCGCTACCAGCTTGTATGGTGGGCGGTCAAAACAACGTGGCCAGGCCTGACTGGCCGCGGTAATGCCGTCCGGGCAATTTTGAAGGATTTTGCGGTCGACACGAAACTCTTACTGCAAGTATTGTTTCGCCATATCAGGCATTGAGATTGGCGATATTTTCTCGGCCTGGCCAGCCGCATTGAATTGTTCGAAACGCTCGCGGCAGACCTTTTTCATCGCCGAGCGGGCGGGATTCAAATAACCGCGTGGATCAAAATTCTTCGGGTCGTCATGAAAGGCCTTTCGAATCGCGCCGGTAATTGCCATGCGATTGTCGGTGTCGATGTTTATTTTTCGAACGCCGTGTTTAATGCCGCGCTGAATCTCCTCGATCGGGACCCCCCAAGTGGCCGGCATTTCACCACCATATTTATTTATGATTTCCTGCAGCTCCTGCGGGACCGAGGATGAGCCATGCATGACGAGGTGGGTGTTTGGCAATTTTTGATGAATGTCTTCAATGACTTCCATGGCAAGTATGTCACCGCTCGGCTTGCGGGAAAATTTGTAGGCGCCATGGCTCGTTCCCATCGCAATTGCCAGCGCATCAACTTTCGTTTTCTCGACGAAATCGACGGCTTGGTCCGGATCGGTCAGTAGATCCGCTTTGCTAAGGGTGCCTTCAAATCCGTGCCCGTCTTCTTTTTCGCCGGTGCCGGTTTCGAGATTGCCAAGCACACCCAGTTCGCCCTCGACCGAGGCGCCGACCCAGTGCGCCATATCGGTGACTTTCCGGGTGATATCGACATTATACTCATATGAGGCCGGGGTTTTTCCATCAGCCTCGAGAGAGCCATCCATCATAACCGAGGTGAAACCGTTTTGCAGAGCTGTCGCACAAGTTGCTTCGCAATTGCCATGATCCTGATGCATGCAGATCGGGATGTCTGGATAGAGTTCGGTCATCGCCTCGATGAGATGCTTGAGGACAATATCATTGGCATAAGACCTTGCCCCGCGCGAGGCTTGCATAATGACGGGCGCCTTGACCTCGTCGGCCGCCTCCATGATTGCAAGGGCTTGCTCCATATTGTTGATATTGAAGGCGGGAAGGCCGTAATCGTTTTCGGCAGCGTGATCGAGAAGTTGACGTAGTGTAATTCGGGCCATTTTTATCAGTTCTCCATATTTGCTGCGCTCGCCATTAGACGGCGAGAGTAGCGGCTTTTACTCAGTTTTCAGGATCTCGACGCCCGGAAGGGGCTTGCCTTCCATCCATTCAAGAAAGGCCCCTCCTGCTGTAGATATATGCGTGAATTGAGCGGTCACGCCGGCATGGTTGAGGGCTGCAACCGTATCGCCTCCGCCGGCCACGGCGACGATCTGATTTGCCTCACATCTGAGGCCTGCAGCTTTTGCGGCTTGAACGGTCGCGGTATCGAATGGCGCCATTTCAAAAGCACCTAGTGGGCCATTCCAGACCAGTGTTTTGGCAACATCGAGTGCGCTTGCCAGTATCGCGACGGTTTGCGGACCCGCATCGAGAATCATTTCGTGATCGGCAATTTCATCGAGCCCGCAAACGCGATTATCAGCATGGGCTGCGAACTCTTTTGCGACCACAACATCCATAGGCAACAGGATGTCGCATCCAGCGGCCTTGGCATTTGCCGAAATCTGTTTTGCGGTGTCGGCAAGATCATATTCGCAGAGTGATTTGCCGACACTGTAGCCCTGTGCCGCCAGAAACGTGTTCGCCATGCCGCCGCCAATCGCCAGCGCATCTACTTTGGTTACGAGGTTTTTTAACAGATCAATTTTCGAGGACACTTTTGCGCCGCCAACGACGGCCAGGACTGGCCGTTTCGGACTGCCCAGGGCCAAGGCCAGTGCCTCAAGTTCGGCTTGCATCGATTTTCCGGCAAAGGTCGGCAGATACTCGCTTAGTCCGACGGTTGAGGCGTGCGCGCGATGTGATGCCGAAAAGGCATCGCTGACAAAGAGGTCTCCGAGTTTCGCCATTTCGCGGGCGAGATCCGGGTCATTTATTTCCTCACCGGCATGAAACCGTGTGTTTTCCAGCAGAATAATACCGCTATCCGGAAGCGCCGAAATCTGCTGCGCGATCTCGGCGCCGACACAATCCTGTCCAAACGCAATCGGGGTGCCCATCAGGTCAGAGAAGGCCTCGGCAACCGGCGCCAGACTCATTTCCGCTACCCGGTGTCCTTTGGGACGCCCGAAATGGGATAGGAGCGCGATTTTGCACCCCTTTTCCCGCAACGCCTGCAGCGTCGGGATCGGGGCGTTGAGGCGCGTCACGTCGCTGACTTTGCCATCCTGCATCGGAACGTTGAAATAGACCCGGACAAGGGCTGTTTTGCCATCCAGATCCTTCGCATCCTCGATTATTTTAATCTTTGTCATGACGCGTCAACAATCCAGACTACAGAAATTTGGCCATATGAACGGCCGTATCGCTCATCCGTGTCGCAAAGCCCCACTCATTGTCATACCAGGACAATACCCGGACTAATGTTCCATCCGTTACATCGGTGCCATTTGCAGCAAATGACGAACTGGCCGGGCTGTGATTGAAATCGGACGAGACGAGCGGCGCGGTCGTATAGTCGAGGACGCCTTTCATCGGACCTTCTGCGGCAGCTTTGATTGCCGCATTAATTTCTTCGACATCGGTTGGCCGGGCGGCGTCAAATACAAGGTCGACCATTGAGACATTCGGGGTTGGCACGCGCACGGCCGAACCGTTCAGTTTACCTGCCAGTTCCGGAAGGACCAAACCGACTGCCTTGGCTGCACCGGTCGAGGTCGGTATCATTGACATTGCCGCCGCGCGCGCCCGGTACAGGTCGCTATGCAGCCGGTCGAGCGTTGGCTGGTCTCCGGTGTAAGAATGAACCGTTGTCATGTATCCGCGCAGGATCCCAACCGTATCATTCAATACTTTGGCAACCGGCGACAGGCAGTTTGTCGTGCAAGACGCATTCGAAACAATCAGATCGTCAGCCGATAGCGTTTCATGATTGACGCCATAGACAATGGTTTTGTCGGCATTTTTGGCCGGTGCCGACACCAGGACGCGTCCGGCGCCAGCCGTCAGGTGAGCTGATGCGCTTTCCTTGTCGACGAAGATACCGGTGCACTCCATCGCAATATCGATGTTCATCGCTTTGTGCGGGAGTTCGGCGGGATTGCGGACCGCCGTGCATTTGATCGTTTGCCCGCCAACGTTGATCGCATCACCATCGACGATGACGTCCATCGGCAGGGTGCCGTGGATGCTGTCATATTTGAGAAGATGCGCATTGGTTTCGACAGGGCCGAGATCATTGATTGCAACAACCTCGATATCCGTGCGTCCATGTTCCAGAATAGACCGCAGGACTAGCCGTCCAATCCGCCCAAACCCATTGATTGCAACCCGTACAGCCATTAAAATACCTCTTGATTAACCTAGCGATAAGAGAGGTCGCTTTAGACCCTCATATATCGATCGTCTAGCAGCCGCTATGGTATTTTTCCTGATTACGCTGTCAGTGATTATTCGCGCATATTGAATTGCGATTTTGGCTGATTATTAACCCTTAATTCAATTCAGTATTGCGGTCATTGCCGGCTTAGGCTGTGCTGCTCTGGTGGCTAGCGCGGCGCCGTAGCCGTTGCCAGAACCGCCGGCGCTCCGGGGTCGGTAGGGGTTGCAGGTTTTGCAGGAACGCCTCGGCGACCGCCCGCCAGCTATAGGTTTCAGCATGGGCCCGGCAATCATCCCTGTTCAGATCGAGGCAGGCGAGGGCGCCGGCCGTTAAATCCCCGTCAATGGGCGTAATCGTGCCGGCCGCCGAGTTTGGTATAACATCCTTGGGACCGGTCGAATCAAAAGCGGCGACCGGTGTGCCCGAGGCCATAGCCTCAAGGATTACCAGCCCGAATGTGTCGGTCAGGCTCGGAAACACAAAGACATCGGAATTGGCGTAGGCATCGGCAAGATCATCGCCGAATAATGGCCCGACAAACTGGACGTCGGGATAATTCTTTTTAAGGTCTTTCAAGGCTGGTCCATCGCCAACAACCACTTTCGATCCGGGCAGGTCAAGTGACAGAAAGGCTTCTATATTTTTCTCGACAGCAACCCGGCCGACATTCAGGAAAATCGGCCGTGGCAGGCCAGCAAATGGATCGGTCTCGGCGTTTTCTTTGACCCGACGCTTAGGTGTGAAGTGATCAATATCGACGCCGCGACTCCAGGCGATCGTGTTGATGAAACCTTTTTGTACCAGTTCATCGACCATGCTCTGGGTCGATACCATGACCCGGCCGGAATATTTATGGAACCATCTGACAAAACGATAACCCCAGCTTGTCGGTACCGGCGCCCGGGCCGACACATATTCAGGGAACCTTGTATGATAGGCGGTTGTGAAGGGATGCTTGATTTTCAGGAATACCGCACGCGCCGCC
>CBFHPC010000056.1:0-12733 GCA_965657655.1 Henriciella sp.
GCTCTACCAACTGAGCTACACCCGTCCAGATTTAGTGGGTATGCCCTAAGGGCGGGAATGATGCAATTGCCATCTGCCACAATCGCAACATTCACTGCGGTTATTTTGACACCTGTCTTCGCCGCGCATGCTTCGGGCGCGAAGGCCGACGCGCTTTGACTGGTCAAACCGCGAAAATGGGCCGCTGTCATGAATGGCGATATATGCGGGGATTGCTTAAGATATCGCCTCAGCTGAAGCCATCACCAACCGCCAGACGCTTTTGCTGGGAGCTGGCATTGAAATAACCGCGTCGGTTCGCTCGCGAATGATTAGAATGTGGCGTGGGCAAACCATTTGATGAAAATGGGTTGCCCTTTTTTGGTAAATAAACTGAGGACAGCACCATTTGGCCGAATTGGCCGGTTTCTGTGGGCATAGCGGGCTGATTCGAAGAAATATGCCGTTCCCATCAATCGGCGGTCAGGATTGTTCTTCGACCAGCGGCACAAAAAACTGTCGGTCTCTTCCAGGAGATTGCGGGGTAGCCTTTGGCCGCGAAATTCCGGCGCCACCGACGAATGCAGGAACATGAAGTTGATATCTGATCGAAACTGACTCTCCTGTCGACCTCCCATAACGGCAATGATTTCGCCATTCTTTTCAGCGACTGCAATTATCGTTTGGAGCTGCGACTGGCTTCGGCCTGCGAGCGGCGTGATACTGTTTTTGTCCCAGTAAGCTAGGATTTTGTGATCAATTTCCGCCGGACGGTCCGGCCAAACAATCGTGATTTCGATCTTATCATCAGTGTTTGTGATCTTAGTATCCATCAAATTGTGCAAAGCCCGCCTACAGAATTGCCTAGACCTCTGCGTGCTGAAACCATTTCATGTAAACAGGCAGTTTGCTTTGAGTATAACCGGTCAGTATGAACCCATTTGGGCGCTGCGGAATCACACGTCTATCGTATACTGGGTTTTCATAAACCCATGCCATGCCCTTCAGGCCCTTCTCGGGATTATCGATCGACCATTGCGTCAAATGTGCCCAGGCTAAATTCAACATCATATTGCTAAGCCCCGCCTGTCGGAATTTTGTCCCGACGGATACGCGATAGAACGCGAAAATGGAATTTTCGTGAATATGCGGCTTCAGGTTTGCTGAGGACACTGAAACGATTTCATCCCCTAGCGTCGCCACCATTAGCAGCTCGCTGAGCCGTTTCTCGATATTGTCTGCGCGAGGTTTCCGATCATTTTGGGCCCAGAAATGGTTCACCCGTTCACGCAGACCCGGGACCTCTTTTTTCCATACGAAGTGATATGATGCGTGAGACGGTTTAAAGGTCATATCGAAGGCGCCTTTATCCAAATTAGTTAAGATAGGCGGGTTTGCGTCGCATCGGTAAACGTAACAAATTTGCCAAGTTCTCTAGAGCCCGGCGGCAACGTCATTGCACTTTTTACACCATTCAGAACACAGACGTCGAAAAGTTCGATGATCGCGCCGTCGAATCGCACCCAGTGTGCCACCGAACCATCTCTTAGGTTGATGATCTGTACCCCGCACCAGGCATCGGCATCCTTGTCCTGAAGCGTCTTGTCGAGCGTTAGCCCTTCGAACCGGCCATGCCGCGGCTTGGACAGTGTCATGATGGCATAATTGCCATGGAATGCCAGACCACGCACGAAGCCAGGGCAGAATGCGACCGGTTCGAATGATTTCGTGTCGGGATTTATCCAGCCCAGTTCGCCGCTGCCTGAGTTCAGCACCCAGAGTTTGCCATTATGCCAACGTGGCGAGTGCGGCATTGATAAGCCCTCGGCCATGATTTCATTTGTGTCGATGTCAATGATAACGCCACCGCTATCGCGGCGGTCGCGCCAGCCATCGACGGTATCGGACCGGCAAACAGCGGTGACATATTTCGGCGCACCATCCCGCATTGCCAGGCCATTCAGGTGGCAACGGTCCTCAGGAACGATTTTGCTGATAAATGGCGGTTTCCAGAGAACTTCGAAACTATGCTTCGGATTGAACTGTGCGAGGCAGGAGTATCGTGTGTTTACGAAGACAACGCGGCCATTCTTGCAAATACCAACTTCGTGGAGATCAACATCGCCAGTGGTTTGGAAGCTGCGCGGCACATAAACTTTATCATGTTTGCCATTGGCAATCTGCCCGTCGCTCAGGGTGTTTTCAAGGCGCACAATCTGGCTGAGCGTTGCCAGATAAATCCGGCTACCATCGCCGACGATTCCCATCGCTTTGGGATATTTTGAAGAGTGCAAGGACAGCTTTCCGTCGGTTCCGCCACCAATCAGATAAAAATTGCCAGACTGATACGAGGTAAATGCGATCGAAATATTCTGGGTGGCGAGGAAGGACTGAAGACCGCCAGAAAAAGACAAGCTGGTTTTTTGTGCAGCCTCGTCCTGCTTCTTCGTCTCCGGGGCGTCGGTACCGGTGACGTCAACTTCGGCTTTAGCTTTTGTTGGCTCTGCTTTCGGAGACTCAGTTGCTGTAGCATTTGGCGTAGGGGGATTTGCCGTCGCAGCTGCGCTAGCCGGTGCTTTCTTGGCTGGCGTCTCTTTAACAGTTGTTCTCTTAACAGGCGCTTTTTTAGCGGGTGCCTTGCTAAGGCTTCCAGACGCTTTTGTCTTTGTCGCCGTTTTTGCCGCTGTTGTAGGTTTTTTATCAGTCACGCGAAATTCCCCAGATGATAAGTGTCTTCTTTATTAGACTCTGCTCACTGCGTATTGGAACTGGGTGTTTAAGACAAGACTTATTGAGACTTGATCTGAAGTATGCTGCGCAGGCCATTTCAGGTTTGGGGCTCGCCAAATATATTTAATAACCATTTCGTAATCTTTTTTCAGCCCCGACCCCCGTCAGATAAAGAGGTTTGCGGAGGCGGGATCGAGCTGCACTGAAAAATATTACATTTATGTATTGTTATTGGTAAAAAGACTTAGTAGTCAGCTAGGTAACTATAATTACGTCTAGCGACCATACCCGGAGAGTAACAATGACTATCAGAGATTTGAGTGCCGCAAAAAACGTCCAACCAAAGAAGCCGTTTGTAGGGAAGCCATCAATTGGTGCCTTGATGGCTGCCGTCAGCGTGTCTGCACTTTGTCTTGCTGCGCCCGGTGTCGCGCGCGCTCAGGATTCCAATGGCGCCGAGATTACGGTTAATTCCGACAGTACAGATCTGATCTTCTCGTCTGAAGCCGATATCGACGGAAGTCTTGCGGGTGTTGTGGCGATTAACAATGGTTCGGGTATTACGGACATAAGCGTTACCAATGTTACTTCCGATGCGGGTATCGGGATTAGTGTTACAACAGCTTCGACTACCGGTGAGTTATTGCTAGACGTGACCGGGTCGATCAGCGCTACAGGCGGCAGTGGTGTCTATGTCGATCATGACGGTTCCGAAGTCGCGGGCAGCAAGTATGCGGACGTTGTAGACATCGACGTTATCGATGTCACCGCAAGTGGCGGTACGGAATTAAAATATGCGGCTGGGATCGACGTTGATGCGTCGGCCGGCAAGTATAATGATTTCCTCGACGTTTATATTACCGCGACAGGCGGAATTACTGCTCGGGATGCGGGCGTGGACGTAGACGCTAAATATGCGAATATCGACATTGATGTAACAGGCGTTTCCAGCGGCGGTAACGGGATCGATGTATACGGTACCAGTGAGTACGCGACGGCGCCTTTAAGCGCTAATGCTGATATCGATGTGACTGCGACGGGTTCGGTTATGTCAAAATATGGCGGCGGTATCTATGTTGCTTCGTTCGGCTCGGATATTGATATCCAGGCGGCTGGTGTGGTGTCCAAATATGATGCGATTTCGGTTTTTGGCGGCGGGTCGTCGACTAAATACGCTGACATCACCGTAAATGCGACCGGTGCGATTACGTCCAATTATGGCGACGGTGTTGAGGTCGACGCAAAATATTCCGACATTGATATTGATGTAGCCGGTGTTACGGCGAAGTATGACGGCATTTATGTATCTGGCGGCGGCGACTCAACGACGTTCGCCGATATTGATGTCGGCGCGACAGGCGCGATTGATGCCGACAATGACGGTGTTTACGTCAGTGCTGAATATGCCGACATTGATATTGATGTGGCCGGTGTTACGGCGAAGTATGACGGCATTTATGTGTCTGGCGGCGGCGACTCAACGACGTTCGCCGATATTGATGTAACCGCGACAGGCGCGATTGATGTCGATACCGATGCTGTTTACGTCAGCGCTAAATATGCGGACATTGATATTGATGTGGCCGGTGTTACGGCGAAGTATGACGGTATTTATGTTTATGGCGGCGGCGATTCAGCGACGTTCGCCGATATTGATGTAACCGCGACCGGTGATATTGATGCCGAAACCGAAGGTGTTAACGTCAATGCTAAATATGCGGATGTAGATATTGATGTCGCTGGTGTGACGGTGAGCAAGTACACAGATGCTGTTCAGGTTTCCGCTGCCGGCGTGAGTCCTGCAAACGTGGCGGTTGTATCGGTTGACACGGCGGGTGATGTGTATGGCGAGGGCGCTGTCGCGGTGGATGCGACCAATGCCGATGTGTCGGTAACGCTCGGGGTCGCGACTACCGAAAAATATGCGAACGTTGAGACCAAATATGCTGCCGTGGATGTGACATCCACTTCTGGTGATATTTATATTACGGTAGATAGTAATGTGAACGTGTATGTCGGAGGAATTGACAGCAAGTATGACCTGATCGAGGGCGAGGATATTAATAGTGCCAACGCGATACAGGCTTATAACACGGACGGGTTAATTGATGTTGACGTAAACGGTAACGTCGTAGCGACAGTCCATGGTGTATTTGTGGGCGGCACACCGGACTATGTAAATGTTGCAACAGGTAGCGGTTCGACTGTCCTGGCAAAGTATAGCGGCATTCATGCGCGAAATTTGGATGGCGGCATCTATGTGTATTCGGATGGTACGGTTCTGTCCGGAGAGGATACAATTAATTTGAGCAGCTCTGTCGGTTACGTCTACGTTTCCGTCGGGGCTACGGGCGCGGTTACATCGAAATACGGAGATGGTATTAACGCGCACAGCGGCGCCGGAGACGTATATATCGATGTCGCGGGTTCTGTGATTTCAAAGTATGGTGAAGGCGTTCATGTGTCTTCTGATACGGGTGCATACGCAGACGTGACTGTGTCCGGTACTGTTACGGCGCTCCAACAAGGCGTGGTACTGGAAGTTGGTAGCGGGGTCGATGTCGATGTTGACACCAAATATGGTAGCTCAGTTACCTCTAAATATGCGGAAGGTATTTTATCCGCGAATAAATACTCTGATGTTTATATAAATGTTGGCGGCGACGTAACGGCCTATTCCGAGGGCGTGTTAGCAATTACCGCCACCAGAGACATTGATGTGCTGACGGGTGCCAATAGCTCAATTACGTCCACGAATGAGGATGGTATCAGGGTAGCGACATATTCAGGCCGGTACTCAAAGTATGGTGACGTGACTGTGACCGTTGATGGTGCGATTGACGCGAACGAGGACGGTATAGATGCATACTCCAAATATGGTGACGTATCCGTAACGCTTGGTTCTACCGCTGACGTCAGCGCCGTTTACGGTGATGCGATCGAGATTGACACTAAATACGGGGACGTCTCGGTAAATGTCGCAGGTTCAGTGTATTCCGAGATATCCGATGCCATCGATATTAATGCTAAGTATGGTACTGTTTACGTAAATATCGCGGAAACAGGCGCGCTTTACGCAAATACAACTGGCTCTGATTCCTCCGATCACGGCGTCGAGGCCTATGCTGACACGGAAGAAATCGCAGTGATCGTTGATGGCACAATTGACGCTGCCGGAAATGGTCTCGATCTGATTGCTGTTGAAAACCGGATCGAGGTTCGGACCGGGTCAAACAGCAGTATCACGGGTGACCGTATTGGTATTTATGCTGAGGCCGATGCCTCTGTAGAGGTCACGATCGACGGCTATCTTAGCGCTAAATACACGGTATCCCTCGAAAGCTTCGACGACGATGTGACCTTGGTTATCGGCGAAACCGGCGATCTTGTTGCGTATTCGGTCGATTCGATCAAATACGCAGGAGAGGTGGTCGACATTGTGGCCGAGGAGGATATCTCGGTTACGGTCGACGGCTCGATGGACGCCAAATATGGTTCATTGATGTCGCTTGATACGGAACGCGGCGATATAACGATCGATATTGGCGAAACTGCCGTTCTCGAAGGTTATGGCGGTATTTATGCCTATACAGCTGCGGGCGAAAATAGCCTGCTGCCGGCGCCTGCCGATATAACAATGACAATTGATGGCGCGGTGACGGTCGAATATGGCGGTATCTACGCGGAAACGCTCAATGGCGACGTCACAATTACAACCGGTGCGAGCAG
Source organism: Henriciella sp. (assembly GCA_965657655.1). Classification (GTDB taxonomy): domain Bacteria; phylum Pseudomonadota; class Alphaproteobacteria; order Caulobacterales; family Hyphomonadaceae; genus Henriciella. The sequence continues at coordinate 6,439 of CBFHPC010000056.1, forward strand.
TGATTTAAGCCTCTATGATGGCATAAATGTCGTGCATGCCGACTATTATAGTGATGGGGAGGCTGATGATGTATCGGTAACGATTGGTGGCGCCCTGCTCTCCTATTATACGGCAGTCTCGGTCGAGCATGTTGGTGGCGATGTATTAGGCGATTACGGCGATCCAGACGGAGGTAATGTCTCGGTGGCCGTGGAGGCCGGCGCTAGCGTCGAAAGTGGCGAGGATGCGATCGATATACTCGCATATCAGGCTGGCGGCGACGTAACAGTTAACATCGATGGATCTGTCTATTCTTACTATGGCTCAGGCGCGGTAGTGTTTACTGATGATAGCAATATCAGCGTCTCGGTTGGCGCTGATGGCTCAGTTACAGCCGCCGGTGCGATCGGGCTGTTCGCCGGCAAGTATACCGAGGATGGCATCGCGGGCGCTGGCTCGCTGGCAACGGTCGACGTGTCAGTCGATGGAGCCGTAGAAGGTGCTTATGCCGGCATATATGCCGAGTCACTTACCGGGGGAGATATTACTATTTCGACCGGCGAAGGCAGCTCGGTATCTGCTAAATACGGGTCCGCGATCAGCGTGCTTTCTCTTGGTACTGTAGCTATTGAGGGCAAATATAGCTCGGGGTCGTTGCCGCTATCGGGTATTTCAGGCCCTGGCTTTATTGATGGTTTTGGTGAGGATGGCGACAAGTACAGCATCGAATCGATAACCTTAGGCGGTAATATCGATATTGATATCGATGGTTCCGTAACTGGTGGTTCCGGGCCTGCAGTTGGCGCAATCGGATCTTACGTTGAAGAGATCAGCATCGATGTTGGATCTTCCGGTAGTATCCAGGCGGGCAGCGGAAATGGCATACTTGCAGGCCTGATTAATATCGGTCCGTTTGCGAAATACGCTGACTACGCTGTTGGTGCTGTCGGTGCCTCTATTGATGTCAATGTCGACGGGCAGATCGAGGCGAGCGATAGTGGTATCGCTGTCGGCTTTATCGATAAATATGTCGAAAATAGCTCTATCGATATTACTGTTGGTGCTGATGCGAGTATTTCGGCAGGCGACTTCGGGATTTTTGCGCTACCTGTGGTAGGGTACGGATCCACTGAAGTCACGGTAACAGTTGACGGCGATGTTGAATCGGGCGGGCCATCGATTTTCGTCGGGGCTAAATATTCACCGGGCGGTCCGGCGGATGTGACGGTTACCCTTGGTGCATCATCGACGCTGGGCTCTAAGTATTCCGACGGTGTTTATGTAGTAGGCGGTACCGTTGCAGTTTCGGCGGACGGATCAATTGCAGCGAGTGACGATGGTCTCGAGGTCGTTGGCGCCTATGTGTCCGTTACGACGGGAGCTGATTCATCGATCGTCGCCTATGGCGACGGTATTCGGGTCACCGATAGTGGCCCTGTCGGCGGACCGTCGCTCATTGTGGCGCCGCCTAAAGTCGATCCGGATAATCCAGACCTGACTATAAACATTATCAATGAGGGTGGTATCGCTGTCGGCGGCATCGGTATATATGGCGAGGCATATACCCTTGATGCTTCTGTTCAGTCGTCTGGCACGATTATTGCGGGCGAAGACGGTATCTCACTGAGCGCAGGCGGTCGCGCTTATGTTGATGTAACCGGTGATATCACTGCGGGTGGTCAAGGTATCGATGTCAACGCTGATAAATACGTCTCAGTTGACGTTGTCGGCGATATCGCCTCCGACGATCATGCGATCCGCGCCTTTACCTATAACGGTCCTATCTATGTCGATGTCGTCGGAAATCTTACGACAACCGACGGCGACGGTATGTTTGTAACCGGTGAGGGCGGTGATGTGGATATCAGTCTTGTCGGCGACATTGACGCCGGCTATGGCTGGGGTATCGACGCAGACGCCTACGGCGGCGATGTGACAGTCAATGTTGTTGGCGACATTGACGCCTTTGATTACGGGATCGATGCATATGTCGAGGGTGGTAATGTAACAATTAATGCTGTCGGTGATGTTAGCTCTGTCGGTTCGGCTATTGATGCATACGTAGACATGGGAGCGATCCAAATCGATATCGTTGGTGATATTTCATCGACCTATGGCGAAGGTATCAGGGCGATTTCGCAAACTTATGGCGAGGGTTTCACGGCGTCGGCAAGCTATATAGGCATTGATGTAACTGGTAATATTACTGCGACCAGTGATGGTATCGAGTTCGTTGCTAACGGTAATGCCAGTATAAATGTTGTCGGTGATATTGATGCCGGTGAAGAGGCCATTGACGGCGTGGCGCTTGGAGATTTGGTTGTCTCTTTAGACGGCGACGTTACTGGTGATTTTGAGGGTATCCTGACCTATGCAACTGGTGACACGACGATCGATATTCTTGCGGATGGGTCTGTAACCGGCGGTGATGGGACAATTTCCGATCTTGCCATCGGTGCTTACTCCGAGTTTGGCAGCGTCGAGCTTAGCCTGGCGGCCGGAACGGTCGTTAACGGGGCTGCGGTGCTTGGTGATGGTGATGACACGTTCAACACCGTCCATGGCAACTTCACACGTATCGATGGTGGTGCAGGTGATGATGTCGCGAACCTGTCCGGTATCGGCTTCACAATTGCCGGTAGTGGTCCGGATCAGCAGTTCGATAATGTCGAGACGTTCAACATTTCAGGTCAGAACTATGTCCTGACCGGAGATCATTCAGCTGACGCTGTCGTGGCAAACTTCCTAAGCGGTTCGCATTCAATGATCGGTGACTTGTCGCTACCGACTATTACGGCGGCCGATGGTGTCGAAATGATGCTCGGCGAAGGCCTCAGCATTACCGGTGACCTGATCAGCGAAGCGACAACCGAGATTGCCGGCGTTGGATCGTCGGTAACGATCGATGGTGATCTGACGCTGGGTGCCGGTAGCGAAGTTCGCTTCGATGTCGGTAACCTGCGCCGCGCCGATAATATCGCGGTAAGCGGTCAGGTGAGTGTTGCAGGCGGCATTGTGGTCGACCAGGGTGACCTGTTCGTCGGTGATGTTGTCCTGATCAGCAGCGATACGCCGGTTATCGGTTCATTCGACTCGATTTCGGGTCTCGTGAATGGTCTTCTGGTTAATCAGTCGATCACGATCGATAATGACGTGTCACTATTGTCAGTGCTTCCAGATCCGAACAGCGTCGATACGCTGACGGTGAACAATGTGGCGCTGGCCCTCTATACTCAGACCATGGCTCAGAATGGCCTGCCGCAAATTGCTGCAGCACCGAACCATCCTGACAAGGTGTTCTCGATCCCGTCGCGCGACTTCGCCCGTATGGTCCGGAATATCCTTGATGAGGACAATGCCGATACGTTGGCGACAACATTGACAGACATTGGTGCGGAAACAGCCGGTGTCGGATCCGTGGCAGCGCAAGCCGGTTCACTCCGCTTTGTCGACGGCTTGCTGAGTGGTTATAGCTCTGTCGATGGTGGTAAGACCCGGTCGGCTGAGCTTGGTAACGGCCATCTCTGGTTGCAACTCGGTCAGTCGACGCAGGAGTTTGATCCGTCTGATATGATCGGATTTGACGCCGACGGCGAAGCTATCATGGCGGGTGTCGATGATGTCAGCTTCGGTCAGCTGACGCTGGGTGGCGCGGTGTCCTTCTCCGAGCAGGATCTGGATCTTGAAGGTCTTGGTCGTGATGAGGTGGATAGTGAAGTCATGCGACTGGGTGCTTATGCAAGCATGCCATTCGAGACAGCAACACTTCGTGGTCATGTGACCGGCGCAGTGTCGATGACGGATGGTTCTTCCGATGTGGTCTCGACGGTCCTCTCCGCGGGCTTAAGCGAGGTTCGTACCGGTTCTACCGACTTTAACGGGACGAGCGGCGCGATCCGGCTTGGTCTGGACGGCGTGAACGGTAATGATCTGGTGCTCAAACCGTATATCGGTGTCATGACTGACAGCTATGACCAGGATGCGATGTTGCTCGGTGGCGGGGTCTCGACCTTGCTGGTCGACAAGCTCGAAATCGAAACGCAGATGTTCAGCATCGGTGTGACATTCGACGAGGAAATCGCAGACGGCACGCGTCTGGCCGGTTCGCTGTCATCCTACAGCAACCTTGATAGCGACCATCGCAAATTGACGTCGCGGTTCGCGTCGAACCCGGACAATCTGCCGCTCGTAACCGAGTTGACCCAGATTGGTGATCTCGTTGCAGTCGAGGCCGGTGTTAGCCGCTCGTTTGGAATGGGCTGGAATGTCGAGCTCGATGGCCATGCCGAATTCGGTGATATTGAAGGGTCCGGCGTGACACTTCGGATCGGCCGTAGCTTCTAGGCGTTTCACGCGAAACGAAATTTAGAAAGGGCAGCGTTCGCGCTGCCCTTTTTGCATGGTGGGCGAATAATATTGAAATTGCGGAGGTCGGCGCAGAATCCGCATAGACAACGGTTGACGGGACCCGATTCATGACTTAGTTCGATCCGCTTGGACGTCAGGCTGTGCCGATTGGCAGACGCTGGCAACCGAAACGAACATTTTGGCTCTCCTCGTGTCGCGGCTTATCCTTGGATAGGCTGGGGCGTTGTGGCTTCAATTGGATGGACATCGCGAGATGGAAAAACAAAACATACGGATCAGGCTCAAGGCTTTTGATCACCGGGCGCTGGATCTTTCAGCGCAGGAAATCGTTTCGACTGCAAAGCGCACCGGCGCTGATGTTCGCGGTCCGATTCCTCTGCCGACACGGATCGAGCGTTTTACGGTTAACCGGTCCCCGCACGTTGATAAGAAATCGCGTGAGCAATTCGAAATTCGGACGCACAAGCGGATATTGGATATAGTCGATCCGACGCCGCAAACAGTCGATGCGTTGATGAAGCTTGATCTGTCGGCCGGTGTTGGCATCGAGATCAAACTTGAGGGGGCGCGCTAATGGCTCTTCCAGCACAGCGTTCAGGGGTCGTCGCGCGCAAGCTCGGCATGACAAGAATTTTCACTGAAGCCGGCCAGCACGTCCCGGTCACGGTATTGGCGCTTGATGATTGTCAGGTCGTCGGTCACCGGACGGATGAAGACCGGACAGTGAAGACAAAAAAAGGTGGGGAAACGACTCGCAATGATGGTTACCGGGCGGTTGTGCTCGGGGCCGGTGCGAAGAAGGCAAAACGCACAGCAAAAGCGCAGCGCGAGCAATTCGCCGCCGCCGGTGTTGCGCCGAAAGCAAAAGTCGTTGAGTTCCGCGTCAAAGAAGATTTCGAACTTCCAGCCGCCGGTTCATATGTGTCGGCAGACCATTTTGTTCCCGGTCAAAAAGTCGATATTGCCGGTCTGACACTTGGTAAGGGTTTTGCCGGTGCGATGAAGCGCTGGAATTTCGGTGGTATGCGTGCGACGCACGGTGTCTCGATTTCCCACCGTGCGCATGGTTCGACAGGGCAGTGCCAGGATCCTGGTAAAGTCTTTAAAGGCAAAAAAATGGCGGGTCATTACGGCGTTGAGCGTGTGACGGTCCAAAATTTGGAAGTTGTTCGTACTGATACCGAGCGCGGTCTGGTTTTGGTCAAAGGTGCGATCCCCGGACATGAAGGCTGTTTTGTCGAAGTTCGCGATGCGGTGAAAAAGGCGTTGCACGCCGACGCGCCAGCAGCCGGTTCGTTCAAGGCTGCCGAAAAGAATGAGGGTGCTGAATAATGGAAGTTTCAGTCAAAACACTGGCGGGTAAAGCGGCTGGCAAGGCCAAGCTTGATGACGCCATTTTCGGTATCGAAGAGATCCGCGGCGATATTCTTCAGCGCACTGTTCGCTGGCAGCTGGCAAAGCGCCAGGCTGGTACGCACAAGACACAGTCGCGTTCAGAGGTTTCTGTTACCACCAAGAAATATGTTCGCCAGAAAGGCTCAGGCGGCGCACGTCACGGGTCGAAGAATGCGCCGATCTTTGTCGGTGGTGGTGTGGCCCACGGCCCGCGGGTTCGCTCGCATGCGCATAGTCTGCCAAAAAAGGTCCGTCAGCTGGCGCTGGCCCACGCATTGTCTTCGAAAATTCGTGATGATGCGGTTGTCGTTCTCGACAAGGCTGAACTTGCCGAGCCTAAGACCCGTGTACTGGCCGATAATCTCGCGGCGCTCGGTCTTAACAACGCGCTTGTCATTGCCGGTGTGAATGTCGACGAGAACTTCCGTCGTGCTGCCCGCAACATCCCGAATGTCGATGTGCTGCCGGTGGCAGGTCTGAACGTGTATGACGTTCTGCGCCGCAACAAGCTGGTGATTACGAAGGATGCGCTCGAAGGTATCGAGGCCCGCT
>CBFHPC010000056.1:12743-13007 GCA_965657655.1 Henriciella sp.
GAACGGGGAGGCCTAAACATGGCTGATATCAAGCCGCAAAACTACGACACGCTGCTCGCGCCGATCATTACAGAGAAATCCACTCTGCTGGCTGAAGAGAACAAAGTAATGTTTCAAGTGCCGCTGACGGCGACCAAGCCAATGATTAAAGAGGCGGTCGAGTCGCTGTTCAAGGTCGATGTGACCAAAGTGAACACTGTGCTGGTCAAGGGCAAGACGAAACGCTTCCGCGGCATGCTGGGGCGTCGCTCAGATTATAAAAAA
>CBFHPC010000057.1:0-12807 GCA_965657655.1 Henriciella sp.
CCGGATCGTTCCGATATTTTTCTCGTTTCTGACGACCGCTTTTTTGCAGTTTTTTATCGCACCGATATTCAATATTGATGTTAATCAGGATCAAACTGCGCGGACTGTCTTATGACGAATTCCAGACCCGTCGATGCCATGTTTACCCGTCGCGCTCTGGTGGCGGGCGGGGTTGGCGCCGCCATGTTTTCTGGCCTGATTGCAAGATTGTTCCAGCTCCAGGTTCTGGATCGGGAACGCTACGAACTCGCCGCGGCTGAGAACGGGGTGAAGCTCGAGCTTGCGCCGGCCCGACGCGGGCGCATTCTTGACCGTTTTGGCCGGCCTCTGGCTACGCACCGGCGAGCGGGCCGGGTCTCGATCGTCCGTGAGCAGGCCGGTGACGTCGTTGCGGTTCTGAAGCAGGTTGCGCAATATATCGATCTGTCGAAGGAAAAACAGGAGGCGATTATCGAGGAGACGCAGCGTCAAGCCTCGTTTCGTCCTGTGATCGTTGCGTCGGAATTATCTTACGAGGAATTTGCCACCCTGTCTCTGGTTACGCCGGAACTGCCCGGTTTGCTGGTCGAGATGGCCCCGACAAGATCATATCCTCGCGGGCGGGATTTTGCACATGTGCTAGGATATGTCGGGAAAGCTAATGGCGACTATATTTTTAATGAGGCGTTTGAGAGTTTGTCGTCGACTAGGCCACTGGCACTTGAGCGTGAGCTTGCCTCCGATTTTGCCAGGATAAGATTTTCAAGTTCCCAGCGCGCCGAATTTTATCAGAACCATGCAGATAACAGCGCTGAGTTACGGGCGTTTGAGCAGGCTTATAGGGATGTATCGGGGCTGCTATTGCATCGCGATATGCGCGTTGGTCGGCTTGGCGTCGAGGCGCGAGCGGAGTCATATTTGCGTGGTGAGGCGGGGTTCCGGCGTCTGGAAACAAATGCCGCCGGACGGATCATCCGAGAATTACCTAGCGAAGATCTGGCCCCGAAACCGGGCAAAGACTTATCACTTACTGTCGACGCCGACCTCCAGAAAATCACAATCGACCGGTTTGGCGAGGAAAGCGGGGCCGCCGTTGTGATGGATGTTATGAGCGGGGATATCCTCGCCTTCGTTTCGACCCCGGCATTTGATCCGAATGATTTTGTGAATGGAATATCGCAGTCAGACTATGATTTGCTGCGTAATAATGACCGCTCGCCGCTTTACCACAAGGCCTATGACGGAACCTATCCGCCGGGGTCGACTTTCAAGATGATTGTCGGCATTGCGGCGCTCGAAAGTGGTGTCACGACGCCCGATGAGCGCGTGACCTGCAATGGGCAATACAAATTCGGAAACAATACCTGGCATTGCTGGCGTCGAAATGGACATGGTCCGGTTAATTTGCACGATGCGATGAAGGGGTCGTGTGATGTGTATTTCTATGAAATGGCCAAACGGATTGGTATTGAAAAGATTGCATCCCTGGCCGAAGAATTCGGACTTGGTCGTGACTGGGAGCTCGGACTGACAGGCGGTCGCGCCGGGACCGTTCCGAATAATGCGTGGAAACGCAACAGAACGGGCCAGCCATGGTATCGGGGCGAAACGCTCAATGTCGGTATCGGACAGGGTCAGCTGTCGGCATCGCCACTTCAATTGGCCATCATGACGGCCCGGATCGCCACGACGGGACGTAGCGTTAATCCCAGAATTATCGGGGTTGGTCCCGATGTCGAGGCATCGGTTCCGGACATGCGCGCCATTGATCCGGCAATTATGGAGCGCGTCAAGGCTAGCATGTTTGCGGTCACATCGGAAGCAGGCGGGACAGCTCTAGCGTCTGGTGATCTCGGCATTGACGGTTTGCGGATGGCGGGCAAGACCGGAACGGCCCAGGTCCGGCGGATATCTGCAGCCGAGCGGCGCAGTGGCATTCTAGGGGGAGAGGAACTCGAGCGTCGTTTGCGCGATCATGCTCTGTTTGTCGCCTATGCGCCGCATGATGCGCCGAAATATGCGATTTCGGTTATCGTCGAACATGGCGAGGGCGGATCGACGAAAGCGGCACCGATTGCCCGGGATATATTATCTGCGGCGCTGAAAATGGATTCGGCGCGGCAGGCCACCTATATGGATGCATCTTTTTCCGGCGCCGCCGAATCTGATGATGGGGTCGTGTAAGCATGGCAAGTTCGCTTAGTTTTTCGCGGAGAAGTTTTGTAAGACAGGTGTCTGAATTGCCGTGGGGGCTGATATTGCTGCTATGTGCGATGTCGGTGATCGGCTTGGTTGTTCTGTACTCATCGACATTCACCAACCCCCAGGAGGCGGGTCTGCCATTGCGTCAGGCGGTCCGGCTGGTTGTCGCCTTTATTGTCCTGATTGCGGCGGCACTGTTTCCACTGCGTCTCTGGTTGTATCTGGCGTGGCCGGCCTATTTTGCGACTCTCTTTATGCTCATACTGGTTGATCTTTTTGGTTCGTCGGGCGGCGGCGCCGAGCGTTGGCTTAATATCGGTTTCACCCGCATCCAGCCATCCGAATTTATGAAAGTTACACTGACGCTCGCGCTCGCGGCGTATTACCATAAACGATGGCATGATTTTTCAGGGGGATTTTATATCCATCTGCCAGCCTTGTTATTGATCCTGGTTCCCGCGATGTTGATCTTCCGACAACCTGATTTTGGAACCACACTTGCGCTCATAGCATCGGGCGGTGTGCTGATTTTTCTGGCTGGCCAATATAAGCGGGTTATTCTGACAGTTGCCATTCTGGCGATCGCCTCGGTTCCAACCGTCTATGTGCTTGTTCTGAAAGATTATCAGCGCGAACGCGTTGATACATATCTGGCGCAACTGACCGGGCAGACGGTTAATGTCATGGATGACGGATACCAGATCGAACAGGCACGGATTGCGATTGGGTCGGGTGGCATGTTTGGTAAGGGCTATATGCAGGGCATACAGGCGCAGCTGGATTATATCCCAGAACAGCATACGGATTTCATTTTGACGGTGTTGGCCGAGGAATTTGGCTTTGTGACGACGACGGCTGTGTTGCTGATGTGGATGCTGATACTGGGACTGGGGATGCTAATTGGTCTGCGGTCGTCGAGTTTGTTCGGTCAATTCGCCGTCTTTGGCGCCATGGCGACGATTAGCTTTTATATTTTCTTCAATGTTGCAATGGTGCTCGGTTTGTTGCCGGTTGTCGGGGTGCCGCTGCCGCTTCTGTCATATGGCGGTACGGTGATGCTCACGACCGCGATTTGTTTCGGTCTTGTATGTGCGGTCCACTTGTCCAAGGACGAGGTTTTGAACAATGCATGATATGGGCGTCCCGTCGCGCTTGTGTTGATTGCTTTTCAGAACCCGGTAAGTAAGGTCGCAACAGCCTAACTTATTCTGGAGACTTCGATAATGGATGCTATAGAACGCAAAACAGAGACGTGGGGGTCACGTTTTGGGTTTATCATGGCCGCGATCGGGTCCTCGGTCGGGCTCGGTAATTTCTGGCGCTTTCCTTATACGGCCGGCGAGAATGGCGGTGGCGCCTTTATCGCGATTTATCTGGTCTGCGTGCTTGCGATTGGCTTGCCGCTTCTCGTTGCCGAATATTCCATCGGACGGAAGTCCGGCATGTCGGCGATTGAAGGTGTTCAGACCATGGCAAAGGAGGCCGGACGCAGTCAGTATTGGGGCATTGCGACATGGGTCGGATCGATGACCGCATTCTTCATCCTGACCTTCTACATGGTCATTTCCGTCTGGATTCTGGCGTTCATGCTGCAGGCCGCGCAAGGTGTATTCAGCGAGATCACAGCCGAGGAATCATTCGATAATTTTGGCCGGACAGTATCGAACCGGTTCTATATGATGTCGCTTCTTTTCCTGTTCATAAGTGCAAACATTCTAATTGTTGGGCGGGGTGTAAAGGCGGGTATCGAGCGCGCTGCGACAATCTTGATGCCGGCATTTTTCTTCATGCTGGTCGGCATTGTTATTTACTCCGTTATGAATGGCGATTTTGCAAAAACAGCGGCCTTCCTGTTCGAGCCGAAATGGGAAGATGTCGGGTTCAAGACGTTCTTGTCGGCGCTCGGTCAGGCCTTTTTCTCTATCGGCGTCGGTGTTGGCCTGATGGTGACTTATGGTGCCTATCTGTCCCGGGATACCAACATCCCGCGTTCATCCGGACTGATTGTCGGGGCAGACACGCTGGTCGCGCTGATTGCCGGTTTTGCCGTGTTCCCGATTGTCTTCGCAGCGGGGCTTGATCCCGCCGGTGGACCTGGCTTGTTCTTTGTGTCTATGCCAGTCGCGTTCGGATCGATTGCCGGCGGGGCGATGTTTGCAACCGTCTTCTTTGCTTTGGCCCTGTTTGCGGCGTTAACATCGTCGATTTCTTTGATGGAAGTGTCGGTGTCATGGTTGGAAGAGCGTCACGGCGTTACCCGGATTGGCGCGTCGGTTGGCATCGGCTTTGTTTTGTTCATGATCGGCGCCGGCTATGTTTCCTCTTCCAATTATTCGAATGGAACGCTGACCACCGAATATCTCGACTTTGTCGACTTTATGACTGAAGGGCTTCTATTGCCGCTTGGCGGCTTGTTGATCGCCATTTTTGCCGGCTGGGTTTTGCCAAGACAGAGCTTTCAGTCCGAAATTGACGAGGGTCTGTTTATGTCGCTCTGGCGTTTTGCGATACGTTGGATGGTGCCGGTCTTCATTGCGGTGGTGCTGTTGTTCGGATTTCTTGATAAAATCCAGGACCAATATGGTGTGAACCTTCCCGGTGTTCTGCAGGCGTTTCTCGGGCCAAACAGCTAAATCCGGACGGCATTGGCGGCCTGATGATGAATTGCCGGTTCAGTAGTGACCGGCCGGGCCCGGGATACAGGGTCTGCAATTTGGTTGCGCGTTCGTTTTCTGGGCGCTCATTTTGCCCCGTTCATAGCGCGCTTGCGAGGCGCAGAGGTCGGGGCCAAGCAAAATTAAGGACAAGGCCCGGCAAAACGCGCGGGCAAATTTTTTGGTCAACGCTTCGGACTCGTTTAGTGGTAAAACCTAGGCGAGCTCCCGACCAAACTGGCGGGTTGCGCGAATAAGTTTATCGACGATACCGGGTTCAAGGCTTGAATGGCCGGCATTGCTGACAATGTGCAAATCGGCTTTTGGCCAGGCTTTTTTAAGGGCCCATGCCGACGAGAGTGGCGTCACGACATCATAGCGTCCATGCACAATAATGCCCGGCATCTCGCCAAGTTTTTCGGCTGCTTGCTCCAGTAGCCAGCCATCTTTCGGGAAAAAGCCCTCATTTACAAAATAGTGGCACTCGATCCGCGCAAAGGCATCGGCGAAACTTTCTTCTTCAAACCGTTTTGGTTTGCTGACCGGTCCGTCAATTGTGATTGTCTCGCCCTCCCAGCACGCCCAGGCTTTGGCCGCGCGGATCCGTTCGGCATAGTCCTCACCAGTCAGACGACGATGAAACGCCTTGAGCAGATCATGCCGTTCGTCTTCGGGGATGGGCTGAACATATCTATCATAGGCATCTGGAAACAGGCGGCTGGCGCCGGACTGATAGAACCACTGGATCTCGGACCGGGTAATGAGAAAGATACCTCTGAGTATTAACCCCATTGTCCGTTCTGTATGTGTGACCGCATAGGACAGGGCGAGTGTCGACCCCCATGAGCCCCCGAAAACAACCCATTTATCGATACTTAAAATGTCACGGACTTTCTCGATATCTTCGACGAGATCCCAGGTCGTGTTGCCGTCGAGTTCCGAATGCGGTGAGGATTTCCCACACCCGCGCTGGTCCATGAGAATAATCCGATAGATTTGCGGATCGAAGAACCGGCGCATTTCCGGGCTGGATCCGCCGCCCGGTCCGCCATGCAGCGCGATGACCGGTATCCCGTCGGGATTGCCCGATTCTTCCCAGTATATCCTGTGCAGTTCGCTAACTTGCAGATGACCACTGCGCCGGAGATTTATTGGTGGATATAATTTGAGCATCGGGATCCTTTATTCATCTCATACTCAGGTATTGTGAAATACATTACGAATAAAGGGTATGGACGAGTTTTTTAACAGCTGTATGAGTGTTGGGAGAAATGCCCGACCGTTCTGGATGTCTTTTATGACCATGAATATAAGAAGCTTTTGTATATCTCTGTTGAGCGTGACCTTGCTATCAGCCTGCGCCACTGTTTCAATGGTGCCTGCAAAAATTATGGTCGAGTCCAATTTTGCGCCGAGCCAGACCCGTCTTGTGGAGGTTTGTGACGCTTATAACCGGCGAGCAGTATCAGCCGGCTGGGTGGCACCTGCGCAGGGGCTATTCGACTTCGCACGTGTTCTAATGGACGGGGCACCGCAACAGGCAGCGGCGCCTGATGATTATACGTCGACGCTAGATTTTGTCGGCAATGATGCAGATGCGCTGTACCTGCAGGTGGCCCGCGATATTGATCGTGCGCGTGACGGTCTGCAAATCGTGATTGGTGAGGCCCAGATGTTATCGCAAACCGAAGGTGTGCCGCCGGATCAGCTACGAGCATCGATCATCAGTTTTGAAAGTGCTCTGATTACAGGTCAAAAAAGCCGGCGCAGCTTCATTCAAAGTCTCGACATGATTGATGGCTTGGCAGGCGACAGCGATGCCGAAAATGCTGAGACCTCGCTCTCCTTGTTTGAGGGTGTGCTCGATGAGGCGCGGGAAACGGCTGACGTGCTGGAGGGGGTCTATGTGACCAGGACCGAAGAACAAAGCGAGCTTTCCTAAGCAAGGCGCAAACGCGCTGATCGCGACGTCTCATGATCCGTCACCGTGAGCAACATAACCCTAATTGACCCGGCGGCCCGGGCGTCTTAGTCCGGCTGGATGACGAAAACTTCTTTTCCGGTCGGCTTGGAAATGATTGCCGATAATTATGATGTGATCCTCTGCGATGTGTGGGGTGTAATCCATAATGGGCAGCAGGCATTCTCTCAGGCGTGTGAGGCGCTGGTCCGGTTCCGTGAGATGGGGGGCGCCGTTGTTCTGATTACCAATGCGCCGGTGCCTAAGTCTCAAGTGGTGCAATATTTTGATCCACTTGGAATACCTCCGGAGGCTTTCGATGATTGTGTCTCCTCCGGCGATGCGACGCGCCAGATATTGTCCGAGCGTCGTCACGAAATATTCTGGAAGCTGGGGGCTGATGGGGGATGGGAGCATGACCAATTTCTGTATGAGGGGCTCGATTTGCAGTTTGCGGGGCCGGATTCGTCAGATACGATTCTGTGCATCGGCCTTGAAGATCAGATCGATGACGAACCCGAAGCCTATCGCGAGCGTCTCGCGCAGGCGGCTGACCGCGGTATGACAATGATATGCGCCAATCCTGACAAGCAGGTCCGAATTGGCGATACGCTGCATTGGTGTGCCGGGGCGCTAGCGGAAGTTTTTGAAGAAGAGTCCGGCAAAGTTATATATCCCGGGAAACCATATAACGGCATTTACGATCTGGCGCTTGCGAGACTAGGTGCGCTTGGTGTCCAGAGCCGGGATAATCGCATACTATGTATTGGTGACAGTCCGGCGACGGATATGCGGGGCGCTGTAAATCGAGGTTATGACGGGCTCTATGTCGGGACAGGGCTAAGCCAGCACGGCCTGGACTTCGCATCCGAAGTAAACGCCCTTTTATATACCTACCAAACAAGCGCGCGATGGGCTATGCCTGCGCTAGTCTGGTAGTGGGGTTCTGGACCTGTCACGGGTCGCAATCAATTGAAAGCTTTTAAGGAGGCTTAGTTAATGGCTGTGAAAGATGGCTACAAATTCGAAGACCTTGAGATTGGCATGAGCCATGAAAGCGAACATATGATCACCGAAAAGGATATTGATCTGTTCGCAGAAGTCTCCGGCGACCGGAACCCGCTGCACATGGATGCTGAATACGCCAAAGATACCGTGTTCGGGGCACGAATTGCGCATGGTGCGCTTACAGCCAGTTATATTTCCGGCATTTTGGGCAATCATTTGCCAGGGCCCGGCGCGGTGTTTACCGGGTTTTCCATGCGGTTTAAGCGCCCGGTCTTTATCGGTTCAAAGGTGATTGTGCGGGCCGAGGTATCGGCGCTGCAGGCGCGGGGAAATAAAGTGACACTAGCGGTTTCCTGTAAGGTTGACGGCAAGGCCGCGATTACCGGTGAAGCGGTTGTCATGGTGCCAAGCCGGGATACTAAATCATAGTGGCGACGTGATATGACTGTAACGGCTCACTATCGGAATGTTCCTGCAAATGCGCGCAATTTATCGGTTGCGCTGGGTAATTTTGATGGCGTGCACGCCGGGCATAGAGCTGTCATCGAGGCGGCGCGGGCCGCGCTTCCCGGTGTCGAGCTGGGTGTGGCGACATTCGAGCCACCGCCGCGCGCTTATTTCCGTCCTGATGATCCGCCTTTTCGCCTTTACCGGCCGACACAGCGTAATACAAAACTTGCCGAGCTTGGGGCTCATGCCATTTACGAACTGCCGTTCAACGCAGATATGGCGGCGATGACCGATGAAATATTTGCCCGGGATGTTTTGTTCGACGGGCTTGGTGCACAGCACGTCACGGTCGGCTTCGACTTTCGGTTTGGCCGGGGCCGAATGGGAGATGCCAGTCGGCTGGCTTCGCTTGGGCGGGCTATCGGCTTTGGTGTTACAATTGTCGAAAAAATCGAGGCGCTTGGCGCAAAAGCGTCGTCGACAGCCATTCGCGAAGCCCTGATTGCCGGCGAACCAGAGCGAGCACGTGATATTCTCGGGCATGACTGGGTGATTGACGGGCTCGTCGAGCATGGCGAGAAACGTGGACGCACGATCGGCTTTCCGACTGCTAATCTGCATCTCGGTGAGCTGCTGCATCCGCGACACGGGGTCTATGCGGTTCGTGTTCGTATTGACGGCGAGGGGGCATGGCTGGACGGCGTCGCGAATTTCGGACGGACACCGACAACCGGTCTGAGAGACCCGCTGCTTGAAGCCTTCATCTTTGACTTTGAGGGTGACTTGTATGGTCGTCATATTGACGTGGCGATGGTGCATTATCTAAGGCCGGAGCTCGCCTTCGACACGCTAGATGAGATGGTCGTGCAGATGGATAAGGATGTCGTAGCGGCTAAAACGCGTTTAGCGCAGAGCGCTCGGGCTTAGAAGGTGACACGGGTCAGGGGCTCTGCTAAGTCGCTCGCATCATGATTTGTATCTTATATATCGATGCCCGAATTAGTGGCCCGGTTGCGTGATGATGGATAGTCGGCGCGGCCGGGTGTTTTCTTCTTACAAATATGCAAAACAACAAATTCAGAGACGAGCAGATGTCCGAAAACGCAGCTGAAGCAAAAAAAGACTATAAGGATACATTATTCCTGCCAAAAACGGATTTTCCGATGCGCGGCGGGCTACCGAAGGCGGAGCCGGAATGGATCCGGCGCTGGGACGAAATGGGCCTGTATAAGGCGATGCGCCAGGACGCCGCCACACGCAAGGCGCCGCCTTTTATCCTGCATGATGGGCCGCCCTACGCAAATGGGCCGATCCATCTCGGGACGGCCATGAATAAAATTCTCAAAGATATCATTATCCGTAATCACCAGATGCGAGGATTTGATGCGTCCTATCTTCCGGGGTGGGACTGTCACGGCTTGCCGATCGAATGGAAGGTTGAAGAGGAATTCCGGTCGAAAGGACGCAATAAGGATGACGTCCCGGGTGACGAGTTTCGCCGGGCCTGCCGCGACTATGCCGCCAAATGGATCAATGTTCAAAAGCAGGGCTTTCGTCGCTGCGGGGTCGAAGGGGAATGGGATGATCCATACCTGACGATGAATTTTGAATCCGAGGCGGCAATCGTACGCGAGTTTCTCGATGTCGCGATGGGCGGGCGTCTGATGCGCGGCGCCAAACCAGTCATGTGGTCACCTGTCGAGCGGACCGCGCTGGCGGAGGCCGAGGTTGAATATATGGACCGGAAGGTGTCGACAATCTGGGCCCGGTTCCATCTCGATCATCAAAACGGTGCCGCGCCAGCCGACCTGCTTGAGGATGCAAGCATTGTTATCTGGACGACGACGCCATGGACCATCCCGGCCAATCAGGCCGTCTGCTTCAGCCCTGACATCTCGTATGGGGTCTATGCCGTTGAGGCGGTGATGTCAGAGCAGGAGCTAGGCTACCAGCCTTATGCCAAACCCGGCGAGAAGCTAATTTTTGCAGATCGTCTGGCCCATACAATTGCCGAGTCAGCGAAAATAAGCGCGCTTAAACGATTGGGTGATTTCGATCCGACAGGCTGGAGCCTGAAACATCCATTATCGGGGCTGGATCCGTTCTGGTCGCATGATGTCGTAACGATTAGCGCCGGACATGTGACCGATGATGCTGGTACGGGTTTTGTTCATACTGCGCCGGCACACGGAGATGATGATTTCTTTGCATTTCTCTCGAGCGGGCGTAATGCCAGCGAAATCCGCGATATTGTAGATGTGGATGGCTGCTATACCGACGATGTCCCGGATCCCCTTAAAGGGCTGGATATTATAAGAACGTCAGGCAAGAAACGCGGCCAGCCTGGTAAGGCCGGGGCCGAAGTTATCCGGTTGCTGGCCGAAGGTGGCGGGTTACTGGCACGCGGTATCGCAACCCTTCGCGACGCCCATTCCTGGCGCTCAAAAGCACCTGTTATCCGGCGGGCCACGCCGCAATGGTTTATTGCCATGGATATCCCCGGCAAGGATGGTGAAACGCTGCGGGATCTCGCCATGCAGGGTATCGAACAGACAAGTTTCGTGCCGGCGACCGGGCGCAACCGTATCAATGCAATGGTGGCTGACCGCCCCGACTGGTTGATATCGAGACAACGCAATTGGGGTGTGCCAATCACGCTACTGGTCAGTCCGGACGGGCAGCCACATACGGTCTATCTGTCGGAAGCGGATGCCGATCTGGTCAATACTCGCATTCTCGACGCAATTAAATCTGAGGGGGTTGAAGCCTGGTTCAGTGCCGATGTCGCGACGTTCCTGGACGGCGTTGCTGACCCGACCGGCTGGACCAAGGTCAATGATGTCCTCGATGTCTGGTTTGATAGCGGAACCACGCATGCATTTGCGCTCAGAGATCGCGGTATTGTTGACGAGCAGACCGGGCAGGCAGATGTCTATCTCGAAGGCAGCGATCAGCATCGCGGCTGGTTTCAAAGTTCGCTTCTCGAGAATTGTGCAACCCGCGGTCGGGCGCCGTTCCGGCAAGTCGTCACACACGGCATGATTGTTGATGCCGAAGGCAAGAAAATGTCGAAGTCTCTCGGCAATACAATTGAGCCGGAAAGCTTCGCCAATCAGTACGGCATTGAAATATTACGTCTGTGGACAGCAAGTTCGGATTATACCGAGGATCTCAGAATCTCTGACGAGATTATCAAAGGATCGGTCGAAAGTTATCGACGTTTGCGCAATACACTAAGATATCTGCTCGGCGCACTGGCGGATTATGAGCCTGCTAAAGAAGGGGTTTCGGTTGACCAGATGCCGTCTCTGGAGCGTTATATTTTGCATCGGGTGAACGAGCTGGATGGGATTGTCCGCAGCGCCTATGAGAGCCATGATTTCAAACGGATCATGGCCGCGATACTGAATTTCTGTGCGGTTGATTTGTCGGCTATTTATTTCGATATCCGTAAGGACAGTCTGTATTGTGACGCACCAAGCGATCTGCGCCGGCGGGCCAATCGTACCGTAATGTACGAATTGTTGCATCGCTTACTGGTCTGGCTGGCCCCGATCATGCCGTTCACAACTGAAGAGGCCTATCTGATCAGTCCGTTTGCCGCGCAGGCCGACAGTGTGCACCTGCTGCAGTTCCCCGATACACCAGACCTTTGGAATGATGAGGCTTTAGCCGAGCGCTGGCAACGTATTTTCAGAGTTCGGCGGGTTGTGACTGGCGCAATCGAGGTCGAACGCCGCGAAAAACGCATCCGCTCCTCGCTGGAAGCCGCCCCGCAGGTCTATGTTGCGGATGAAACGTTGCTACAGGCATTCGAAAACGAGGTTGCCGAAGATATTTTCATTACCTCTGCCGCTAGCCTTATTGTTGGTCCCGCGCCTGAGGGCGGGTTCATGCTCGAAGACGAGACTGACGTGTCGGTTATACCGGCGCAGGCAAGCGGGGTTAAATGTGCACGGTCGTGGAAGTATTTTGACCCTGGTGCCAGCGATCCGGACTTTCCCGATATTACCTACCGCGATGCGCAAGCAGTTCGCGAGATAAGGGGAATGGCATGACGCAGCGGGTTCGGTACATGCTAATGGGCGCCATTCCACTTGTCGTCCTGCTTGATCAGATCAGCAAGTATCTGGTTCTGTCGACGCCGGCATTCAGGGCACTCGACTGCCTTGACAGAACCGTGATGTGCGGCCGGATCGAGGTGTCCCCGTTTTTTGATCTGTCGATGGTCTGGAATCGTGGTGTAAGTTTTGGGACGCTGCAATCGGAAGGTGTTATGCGGTGGGTACTGGTTGGATTGACCTTGGCCATCGCGATCGGATTTACGATCTGGTTGTTAAGCGCCGAACGCAAGCTGACTTTTACCGGTTTATTGCTAGTGGTTGGCGGTGCGCTCGGCAATTTAATTGATCGAATCCGGTTTGGGGCTGTGGTCGATTTTCTGGATTTCTCGGAAATTTACTTCGTCTGGGTTTTTAATGTGGCCGATACCGCAATTTCTGTCGGTGCGGCCTTGCTCTTTATCGATCAGTTTCTAATGTCTGGGAAGCAGTC